>CAXBHG010000017.1:0-25860 GCA_963975385.1 uncultured Brevundimonas sp.
GCTACAACAATATCGCCGACGCCGACGCCGCCTATGAGCTGGTGGCCGAGTTCGAGGCCCCGGCCTGTGTGATCGTCAAACACGCCAATCCGTGTGGCGTGGCCATCGGCCACGACCTGCTGCAGGCCTATGGCCGGGCGCTGGAATGCGACTCCGTCTCGGCCTTCGGCGGGGTCATCGCGGTCAACCGGCCCCTGACCGGGGCCGACGCCCGCGCCATCACCGAGATCTTCACCGAGGTGGTCATCGCCCCCGGGGCCGACGACGAGGCCCGCGCCGTCTTCGCCGCCAAGAAGAACCTGCGTCTGCTGTTGACCGACGGCCTGCCGGACGCCCTGGCCGAGGGGGAGGTGTTCCGCTCGGTGGCCGGCGGCTTCCTGGTCCAGTCCCGCGACCGCACCCGGATCACCGCCCAGGATCTGAAGATCGTCACCCGTCGTCAGCCGACCCCGACCGAGGTGCGCGACATGTTGTTCGCCTTCACCGTGGCCAAACACGTCAAGTCCAATGCCATCGTCTATGCTCGCGACGGCCAGACGGCGGGTATCGGGGCCGGCCAGATGAACCGCCGCGACAGCGCCCGTATCGCCGCCATCCGCGCCGCCGAGGCCGGCGAGGTCAAGGGGCTGGCCCGGTCGCTGGCCCAGGGGTCGGCCTGTGCCTCGGAAGCCTTCTTCCCGTTCGCCGACGGCCTGATCGAGGCCGCCTCCGCGGGGGCCACGGCCGTGATCCAGCCCGGTGGCTCGATGCGCGACGCCGAGGTCATCGCCGCCGCCGACGAGCTCGGCCTGGCCATGGCCTTCACCGGGGTGCGGGTGTTCCGGCACTAGGTCTTTCTGGGGCGCAATGTTCGCCGCGCGGCGGCTCACGACCTGAGCGCTTCCCGGGGGGTGCCATGTTCGCCACGCGGTGGCGCGTCGCTTGAGCGCCGGGCCTCCGATTTCGGCTATTTGAGTGTGGCGGGGACGGCTAGGCTCCGGCCATGGACACACTGGATTCCCGCTGGGCGAAACTCGCGCCCCACACCACGGTCACCGGGCCGGACGATGAGCGGCCGCGGCCGGCGGTGCTGCTGTTTCACGGCTGCGGCGGACTGAGAGACCATCTGCCCCTCTATGCCGAGGCGGCGAAGGCGGCGGGCTGGCGCGCCTATACGGTCGATTCCTATGCCGGGCGTGGCTTCAGCCGCACCTTTGCCCTGAGTGCCGTCTGTACCGGCCTGGTGCTGCGCGGGGCCGAGCGGGCAGGCGATGTGCTGGCCACCCTGTACGGCGTGTCACAGAAGCCGGAGGTCGACAGCGACCGGATCGCCATGGCCGGCTGGAGCCACGGCGGCTGGGGTATCATGGAGGCGATGAGCGCCGACCGCTCTGGACCCGGCCTGTCCCTGGCCGACCCCGGAAATGTCAGCCTGGACCCCGTCATCGCCGCCTATCTGGCCTATCCCTATGTCGGCTTTCTGGCCCGCAACCGGATGCGGCCGTGGCGGCACTGTCCCCGGACGCTTGCGGTGATCGCCCGTACCGATCACCTGACCAGTGTGCGCAATGCCGAGCGGGTGCATGACATGGTCCGCAACTGCGGAGTGGAGGTCGAGACCTGGATCGCCGAGGGGACGCATTCGTTCGACGAGCCGATGAATGCCCCGCCGATGCGCCACGATCCGGACCTGGCAGCCGAGGCGGTGCGCCGCTTCCGTGCCCTGCTGGAGGACGTCGCGGTCGCCCCGCGCACCTGAGTCCCGGGCTAGACCGGCTCGATCCGCACCTCGGCGTGAATTGAGCTGGCGATGTAGCAGGCCGTATGCGCCCGGTGGTGCAGGGCCTCCAGTGTCGGCCTGTCGGGCTGGACCTCGCCCGCGAACACGGTGGCGGGCCGCAGGGTGATCACGGTCATCGAAACCCTGCCCCGGACATCGCGGTCCAGCAGGCCGACCGCGGCATCGCGATAGCTGTCGATGACAAAGCCGTCCTTGCGGGCGAAGGCCAGGAAGAACAGCATGTGACAGCTGGACAGGGCCGCCACCAGCGCCTCCTCGGGATCGACGGCCGTGATGTCGGACATCGGGGCCGGGACGCTGGTCGGGGCCGAGGAGCCGCGCACCACGGCCCCGCCGTCGAACCGCCAGTCGTGGCCGCGGGAATAGAGGTTGTCGCCGAACGGCTGGTCGCCCCGGGTCCATTCGACGATCGCTTCGTGCGTGCTCATGCCTGTGCTCTCCGTCAGTCGGCCAGAACCGTATAGGTCATTCGGGCGCGGCTTTCGAAGCCCAGCGACCGGTAGAAGGCGATGGTCGCGTCGTGACCGTCAAAGGCGTGCAGGAAGACCCCCTCGCCGGTCGCCAGGATCTCTGCTGTCACCGCGCGGGACAGGGCCGCCGCCAGCCCCTGGCCGCGATGGTCGGGGTGGGTGCAGACGCCGCTCAGTTCGGTGAACCCGTCGACCCGCATGCGCCGGCCGGCCATGGCGATCAGTTCGCCGCCCCGCTTCACGCCGATGAAGGGGCCCAGTTGGCGCGTCTTTGACCGGAATGGACCGGGTTTGGTCAGGGTCGCCAGGGCCAGCATGGCCGGGGCGTCGGCCTCGGTCAGGGTCTCAAACGGCAGGTCGCGGCCGCCGGGCGTCAGGCGGGTCGCCATCATCTGCACCAGGGCGATACGGCGGGCGACGGCGACACCCTCGGGCAGGACGTCGGCCATGGGACTGCCGGTGGCCTCGACCAGTCCGGCCCCCGGATGCCGGCGCGCCAGGTCGCTGAGGCGGGCGAGGCTGGCGGGCGAGCCATCGGCGGCGGCGAGAAAGACGCCGACCTCGGGATCGATGCGCACGGCGCGGGCGTCGGAGTCCGCGGTCGCGAACGATGACAGGCGCGTGGTCAGGGCGTTCCAGACGGCCCGGTCGAGGGGGTGGTTCATGTCCACCGCTCTAGAGCCGAACGGGGGTGGTTGGAACCGTCCGTCACAGTGTGGGGTCCGGAAACCGCCGGGGACGTCAGCCGCGCCAGAAGCCGACGATCTTCTTGACCTCGGCCACGACCGGGTCGGCGATGGCGGCGGCGCGCTCGGCCCCGTCCTTCAACACCCGGTCGATCTCGGTGGTATCGGCCATCAGTCGGCGCATCTCGCTGCTGACCGGGGCCATCGAGGCCACGGCCAGTTCGGCCAGTTTCGGCTTGAACACGCCGAAGCCCTGACCGCCGAACTCGGCCAGCACCGCCTCGCGGCTCATGCCGGCCAGGGCGGCGTAGATGGTCACCAGATTCTTCGCCTCGGCCCGGTCCGCCAGGCCCTCGACCGTTTCGGGCAGGGGTTCCGCATCGGTGCGGGCCTTGCGGATCTTGGCGGCGATGGTGTCGGAATCGTCGGTCAGATTGATGCGCGACTGGTCCGAGGGGTCGGACTTGCTCATCTTGGCCGCCCCGTCGCGCAGGCTCATGACCCGCGGGGCCGGGCCCTGGGTCAGGGGCTCGGGCAGGGGGAAGAAGCCGGGCGCGTTGAAGTCGGTGTTGAATTTCTGGGCGATGTCGCGGGTCAGTTCCAGATGCTGTTTCTGGTCCTCGCCGGTCGGCACCTCGGTCGCCTTGTACAGCAGGATGTCGGCGGCCTGCAGCACCGGATAGGTGTAGAGGCCGACCGAGGCCCGTTCCTTGTGCTTGCCGGTCTTCTCCTTGAACTGGGTCATCCGGTCCAGCCAGCCGAGGCGGGCGACGCAGTTGAGGATCCAGGCCAGTTCCGAATGGGCGCGTACGGCCGACTGCGGGAAGATCACCGACCGGGCCGGGTCGAGACCCGAGGCCAGATAGGCGGCGGCGATCTCGCGCGTCTGGGCGGCCAGCAGGGCCGGGTCCTGCCACACGGTGATGGCATGCAGGTCGGCCACGAACAGGAAACAGGGCGCGCCCTGGTCCTGCAGTTCGGTGAACCGCTTCAGCGCGCCCAGATAATTGCCCAGATGCAGGGCTCCCGACGCCTGGATGCCGCTGAGGATGCGGCGGGGGCCGGTATAGGCGGGCGGCGGGGCGGCGGGCGCGGTCGGGTCGTACATGCCCGCGCAGATGCCTTACCCCCGGGCTGAGGGCAAGGGTCTAGCGGCGGCTGCGGCCCAGCAGGGTCTTGACCTCGGCCACGGTCAGCGCCCGGGTGGCGAAGGCCAGGGCGACATAGGTCAGGCCCCCGACCCCGGTCACCAGGACCAGACCCAGCTCCTTGGCCCCGTGGTCCAGACCGGCCGCGGCCAGCAGGCCGGCGATCGGACCCTCGAGCAACGGACGGGCCGAGGCGGCCAGACCGACGACCACCGCGAGCCCGCCGCTGGCCAGGCCGATGCGGGCCAGACGCGACAGGGCGGCGGTGCCGGGGCGGTAATGGTTGCGCCGCCACAGGGTGAAGCCCAGCAGACCGGCATTGGTCCAGGCCGCGGCACTGACGGCGGCGGCGATGCCGGACACGCCCATGCCCAGGTTGAACAGGGCGATGGCCAGACCGGCGTTCACCGCGACCGAGATCAGGGCGAACTTCATCGGGGTGCGGGTGTCGCGGCGGGCGAAATAGGCGGGGGCCAGAATGCGGATCAGCACGAAGGCGGGCACGCCCCAGCCGAACTGGAACAGGGCCCGGGCGGTGTTGACCGCATCGATCTGAAGAAAGGCCCCGCGGGTGAACAGGGCGTCGATCAGGAAATAGGGCATGGCCATCAGGGCCGCGGCGGCGGGCAGGGTCAGGGCCATCGACAGGGTCACGGCCTCATCCATCGAGGCCTGCTGCTGACCGTGATCCTCGGAGGCCACGGCGCGCGACAGGCGCGGCAGCAGGGCGATACCGATGGCCACCCCGACAAGGCCCAGCGGCAGCTGGTAGAGCCGGTCGGCCGTGGCCAGCCAGGTGCGGCCGCCGGCGATGTAGCTGGACAGGTTGCCGGAGATGAAGACGTTGATCTGGGTCGCCGAATTGCCGATCGCCGCCGGGATGGCGGTGATGATGATGGCCTTGACCTCGGGGCTGAGGCGCGGCCAGGCGAGGCGGATATTGGCCCCGGCCTTGCGGGCGGCCCACCAGCACAGGCCGGCCTGGGCCACGCCCGCGACCAGCACGGCCCAGGAGGCGGCATAGGCCGCCCCGATCTGGTCGCCCTGGGCCGGGATCACGGCGGCCAGCATGATCAGGTTGAGCAGGATCGGATAGGCCCCGGAGACGATGAACCGGCCGCGGGCGTTGAGCACGCCGCTGAGCAGGGCCGCCACGGCCATACACGGCAGGTAGGGCATGGTGATCTGGGTCAGGATCACCGCCAGTTTGAAGCGGGCCGGATCGTCGAGGAAGCCGATATTGATGACCGTCATCAGCCACGGCATCGTCAGCTGGGCGATGATGGTCAGGATGACGGTGGCGGCAGCCACGGTGGCCAGGGCGTCGGTGGCGACCTTGTCGGCCACGTCCGCACCCTCGGTCTCCAGCGTCTTGGCATAGGCCGGGACGAAGGCGGCGGCGAAGGCCCCCTCGGCGAAGATGCGGCGGAACAGATTGGGGAAGTTCAGGGCGGTGTTATAGGCGTCGGCCGCCGGCCCCGCCGAGGCCCCGAGCGCCGCCGAGATCACGACGTCGCGCGCAAAGCCGGCGAACCGGCTGACCAGGGTCAGGCCGCTGAAGATGGCCGAGGACCGCATCATGCCGCCGCCCTTGCCGGGCTTCGGCCCGGTCGCGGGGCGATCATTGTCGATGGCGGCGGCCATCGACGGCAGGGCGGGATCGATCGGCGTGTCGTCGGTCGGTCGGGGGGGCTGGCTCACGGGCGAACGATCCGGGTGAAGGGGCGGACGACCCGCTTAGCGTGGTTCCGGCGCGGGCGATACGGCCCGGCTGCGGCTCAGGTCGGATACATCGCGGACACTGGCGCGGACCCGGGTGATCTTGCGGCCGGCCGGGGCCTCGAGCCGGTGATCCAGCACCGCCTCCAGGGTCGTTCGCAGGGCGGTCAGCTTCGCGCCGACCATCGGCTTTCGACCGCGGGTGTCGACGACATAGAAGCTGTCCACCGCCCGTTCGCCGAAACTGGCGATATGGGCCGAGCGGATGGAGAGCCGGTGGTCGGACAGGGCCCGGGCGAGCTCGGCCAGCAGGCCCGGCCGGTTGGCCCCCGACACCTCGACCACCACGGCCGTTTCGCTGGCGCTGTTGTCGATCAGCACCACCGGCCGGACATCGAAGGTGGCGCGCCGGCGACTGACCTCGGTGGCGGGCCGGGCCTCGGGTGCCGTGCCGCGGCGGGCGGCGATTTCCAGACGGGTCAGCAGGTGTTTCAGCCGTCGCGGCTCGCTGCTGCCGAACGGCAGACCGGTGCCGTCGTGAACCTCGAACACATCCAGCACGGTGCCATCCTCCGCCGTCCCGGCCCGGGCTCCGACCACATCGGCCCCGGCGGCGGACAGGGCGGCGGCGAGGGCGGCGAACAGGCCGGGCCGGTCGCGCGTCGCCACCGCGATCCGGGTCGTGGCCGCAATGCGATCTCCGGGGCGGGGCGGGACGACCGCCGCGGCGGCTCCCGCCGATCGGGCGCGGTCGACCAGGGCGGGAAATTCGACCAGCGGGTCCTCACGTCGCACGTCCTCGCCCCGGAACAGGGCCTCGGTGCCCTCGTACAGGGCGCGGATCAACTGGCCCTTCCAGCTGTTCCAGACGCCGGGGCCGACAGCACGGATGTCCGCCACGGTCAGGACCAGCAGCGTTCGCAGATGTTCGGGGTCGCCGACCAGGTCGGCGAAGGCGCGGATGGTGTCGGGGTCGGAGACGTCGCGCTTCTGGGCATGGTCGGACAGGGCCAGATGGTTGCGCACCAGCCAGACCACCAGTTCGATCCGCCGGCTGTCGACGCCCAGCCGCTCGCAGGCGCGGCGCGCGGCGATGGCCCCGTCCTCGAGCTGGCCCCGGTCGCCGCCCTTGCCGACGTCGTGCAACATCATGGCCAGCATCAGGGCCTCGAAATCCCCGATCCGGTGGACGATGTCGGTCGACAGCGGATGGTCGGTCTTCAGCTTGCCGCGGGCGATGTCATTGATGATGCCGATGGCCTGGAGGGTATGCTCGTCGACCGTATAGGCATGGTACATGTTGAACTGGGTCTGGCCGACGATCCGGCCCCATTCGGGCAGGAACCGGCCCAGCAGGCCGGTCTCGTTCATCAAGGTCAGGACCCGGTACGGCCGCTGGCCGTGGGCCAGGATGTCGAGGAAGGTGCGCGCCGCCTCCGGGTCCCGACGCAGTGACGGCGTCACCAGCGACAGCGACCGGGTCACGGCCGAGAAGGCGTCCGGGTGCAGGTCAAGGTCATGGGTATCGGCGACCCGGAACAGGGTCAGCAGCTTGATCGGGTCGGCGGCAAAGATGTCGGCACCGGTCACCGACAGACGACCACGATCCTCGACGAATCCCTCGACACCCAGCCTGCGCCGCCGTCCGGGCATCAGGCGCGACAGGCTGAGGGCCGACTTCTGCTGGCGCGCCTCCAGCTTGGCCGACATGGCCCGGGTCAGGGCCCCGACGTCACGGGCGACGATGAAATAGCGGCGCATGAACCGCTCGACCGCCGGCTCGTCGCCCCGGCCCCGCCAACCCATGCGCCGGGCCACCTCGGGCTGCAGGTCAAAGGTCAGCTTCTCCTCGGCCCGGCCCGCGGTCAGATGCAGATGGGCCCGTACCCGCCACAGGAAGTCGAAGGCCTCCTCGAAGGTACGGCGCTCGCGGCTGGTCAGCAGGTCGTCCAGCACCCGTGCCCCCAGCGGGCTGTCCGGAGCCAGGGAGCGGGCGATCCAGAACAGGGTGTTCAGGTCGCGCAGGCCGCCCTTGCCGTCCTTGACGTTCGGCTCGACCCGATAACGGACGGCCCCCGCCTTCTGGTGGCGCGCGTCACGCTCATCCAGCTTGGCGGCGATGAACGGACGTGGATCGGCGCGGGCTACCTGGGTGCGGAAGGTCTCGATGAAGGTGTCGGTCAGGGCCCGGTCCCCGGCCAGGGGGCGGGCCTCCAGCAGGGCGGTGCGCACGGTCATGTCGCTGCGCGCCAGGCCCAGGCAGTCGTCGACCGACCGGGTCGACTGGCCGACCTTCAGGCCCAGGTCCCACAGCACATAGAGGACGAACTCGGCCACGGACTCGGTGCGCGCAGTGGTCTTCCACGGCCGCAGGAACAGCAGATCGAGGTCCGAGAAGGGGGCGAGAACGCCGCGCCCGTAGCCGCCGACCGCGATCAGGGCCAGTCGCTCGGCCTCGGTCGGATTGGGCGCGGGATACAGGACCTCTGTGGTGAATTCCCATAGCGCCAGCAGCAGGTCGTCGGCGGCGGCGCAATACAGCCGGGCGACCTCGACCCCCGGCTGGCCGGCGGCCAGTCGTGTGGCCACCCGGCCGCGAGCCGCCTGATAATGCTGGCCCAGAATTCCGGAGACGGTGGCGCGAACGTCGGGCGTGTCGACGGCGGCGGCGAGCGAACCGGCGAGGGGATGGGTCACCGGCTGGCCAGACCCTTGAGCCGGTACAGGGCTTCCAGCGCCTCGCGCGGAGTCAGGGAATCGGGATCGATGCCGGTCAGGGCCTCATCGACGGCTGAGGCACGCAGGGGCGGGGCGGCGGGCTCGGCCACGGCAAACAGCGGCAGGTCGTCGAGCCGGACATGGGCGGCCTTGTCGGTCTCGAGCCGGTCCAGAACCTCGCGGGCGCGGGAAACCACGGCGGCGGGCACACCGGCCAGCCTGGCCACCTGGACGCCGTAGGATCGGTCGGCGGCCCCGGGTGCGGCCTCGTGCAGGAAGACCAGTTCGCCGTTCCATTCACGCGCCCGCATCGACAGGTTGCAGACGTGATCCAGCCGGTCTTCCAGCCGCGCCAGCTCGTGATAGTGGGTGGCGAACAGGGTGCGGGCGCGGTTGTGATCGTGCAGGGCCTCGGCCGTGGCCCAGGCGATGGCCAGGCCGTCATAGGTGGCGGTGCCGCGGCCGATCTCGTCCAGTACCACGAAGGAGCGGTCGGTCGCCTGGGTCAGGATGGCGGCCGTCTCGACCATCTCCATCATGAAGGTGGAGCGGCCCCGGGCCAGGTCATCCCCGGCCCCGACCCGGCTGAACAGCCGGTCGACCACTCCCAGCCGCATCGACCGGGCGGGCACGAAGGCCCCGGCCTGGGCCAGCACCACCAGCAGGGCGTTCTGGCGCAGGAAGGTCGACTTGCCGGCCATGTTCGGACCGGTGACGATCGACAGCCGGGCCCCGGCGCGATCTGCGGCGGCGGCGTCGGATCCGTCCAGCGCGCAGTCATTGGGCGTATAGGGATCGCCGGCGGCCTTGACCGCGGCCTCGACCACCGGATGGCGACCGCCCTCGACCACGAATCCGGTGCCGTCGTCGAGGACCGGGCGCACCCCCCCGACCTCGGCGGCCCATTCGGCCAGGGCAGCGTGGGCGTCCAGTTCGGCCAGGGCCTCGGCCACCGCCTGTAGCGGCTGGGCAAGATCCTGCACTGTCCGTCGCCAAGTCTCGAAGGTCTCGCCCTCGATGGCCAGGGCCCGATGGCCGGCCTGGCTGATTTTCGCGTCCAGCTCCGACAGTTCGACCGTGGTGAAGCGGACCTGGTTGGCCAGGGTCTGGCGGTGGATGAAGGGGCTGTCGGGGCCGGCCCGCATCAGGGGCTCGGCGTGTTTGGCCGTGGTCTCAAGAAAATAGCCGAGCACGGCGTTGTGGCGCACCTTGAACGGGACCCCGGCCTCGCGCTGGGCCCGGGCCTCCAGATCGGCGACCACCCGGCGGCTGTCGTCGCGCAGACGGCGGGCCTCGTCGAGTTCGGGCCGGTAGTCCGGGCGGACGAAGCCGCCGTCCCGGGCCAGATGCCCCGGCTCGTCGACCAGACCGTCGACCAGCCCGGCCAGCAGGTGGTCGATCTCGGGGGTCAGGGTCAGGCTGTCGAGACAGGCAGTGATCCGGGCGGAGGGGCCGGCCAGCGGATCACCGGCACCGGCGAACAGACCGGCCAGACCCTGGGCGGTGGTCAGGCCGGAGCGGATCGCCGCCAGGTCGCGCGGCCCGCCCCGTCCCAGCGCCAGCCGCGAGGTCGCCCGGGCCACATCGGCCGAGGCCTTCAAGGCGTCGCGCAGGTCCCGGCGCAGGTCGCGCCGCTCCAGCAGCCATTCGACGGCGTCGAGGCCGTGGTTGATGCTGGTCACGTCGCGCAATGGCCGGGCAATACGCTCGGCCAGGGCCCGGGCTCCGCCCGAGGTCACGGTGCGATCGATACAGGCCAGCAGCGAGCCGTCGCGTTCGCCCCGCTGGGTGCGGTCGATCTCGAGGCTGAGCCGGGTCGCCGGGTCGATGGCCAGAAAGCCCGCTTCGCCCGAACGGCGCGGCGGGGCCAGGGCGGGGATCTTGCCCGCCTGGGTGGTTTCCAGATAGGCGGCCACCAGACCCAGGGCCGAGACCTCGGCCTCCTCGAAAGCTCCGAAGCCGTCCAGGGACGCGACACCGTAGAGACGTTCGACCCGAACCCGGGCCCCGACCGGCTCGGCCAGGGCCTGGGGCAGGGCCTGGACCACGCCGCCACAGCCGTCGAGCGCCGACTGCGCCTCGGGGTCCGAGAACAGACGATCCGGCACCAGCACCTCGCTGGGGCGGAAGGCGGCCAGGGTCGCGCCCAGATCGGACAGGTCGCAGGCCACGGCATCGACAGTCCCGGCCGACAGTTCCACCACGGCCACGGCGGCGCGGCCCTTGCGCACCGACACGGCGGCCAGCCGGTTGGCCCCGCGCGCGTCCAGCAGGGTGTCCTCGGTCAGGGTACCCGGGGTGACGACCCGCACCACCTCGCGTTTGACCACGGCCTTGGAGCCGCGCTTCTTCGCTTCTGACGGGAGTTCGACCTGTTCGCAGATCGCGGCCTTGAAGCCCTGGCGGATCAGCCGGGCCAGATAGCCTTCCAGCGCATGGACCGGCACCCCGGCCATCGGAATGTCCTCACCCTGGTGCTTGCCGCGCTTGGTCAGGGTGATGCCCAGGGCGGCCGAGGCGATCTCGGCGTCCCTGAAGAACAGTTCGTAGAAATCACCCATGCGGAAGAACAGGATGGCGTCGGGCGCGCCCGCCTTGGCCGCGAGGAATTGCGCCATCACCGGGGTGGTCCCGGTGTCGGCGGTCTCGGCTTTCGGTGGTGGTTTCAGCGGGGCGTTCATGGCGTCGTCACAGGGTGAAGGAATGCGTCCCTGCCCTCAAGCGGAATGGCGCGCAATCGACTTGTCGGGGCGGCGTCGGCCTGCGACAAGCGGATCAGGCGGTTAAGGGAACACGGTGCGATACCGTGGCTGTGCCCGCAACTGTAGGCGGTGAGGCCGTCGTTCGCTCCGGATCAGGTATGATCCGGCATCACTGGAGGCTCACGGGCCCCCGGGAAGGTGTGAACGACGGCTGTTGATCCGCAAGCCAGGAGACCTGGCCGCCGACGTCGTTCGTCCGCTGTCCGGGACCAGACAGAGGCGCGGGGCCTGTCCTGCCTTCAACCGAAGGCATTCGTCCGTCGAAGCGACCCGATCCATGCGTCACCAGACCGTCCGGTCTGGCGGGTCGGTCGCTTTCAACGCCGCCGCGCGCGCATCCGCGGCAGCTTGACGGAGATTCGCTCATGAAGCGGTCAATCCTGCTGTCCACGGTCGCCTTCGCGACCCTCATCGCCCTGCCCGCCCTCGCCCGTTCGCCAGACGACGACCGGGCCACCTCCCTGCCCGAGGTGATCATCACCGCGACCCGGCTGCCGGCGATCGTCGCCGACACTCCCGGTGCCCGGGTTATCGACGCCCTCACCATCGAACAGCGCGGGGCGGTTTTCGCCGCCGATATCCTGACGGATATTCCGGGCCTGTCGGTGACACGGTCAGGGGCCTATGCCGGTATCGCCCAGGTGCGGATGCGTGGAGCCACGCCCGGCAAGACCCTGGTCCTGATCGACGGGGTACCGGTCAATGACCCGTCCGAGATCAACGGGGCCTTTGATGTCTCGGGCTTCGACCTCGGCGACATCGATCGCATCGAGGTCCTGAGCGGGCCGCAGTCATCCCTGTGGGGGTCGGCCGCCATCGGCGGCGTCATCGCCTTCACCACCCGCGAGGTTGACGGGCTGCGGGCCGAAGCCGAGGCCGGGTCGTTCAACACGGTGCGTGGACGTCTCGCTGTGGGCCGGGCGGACGAGAGCTGGGCCCTCGGAGCCTGGGTGTCGCGCTTCGACACGAACGGCATTTCCGCCGCCGACGCCGCTGACGGCAACCCGGAACGCGACGGCTTCGGCAGCACCACCGCCGGTCTGCGGGGCCGCTACCGACTGGCATCCGAAGCCCGGGTCGAGGGCACGGTGCGCTGGAGCCGCAGCGCCGGCGATCTCGACGGCAATCCGCCACCGGTCTATGTGCCCGCCGACACCGCCGACACCACCGAAAGCGAGCAATGGACCGCCAGCGGTCGCCTGCTGTTCGCCGCTGTCGGTCTGGATCATCAGGTCAGCGTGTCGGCGACCGACCTGACCCGGGCCAATGCGGGCAATTTCGCCTCGACCTTCACCGCCGACCGCCAGACCTATCGCTGGCAGGCGACCGGGGCGGCTATGGCCGGCCGGATCGACTATACCCTGGGTGCCGAGCGTGAGGACGATCGCGGGGCCCTGTCGACCGGGGCCATCGCAGAGGCGGGCGTGACCTCGGTGTTCGGCGTGTCGCGCCTGCAGGTCTCGCCGCGACTGAGCGCGACCGGGGCCCTGCGTCGCGACGAGACCGACGATTTCGGCGGCGCGACGACCGGGCGACTGTCGGCAGCCTGGGACCTGGATGCGGGATTCATCCTGTCGGGGGCCTGGGGTACGGGATTCAAGGCCCCGTCGATCAGCCAGGCGGTGTGCGACTATTGCTTTTCAGCCGAACCCATTCCGGTCTTGAGGCCCGAGACGGCCGACAGCGTCGAACTGGCGCTGGGCTGGGGCTCTGCTGACGGCAGGGTGCAGGGACGGGCGACCGTCTATCGTCTGAATGTCGAGGACCAGATCACCTATGTCTTCGATCCGGTCACCTTCGACAGCTACTACATCAATGTCGACCGGACCCGGTCCGACGGGGTCGAGCTGGAGGCCCGCGCCCTGCTGGGCGGGGGGCTGGACCTGACCCTGGCCTATGGCTGGACCGATGCGGCCGACCGCACGACCGGCGCGCGGTTGCTGCGGGTACCCGAACACGCCGGCTCCGCCACCCTGGGCTGGACCGGCGCGCGCCTGTCGGGGGCGCTGACGGTCCGGGCAGAGGGTGACCAGCAGGACGCCGGGGGCGTGCGCGAGGCCTTCATCACCGCGGGCCTGTCCGGCACCTGGGTCGTTACCCCGGCGGTCAGTCTGACGGCGCGGGTCGACAATCTGGCAGATACCCATTTCCAGCAGGTATTTGGATACGGCGAGCCGGGTCGGTCCGGCTATGTCGGGATCAGGCTGCGTTACTGATCGCGCGACGCGCGGCGGTCCCGGGGCTCTGCGCCAGGGCCGCCGGTTGCTCGAAGGCCAGCGCCTCCCAGTCCAGGTCCGGACGGGGGGCGTGAGCCGCCGCCAGGATGGCGCGCATCTCGGCGGCCGAGGCGACGCTGGCGACGACGGCAGCGACCTCCGGCAGACCCAGCGTATAGGCCAGGGTCGCCTGCATCGGATCGATCCGGGCCTCGGCCAGCCGGCGGCGCGTGCGTGACAGCACCGGGGCGTATTCGGCCAGATGATCGGGCAGGCTCTCACCGCTCATGAACAGCAGGCCCCGGGCGAAGACCGACGACAGATGGACGGCGACGTCCATCCCGGCCAGTTCGGACAGGACGCCGGTACGATGGGCGCGCTGGTCCAGCAGGTTGCCGGGCATCTGCACCACATCGGGCTGATAGCGTCGGGCCAGCAGGGCCGGACCGTCCTCGACCGTGGCGCAGAAGCCGATGCGGCGGAACAGGCCGCGATCCTTGAGCGAGTTGAGGCGGTCCCACAGGGCGCGCCCATCGACTCCGGCCAGATCCGTGGCCTCGGAGACCAGCAGGGTGTCGCCGCGCGGCAGGCCCAGGCGTTCGAGCGAACGGCGGGCCCGGGCCTCGACACGGTCGAGACCCTCGCCCAGGGGCACGGTACGGACGGTGACCTGGAAGGGAGAGGGGAACGGCCAGGCCTGGCCCAGCTGGCGCTCGCCGTCGCCGTCCGGGCGTGTGGCGATCAGGCTGACGCCGGCGTCGGCCGCGGTCTGCAGCAGGAAGCGCAGCGCCTCCTCGCGTGCGCCCGTCGGCGCGGGCAGGGCGCGCTCGGGCTCGTGCACCACCGACAGGGCGAGTTTGGCGACCGGGGACTGGGGGGAGGACGGCTTCACCCGGCGACCCTGACCGGCAAAGTTTAAGGTCGCCTCACCGAGACTTTTACAGAGTCTTACCCACAGAGCGCCGGTCGGCGATCAGTCGGCGTCCGGCTGGCGGTCCGGATGGGCTGCAATGAAGGCTGAGTGGGCCTCAGCGGCGGATTCGATCGCCAGAAGGCGCGGCCAGGCGTCCAGCGAGACATGAAAGCGCCGTGCGGAATAAATCTGCGGAATCAGATAACAATCGGCCAGGCTGGGGCTCGAACCATAGGCCCATCCGTCGCCATGATCGGCGACAAGCGCTTCCAGGGCCGCGAATCCGGCCGTGATCCAGCGGGCCGCCCAGGCGTCGGTCTGGTCCGGCGTGGCGTCGAACGATTCGCGCAGGGCCTTCAGCACCCGCAGATTGTTCAGCGGATGGACGTCGCAGCCCACCAGGGCCGCCATGGCCCGCACGCGCGCACGACCGGCGGCGTCGACCGGCAGCAGCGCCGGTTCCGGAACCGTCTCCTCCAGCCACTCGAGGATGGCCGGGCTCTGCGTCAGGACCAGGCCATCGACCTCAAGGGCCGGGACCAGGCCCTGGGGGTTGAGCGCCAGATAGGCCGCGGACTTCTGTTCCCCCTTGCGCAGGTCGACACCGGCCTGGTCATAGGCCAGCCCTTTCAGGTTGAGGGCGATCCGGGTGCGGTAGGCCGTCCCCGAGCGCCAGTAGCCGTGCAGGATCATCGCGGCCGCACCGTGAACTCCAGGGGGCTGAGCCCGTCGATGGTTGCCAGTACCCGGTCTCCGGGCAGCAGCGGTCCGACGCCTTCGGGCGTGCCGGTGAAGATCAGGTCGCCCGCCTGCAGGACCCACAGATCCCCGGCCTTGGCGAGAATTTCGAATGGATTCCAGATCATGTCGTCCAGATGGCCGGTCTGGCGGGCCACGCCATTGACCTCGAGCCGGATCGCCGCCGCCGCATCCGGCAGGGGCCCGAGGGTCAGGGCCCCGCAGGGGGCGGACTGATCGAAGCCCTTGGCGGCGTCCCACGGGCGTCCGGCAGCCTTGGCCGCGGCCTGCAGGTCGCGTCGGGTCAGGTCACAGCCGACCGCCCATCCGACTATGGCTCCGCCCTCGCCGATGGCGCAGACCAGTTCGATTTCATGATGCAGGTCGGCGGTGGCCGACGGATAGGCCGGATCGGTGCCGTCGCTCACCAGGGCGTCGGCCGGCTTGGAGAAGAAGAACGGGGCCGGGCGCGCGGGATCACTGCCCATTTCCCGGGCGTGGGCCGCGTAATTCTGGCCGACACAGTAGACGCGGCGCACCGGAAAACGGTCCTCCCTGCCGAAGACGGGCAGGGACGGGGTGGGGGCGGGCGGGAACAGCCAGGAGGTCATCCGTATTTTCTAGTTCGGACCGCCGCGCTTCGCCAGAGGGTCGGGTCTGAGGACCCTTGCCGGAAGGGTGCCTCAGACGGGAACTGTCGTCGGTGACTGGCGTTTCGTGCCCGGCGACCCTATCTGTTCGGGTATCACATTCATTTCCTGTTCCCGGAGCGCATCATGGCCACGACCAAGGCACGAGAAGACATCAAGGCTGACATCAAGACCCTGAAGGCCGATCTGACGGTCGGTGCCCGCGAGGAGGCCAAGCGTCTGCGCGAAAAGGCCGAGACCGCCGAAGCGCGTCTGCGCGAGAAGGCTGGCGAAGCCGAGACCCTGCTCCGTGAAAAGGGCGAGGAAGTGCGCGAGCGCGCCCGGGTCTATTACGACCAGGCCCGCAACCGCGGTCGCGAATATTATGACGACGCCTCCGAGCGGATCGATGAGGCGCAGCGTTACATCACCGAACGGGTCCAGGAACGGCCGGTCCAGTCGACCGCGATCGCCCTCGGCGTCGGCGTGGTTCTGGGCCTGCTGCTGGCCGGTCGTCGCCGCTGATGGTGGGGCGCAGTCTGGTTCGCAAGGCCGTCGCCACCGCAGTGGCGGCGGGCGCGGCCTTTGTGGCCGTCATCGCTCTCGGGGCGACGCTCTATCATGCGCTGGCACTGGTGGTCCTGCCGGTGGCGGCGGCGGCTATCACCGCCCTGCTGTTCGCCCTGGTGGCGATCGTCGTGGCGGTGGTGTTCGTCACCCGCGCCGACTTCGAAGAGGAAGAGGAGCCGGAAGGCCTGGCCGCACGGGCCTTCGCCCTGTTCCGGGACCGTCCCCTGATGGGCGCTGCGGCGGCGCTGGCCGCGGGGTTCATCTTTTTGCGCAACCCGGCCCTGGCGACGATGGTGGCGGCGGCCTTCACCGAAAAAGGTGCCGGCCGGCGGCGCTAGCCGGAGGAACACCGGTCCCCCGGGAGCGTTTAGGATGCAGGCGTGGCCCTGATGGACGCGTCGCCATCAATCGCTTCCGGAGAACTTCATGCTTCGCTACGCCATCATCTTCCTCATTCTGGCCCTGGTCGCCGGAGCCCTGAACATGGGCGGCGTGGCCGCCGTCTCGATCAACATCGCCTATGTGCTGTTCGTCGTGTTCCTGATCCTGCTGGTGGTGCATTTCTTCACCGGCAAGGGGCGCGGCACCAGCCTTTAAGGCCCCGGCGTTCAACCGGAACCGGGAGGCCGCGATCGTCAGGGTCGCGGCCTTTTTTGCCGCCCTGGGACGACGGTTCAGGTCGCGGCCTGCTCCATGACTCCGGCGACGGAGGGGTCGGGCGCTGTCTCAGCGGCGCGGGTATCCTGCCGACGCGGCAACTGCCAGACCTGTTGTGGTTCGAACCGGTCGCCGGTCCAGCCCATGGCCGTGACCGTGATGACCCGGCTGTCCCAGTCGATCTGGTTGAACCCCGGCGGGGTACCGCGCTCGCGCAATGACAGGGTCCCGCAACCGACGGCATAGGAATAGCGGTCTGACAGCTCGATCGGCAGGGCGAACGGGACGTGGACATGGCCGGTCATGATCAGATCGACCCCGGCCTCGGCGAAAATGTGGGCGGCCGTCTCGCCGCGCCGGACCTCACCGGTCATAGGCGCGCCGCGCATCTCGATCAGTGGGTGGTGGCAGGCCAGAACCCTTAGCGCCCCGATCGGGGCCTGGCGCAGGGCTTCAGCCGCGCGTCGGGTCTGGTCGAGATCAATGACGCCTTTGGACCAGTTCAGGCGCGCCTGCCAGCCGCGGGCCGTTGTGACACCCCGCACCATCAGCGCGGCATCGAGGAACTGGTGATCATGGGCCGGGTGACCGATCGTCGTTTCAAAGGCCCGCCACGGCCAGAACAATCGCGCCATAGCGTCCCAGTAGGGCACGTCGTGATTGCCGACGACGACAAAGGTCGGATCAGGCATGGCCTGAATCCAGGCCCCGGCGGCACGGAATTCCTCGGGATGGCCCCGCTGGGTGACGTCACCTGTGATCAGGGTCAGTTCGGCCGGGGTCGTGTGGGCGTAGTCCAGGGCGGCGGCGATGGCCCGGCGGTGTTCACACCCGAAATGAATGTCGGAAAACTGGAGAATGCGCCCCACTAGGCGGCGTCCCCGGTCGTTACGGGGCGTTGCGGAGCCAGGGCCCGGAAGGCCTGGGGGATAAAGCGTATGGTGGCTTCGTGCCGCAGAAGGGTCGGCTCGCCGTCGATCACGGCGGGGATTCGTGAGCGGGCCCGGACGTCGGCGCTGCGGGTCGCCGTCGTGCGCACAGAGGGGTCCTGTCGCCAGCCCTTGAACAGGGCGTGGGCCGCCAGGCGAATGGCCTGACCGGCGTCGGCGGGGTTCATGGCCGCCGCCTCAAGGCCGGCGTCTTCACCGACGGCACGCGAAATGGTCGGGCTTATCAGAACCAGTGCCTCGGTCTGCCGCCCGGCCACGCCGTCCAACCTGTAGCGCAGTCGACCGGTGAACGCGCGTCGCAGGGCCCGGCGGGCATAGACCCAGGCCAGTTTCACCTGTCCGGTACGGACCGCTTCCCGGGCCGGAGCCCACAGTGCCGCAGAGCCGAGGATGGCGGCGCAATAGAAGGTGTGCTGGCCGTCGGCGTCGCTGATCTCGCCGCCTGCGACGCCCTGGGCCGTGCCCGTTTCGAGCGCCAGTCGCAGGGCGAGCTTCCAGTCTGCGGTGTCGTAGAGGGCGCGGGGCAGCATGTTCATGGTCCCGCCCGGCAACGGGGCGATCAATGGACCGTCTGGTCCGGCGCGCGATGCGATTGTACCGGCGGTTCCATCTCCGGCCAGCACAATCAAGACATCGGGAGCCGCCTTCAGGGCCGCATCCACCCGGGTGTCGAAATCCTCATGGGTCAGCTCGACGACCGAAGATTCGCAGTCGTAGCCGGCGAGGATGGTCTTCGCTTCATCCACGGCTTGAGAGCCCACGCTGCCCGATAGAGGATTAACCAGCATGATCAATCGCTTCAGCGAGACATGCGACGTCAGAACCGGGACGGCCGGGTCCGATTCGGCTTCGGCGTGGAAGTCGTCGGCCAGCTTGGCGGTTCGTTCGATCAGGGTTTCGCGCATCAGGATCGAACGCCCCGGCCGGCGCGATGTTCCGGCCGGGGCGGTCAGCTTGGCAGTTTACTTTTTCATCTCGTTCGCAGTGGTTTCGGCTCCCGCCTGCAGCGCGTCGCCGGCCTTGGCTGCAACCGCGCCGGCCTCGGCCGCAGCGTCGTCGGCCGCCTCCGGTGCCTTGCCGACCAGCCCCTTGGCGGCGTCCCAGCCGGTGGTGATCCAGCCGTCAACCACAGCCCCGCCGGCGGCGAGTGACTGCTCCTTGATACCCAGAACGGCGGTCAGTGCCCCGAAGAGCGCCAGCAGCGTGACCAGCAGGCCGACGATCGGAATGCCGCCGCGCTTGCGTGACCGGGCCCAGACCGGACCGCCTTCGTTGCCGTCCGCCATTCTGAGAGGTTGAGAAAATCGCATGAAAGCCCCCTTGATCGCCCCACGGGTCCGGGCCGCACCCCCTGTGCAGCCAGACAAACCCGAGGGGCATTAAGCCTAATACAGCCTTGGCGGTGATCATAGCGCGGGAACCACACCCACAATCCAGCGTTCTCCCCCACGGGGCGAACCCTTGAGGGATGAAGGACATCAATATGAACAAGGCACTTATCGCGATTGCGGCCGCTGGATTGATGGCTACGGCCTGTGCCAGCGACCCCTATGGAAGCAATGAGACCGTGCGCCAGGGTGCCATCGGCGCAGGCATCGGCGCTGTCGCCGGGGCCATTATCGGCAACAATGTCGGCGATGGTAACGCCGGGCGCGGTGCCGCGATCGGTGCCGTCGTTGGTGGTGCCGCAGGTGCCATCCGCGGCTCGCAGCAGGATCGCGCCAACCAGCAGCGTTACCAGGATGCGCAGGGCCGGTACTACTATTGCTACGATAACCGTCAGACCGAATGTTACTGGGAAAACGGGCAGCGTCGCTACTAGGCGGGGCTGGGCCGGGGCGGGGTGACCTGCTTCGGGACGGGGCGGTTCGTCTTGCGACGGACCGCCCTTTTTGCGTGCGGGAGCCTGCCGGGGAGGCGGGTTTTCCCTGGAGGGATGATATGAAACGGACAGCGATGATCGCGGTGACGGCGGGGATGACGCTGGCCGGGTGCGGGCTGGGCAGCGGGATGTTCGGGAGCCGGGAGGCGCTGGTGGCGGCCCCGCAGACCTGCGTACCGCAACGGTTCGAAATCTATTTCGCCGACAGCGAGGCGCGGCTGACCGGGGCGGCGCGGCAGGCGATCGGCGCGACGGCGGCCCAGCTGCGCGACTGCGACATCCGGAGTGTGCAGGTGATCGGCCTGTCCGATGCCCGCGGCGGCGGGGCTGCCAACCAGAGCCTGTCCGAGCGGCGGGCCCTGGCGGTGGCCGATGCGCTGAAGGCGGCCGGCTGGCCGGTGCCGGTATTTGCCGTCGCCGGTGTGGGCGAGACGGGGGCCGTGACCGATGCGGGCGCGCGCGAACCGATGCGGCGTCGCACCGAGGTGCTGGTCGAGGCGGCTCCGCGACGCTGAGGCCGGTGGCTCCGCGCCCCGGGTTTGGCTAGGGTCGCCGCTGTTTCGACCGCCGGATATTCGCCTTGCGCAGACTGACCCTTCTCCTGACCGGCCTGCTGCTGGCCCTGATCGCCGGACCGGCCACGGCCCAGGCGGTGGCGGGGCCGCAGGCGACAGCCCGGATCGAGGCCGAGCTGGTGCCCCTGTCGCAGTGGGCGGCACCGGGATCGACGGCGGTGGTGGCGGTGCGCCAGAAGATCCAGCCGGGCTGGCATACCTACTGGCGCAATCCGGGCGATTCCGGCGGGGCCACGACCCTGGACTGGACCCTGCCGGACGGGGTGAGGGCCGGCGACATCGTCTGGCCGGTGCCCGAGCGCCAGCGGCTGCTGGGCCTGATGAACTACGGCTATTCCGACACGGTCTATCTGCCGGTCCCGGTCGAGATTCCGGCCACGGCCCGACCGGGGACGACCCTGGCCCTGACGGTCAGGGCGCTGTTTCTGGTGTGCAGCGCCGAGATGTGCGTACCGGACGAGCTGACCCTGGGGCTGGACCTGCCGGTGCGCGAGGGAGCGGCCCCGCTGAATGCGCGGCACGGTCCCGCGATCACGGGGGTTCTGGAACGGGCGCCCCGGCCGGCCGGCATCACGGCGCGGGCCGCGCTCGAAAACGGCGTGCTGACCTTGAGTGCGGCCGGTGGCCCCCTGTCCGGCCGTGACCCCGGCCCCAGCTATTTCTTCCCGTTCGACGGCGGCGTCATCGACCATCCCGCGGCCCAGACCGGAGCCTGGGGGCCGCAGGGCCTGACGCTGCGGCTGCAGCCCGGTGGCGACACCCTGGCGACGGGTCTGTCGGGACCGGTCGGCGGGGTGCTGGTCACGGCCGACGGGGCCTTCGAGATTCTGGCCGAGCCGGGGCCGACCCTGGCCGGGACGACCGGGTCCGGAGCCCTGGCGGCGGTCGTCGACGCCGGGCCGGCGGGTCCGGATGCCGGCTTCCGGCCGCTGGTCTTCCTGCAGGCGCTGCTGTTCGCCGTCCTCGGCGGGCTGATCCTGAACCTGATGCCGTGCGTCTTCCCCATTCTGGCGATGAAGGCGGCGTCGCTGGCCACCGCCGCCCATGAGCCCCGCCACGCCCGGCGCGACGGTCTGGCCTTCCTCGCCGGGGTGCTGACCACCTTCCTGTTGCTGGCCGGGGTCCTGCTGGCGCTGCGGGCGGCGGGCGAGGCCGTGGGCTGGGGCTTCCAGCTGCAGTCGCCGCCGGTGACGGCGGGACTGGCCCTGCTGATGCTGGCGGTGGCCCTGAACCTGTCGGGTGTCTTCCACATCGGCGCGGGCCTGCAGGGGGCCGGGTCGGGGCCGCTGGCGCGCCTGCCGGGCGGGGTGGGAGCCTTCTTCACCGGGATCCTGGCGGTGGTGGTGGCCGCGCCCTGCACCGCCCCCTTCATGGCCTTTGCCCTGGGGGCGGCCCTGGTCATGCCGTGGCCGATGGCGCTGCTGGTCTTCCTGGGGCTGGGTCTGGGTCTGGCCCTGCCCTTCGTCGCGGTCAGCCTGTCGCCCCGCCTGCTGGCGAAACTACCGCGGCCCGGGCCGTGGATGGAACGGCTCAGGGGCCTGCTGGCCTTCCCCATGTATGCGACCGCCCTGTGGCTGACCTGGGTGTTCAGCCGCCAGACCGGGGATGAGGCCCTGGCCCTGCTGTTCACGGCGGGGGTGCTGCTGGCGCTGGGGGCCTGGCTGGTGGGCACCGGCCAGGGGGCGCAGATCCCGGGACTGGCCGGTCGGCTGCACCGGGCGGCCGGCGTGGTGGTCCTGGCCCTGGCGGCCGCCACGGCCCTGTTGCTGGTCGTGCTGCCGAAGCCGGCCCCGGTCGCCGGGGCCGCGACCACACCGGCCGGACCAGTGGCCACGGCCTGGTCAGAGGCGGCCGTCGCCGCCGCCCGGGCCGGGGGGCGACCGGTGCTGGTCAATTTCACCGCCGACTGGTGTGTCACCTGCAAGATCAATGAGCGGACCTCGCTGGGCTCACCGGGCGTGAAGGCGGCGCTGGAACAGGCCAATGCCGTCTATCTGGTCGGGGACTGGACCCTGCGTGACGACGCCATCAGCGCCGAACTGCAGCGTCACGGCCGCTCGGGCGTGCCGCTGTATCTGTATTATGCGCCCGGGGCGGATGAGCCCCGCATCTTGCCGCAACTGCTGACCGAGGGGGTCATTCTCGACGCATTGAAGGGGACTCGCTGATCCCTCTCCCGTTGGGAGAGGGCTTGAGCGCCCAAGAGCGGAGCGATTGGTCGCGCGAAAGGGTGAGGGTCGGGTGCTGGGGGTCGGCGAAGCCGTGGCACGACCGGAGCTGCGGCTTGCGCCGACGGATCCAGTCGACCCTCATCCGGCCCTTCGGGCCACCTTCTCCCACCGGGAGAAGGACTCTGGAACTATTTGAAGGATTCGCTGATCCCTCTCCCGTCGGGAGAGGGAATGTTGTCACGCTTCCGGCTGGGGCGGGGCGGTGATGACCTCGACATTGTCGTTCAGCAGATAGGCGAGGTCGGACAGGGCGTCGGCGCGGGCGGGGGCGGTGGTGGCGGCCTCGAGGGCGGCGACCTTCCTGGGGATGTCCTCGGCGATGCCGCGCAGGATGCATTTCAGATCGCCGTCGGTGCCGCGATCGCGCAGGATGATGTGGCCCTGCATGTCCAGATCGGCCAGTTCGGCGGCGCGCGCCTTGAAGCCGGAAAACACATCGCCGGTGATGAAGCCGGTCTGGTCGGCGACGCCGTCGGCGGCCCAGGCATCGACCATGGCCTTCAGCGATCCCGAGCGGGCCACGATGTCGGCGAACAGGGGCTCACCGGCGACCGAGACCGGCGCATCGACCGCGGCGGGCGGCCGGGCCGCGGCCAGGGCGACGTCGGGATTGGTGAGCATCAGCATGGAAGCAATGGCGAGACCACAGGACATGGCAGACCTCTCGGGGCAGAATTCGCGAATCAGCGGTTGAACCGGCTTACGCCTGACCCGTAAACGAGAGCTTGATTGCCGCCCGGAGACTGCTGACATGCCCGTGACATCGCCGCGCACCCAGGCCCTGACGAGGCTGGAAAACATCGCGCGTCTGGATGCGGACACGGCGATCCTGGACCAGTTTGACGCCGATCCCTGGCGCGCGGCGCGGATGGGGCTGGAGGCGGCCGGCCTGTGGCTGGACCTGTCGAAACAGAGCTGGAGCCGCGAGGGGTTCGAGGCCTGTCTGGCCCTGGCGCGGGCCTGTGATCTGGAAGGCCGTCGCGCCGCCCTGTTCGCGGGCGAGGCGGTCAACGGCACCGAGGGCCGGGCCGTGCTGCACCCGGCGCTGCGGGCCGGACCGGGCGCGGACTTTCACGCCCTGGGCGAGCCGGTTTCGGACGAGGTGGCCACCGTGCGTCAGGCCATCGCCGCCTATGCCACGGCGGTGCGCACCGGCAGCGAAACCGGGGCCACCGGCAAGCCGTTCCGCGCCATCGTTCACATCGGCATCGGCGGGTCGGATCTGGGGCCGCGCCTGCTGTGGGATGCGCTGCGGCCACTGGACCCGGACATCGATCTGAGGTTCGTCGCCAATATCGATCCGCGCGACATGGCCGAGGCCCTGACCGGGCTGGACCCCGAGACCACACTGGTGGTGGTGGTGTCCAAGACCTTCACCACCCAGGAGACCCTGGCCAATGCCACGCGCGCCCGCGACTGGCTGGCGGCGGCCCTGCCCGAGGCGGGGCGCGAGCGTCATCTGGTCGGGGTCACGGCGGCCCCGGACAAGGCCTCGGCCTTCGGCTGTGGCCACACCTTCGGTTTCCGCGACTGGGTCGGGGGGCGCTATTCGCTGTGGTCGGCGGTCAGTCTGTCGGTGGCGGTGGCCGCCGGGCCCGAGGTGTTCGAGCGGCTGCTGGCCGGGGCGGCGGAAATGGATGCCCATTTCCTGTCGGCCCCGCTGGCCCGCAATGCGCCGGTGATCCTGGCCCTGGCCCAGGTGTTCAATGTCGCCGGGCTGAAACGCCCGGCCCGGACCGTGGCCCCCTATGCCCACGCTCTGCGCCGGCTGCCCGCCTTCCTGCAGCAGCTGGAGATGGAGTCGAACGGCAAGGGGGTGCGCCGCGACGGCTCACCGGTCGATACGCCGACCGGCCCGGTGGTGTTCGGCGAGCCCGGCACCAACGGCCAGCACGCCTTCTTCCAGCAGATCCACCAGGGGCCCGAGGTGGTGCCGGCGGAGTTCCTGATCGTGCGTCACACCGGCGAGGACGATGCCGGGATCGGTGACGCCCCCCTGTGGGCGAACGCCCTGGCCCAGGCCCAGGCCCTGATGGTCGGCAAGAGCGCGGCCACGGCCCGGGCCGAACTGCTGGCCGCCGGGGCCGATGCGGCCGAGGCCGACCGTCTGGCCCCGCACAAGGCCTTTCCCGGCAACCGGCCCTCGACCACCCTGGTGATGGAGCGGCTGACGCCCGAGGCCCTGGGGGCCCTGCTGGCCCTGTATGAGCACAAGACCTTCGTCGAGGGGGTGATCTGGGACATCAACAGTTTCGACCAGTGGGGCGTCGAACTGGGCAAGGTGCTGGCCAGGGCGATCCTGAAGGATGTGGCGGCCGGGAAGCCGTCCGCCGGGCTGGATCCGTCGACGGCGGGGTTGCTGACGCGGCTGCTGGGGTGAGGGGGGGGCGGGAAGCGGACGCAGGTCAGTCGGGAATATTGCGGACTTTGGTCCGACTCGATCGAGACATTGCATTGAAGAGGTCATCGAGCCCCTGCTCGTCTCCCTCGATTTGTCCGCCACCCCAATCGTCTGTGTAATAGGAGAAATCGTATCCGCGCCAGCGGACCGAAGCGCTGACTTGTTTGAAGCCAAACCTGTATCGGTTCACCCTTGCACCGCCGCCCTTGATGAACCGGTTTATCAGGCTGACCGGAATCTGGTGCCCGAACTCCGGCAATATGATCAACCCGCCCGAACGGCAGATTGGCGTGACCCAGAGACCAAAGAAGGCGAGAAGCAGCTTCACGATTTGAGGATGTCATCGCCGGGTAGCCTTGTCATCCCGGACGCCGCGAAAGCGGCGATCCGGGACGGCGTGATCCCCCTGTTCGGGGCCTCCCGGAAATCGCGACGCGATTATCCGGGAGACGGGTGCCGTCCTGCGGGAGCCTGACCTGTCTCCCGGATAGCGGCTGACGCCGCTTCCGGGAGGATCGGATGGGTGCGTTCAAGCGTCCCGGATAGCGCCTTTGGCGCTTCCGGGATGACAAGGGGGCACCGGTGGCCCTCCCCCATCCGTCATCCCCGGGCTTGGCCCGAGGATGACGGGATGGAAGGTTCGTCATCCCGGACGCCGCGAACGCGGCGAGCCGGGACGGTCTGACGCCCCTGCTAGAGGCCTCCCGGAAATCGCGGCGCGATTGTCCGGGAGACGGGTGCCGTCCCGCGGGATCCTGATCTGTCTCCCGGACAGCGGCTGACGCCGCTTCCGGGAGGATGGGATGGGGGCGAGC
>CAXBHG010000018.1:0-24876 GCA_963975385.1 uncultured Brevundimonas sp.
GTCCCCATAGAGAAATATCCCCTGGCGACGATCACGTCGGCAGGGGGTTCTCGCCGGGCTCATCCATCGCTGTTTGCGCTATCGGCCTTCGGCCTACATGAGCGCGGGCTCAAGTAGCGCGAAGCGCGGCAGCACGACCAGAATGGGATCGTCCCGGTGGAGACGCGAGGTTCACTTGCGCCGGAAGCCGGGGCTTATGCGCGAAAAGGGCGGCGAAGACAAGGTGGCAGCCACCCCTAGACCTCGACGGGCAACAGCCGGCCGGTCTTCACATCGAAGATCAGGCCATACACCGGCACGTCGTCGGGAGTCAGCGGATGTTCGCGGATGCGTTTGACGTCGTCGACAACGCTTTTGGCCAGATCACTGAACGCCAGCCACTGGACATAGTGGCCAGCGGTGGTGCCGCCCTCGGCCTTCGGATTGGACCATGTCTTGCCGTCAAACGAGGCGGTCGCGCGACTGGTTTCCAGCAGGCCCGCCATGGTGTCGCCGTCGAACAGCTGCATGCCGCAGTCAGTATGGTGGATGACGAACCACTCACGGGTCCCCAGCAGCTTGTGGGAGATCACCAGCGAGCGGATCGCGTCGTCGCTGGCGCGACCGCCGGCGTTGCGAATGACATGGGCGTCACCCTCGGCCAGCCCGGCATATTTGGCGGGATCCAGCCGGGCGTCCATGCAGGTCAGGATGGCGAAGCCGCGGGCCGGCGGCATGGCCAGGGCGGCCTTGTCACCGAAAGTTCCGGCATAGGCGGTGTTGGCGGCGGTGACTTCGTTGTAGATGGTGCTCTTGGTCATTTCGGCCTCCGGATGATGCCCCCGGCGACCATTGACGACCGAAAAATGCTGCGACGCAACAGCAATTGTGCGCCCGCAGCAAGAAACGTGCGCCCGGACTGCCGCTCCGGTTGACTCAATTGCCGGCCACGCCATCTGTTAGTTTCGCCCCGCCCCCCGCTCCACGCCGAAAGACTCTCCCATGTCCCCCGCCACCGACGACCGCCTGCGCGACGAAGTCCGACTGCTGGGCAGCCTGCTCGGCGATGTGATCCGGGATGAGGGCGGGCCGGCCCTGTTCGACCGGATCGAGGCGGTACGCCAGGCCTCGGTCGCCTATCACCGCGACCCCGAGGCCCATGACACCGGGCCACTGGAGGCCCTGCTGGCCGAGCTGTCGCTGGATCAGGCCGTCGGTCTGGCCCACGGCTTCGCCACCTTCTCCCTGCTGGCCAATGTCGCCGAGGACCGGGCGGGCAAACGCCAGGCGCGCGCCCTGTCCGCTGAAGGAGCCCGCCCCGATACGCCCGAGGGCGCGCTGGGGCGCCTGGCGGAGGCGGGACGCACGGCCGGGGACGCGCGGGCCCTGCTGACCGGGGGGCTGATCTCCCCGGTGTTGACCGCCCATCCGTCCGAGGTGCGCCGCAAGAGCGTGCTGGACCGGATCGCTGCGGTCAGCGACCTGCTGGATTCCTGCGACCGGGACGACCTGTCCTGTGCCCCTGATACCCTGACCCGGGGCCTGCGTCGGCAGACGGTGATCCTTTGGGCGACCCGGCTGGTGCGCACCACCGGCCTGGTGGTCCAGGACGAGATCGACACCGTCGTCTCCTTCCTCGAACGGGTCTTTCTGCTGGCCGCCCCGGCCCAGCTGGCTGACTGGCGTCGCCGCCTCGACGCCCCTGACCTGCCGCCCTTCATCCATATCGGCACCTGGGTCGGCGGGGACCGGGACGGCAATCCGAACGTCGACGCCACCGTGCTGGAGGCCGCCTTCCGCACCCAGGCCCGGGCCGTGTTGCGCTTCTACATGGACGAGGTGAACGCCCTCGGGGCCGAGCTCAGCCTGTCCGGATCGCTGGCCGGGATCAGCGACGACCTGCGGGCGCTGGCGGGGGCGTCAGGGGACAGCTCGCCCCATCGCGCCGACGAGCCCTACCGTCGCGCCCTGTCCGAGATCTACGCCCGGCTGTCGGCGACCCATCCGGTCCTGACGGGGATGCCCGCGGCCCGGCCCGCCCCCTTCGCCGCCGGTGCCTACAGCGGTCCCGACGCCTTCCGCGCCGACCTGCGGGTCCTGCGCGACAGCCTGATCGCCCACCACGGCGACACCTTCGCCGATGACCGCCTGACCCATCTGATCACCGCGGCCGAGGTGTTCGGCTTCCACATGGCGACCATGGACCTGCGCCAGAACGCCGATGTGCACGAACGCGTGGTCGCCGACCTGTTCCGGGCCGCCGGGGTCTGTGCCGACTATCTGGCGCTGGACGAGGCGGCGCGTATGGACCTGCTGGCTAGCGAACTGGCCTCCGAACGGCTGCTGTTCAACCCCTTCGCCGCCTATGACCCCGAGACCCTGAAGGAACGCGCCATCCTTGAGGCCGCCGCCGCCGCCCTGGCCCGGTTCGGCCCGCGCGCCCTGCGCACCCATATCGTCTCCAAGACCGATGCCCCGTCCGACCTGCTGGAGGTTTATCTTCTGCTCAAGGAAGTCGGCCTTTACCGCCCCTCCGAGCCCGGTGCCTGCCCGATCCAGGCCGCCCCCCTGTTCGAGACCATCGACGACCTGCGGGCGTCCAGGGCGACCCTCGCGCGCCTGATGACCGAGCCGTCTGCCCTGGCCGTGGCCCGGGCGCGCGGCGTGCAGGAGGTGATGATCGGCTATTCCGACTCCAACAAGGACGGCTCCTACCTGACCTCGACCTGGGAGTTGCATGAGGCCTCGCGCGCCCTGCTGGACGTCACCCGCGAGGCCGGTGTGCGGCTGCAGCTGTTCCACGGCCGGGGCGGCGCGGTCGGTCGCGGCGGCGGCTCCAGCTTCGCCGGGGTCATCGCCCAGCCCCAGGGCACGGTCGACGGCCGCATCCGCATCACCGAACAGGGCGAGGTCATCGCCAACAAATACGGCGCGCCCGACGTCGCCAGGCGCAACCTCGACGCCCTGACCTGTGGTGTGCTGCTGGCCTCGCTGCGCCCGGCGCCGGACGAGACCTTCACCGCCCGCCACGGCGCGACGGTCAGTGCCCTGTCAAAGGCCTCAATGGCCGCCTACCGGGCCCTGGTCTATGAGACCGATGGCTTCGTCGACTATTTCCGCGCGGCGACCCCGATCGCCGAAATCGCCGAACTCAAGATCGGCTCACGCCCGGCCTCACGCAGTTCGTCCACCGCGATCGAGGACCTGCGCGCGATTCCCTGGGTGTTCAGCTGGTCGTTGTCGCGGGTCATGCTGCCCGGCTGGTACGGGTTCGGTTCCGCCGTCCAGGGAGCCGACATGGCCGAGCTGCAGGCCATGGCCCGCGACTGGCCCTTCTTCCGCACCCTGGTGCAGAACATGGAGATGATCATGGCCAAGGCCGACATGACCATCGCCCGTCGCTATGCCGACCTGGTGCCGGACGCCGCCCTGGCCGACCGCATCTACGGGGCCCTGACGTCGGAATGGGCGCGGACCCGGGACGCCGTCCTGGCCATCACCGGCCAGGGTGAGCTGCTCGGCGACCAGCCCGAGCTGGACCGGGTCATCCGCCTGCGCCTGCCCTATATCGAGCCGCTGAACCATCTGCAGGTCGAACTGATCCGCCGCCGCCGGGCCGGGGACACCGACCCCCGCGTCCGCGAGGGCATATTGCTGACCATCAACGGCGTGGCGGCCGGCCTCAGGAACAGCGGCTGATGGTCTGGCGAGCGGTCGACATCGGTCTGGACACCCTCGACAGGGCTGTAGAGTAGAAAGCGACTCTACATTTCCGACCAATGACCAGGCTGGCCTGCCAATATTTCAGCCCCGTCAGCAAAAGTTGATCCAACGATCACAGGACCGGCGCGTCCGCGTTACCGACGCGGCCTAATCCCTGACCCGTCGCACCTCCCCGCGACGATCAGATGGAAGTCGGTCATGCAAAAATTTGTGTTTGCTCTCTGCGTCGCCCTCGCCGCTGCCGGTTCAGCCGCGGCCCAGGACGCTCACCGGGTCCGGATCGGTGACCTGAATCTCGCCACCGCCCATGGGGCCGCCGTCTTCGACGCCCGGGTTCGACAGGTTGTCCGGTCCGCCTGTTCGGGTCGTGCGCCGATGGCTGTCCTTCAGTGCCGCGCCGACCTGACGCAGGAGTTCCAGGACGCCCTGCCGGACTCCCGTCGCGCCGACTATGTCCAGGTCCGACCGGTCAACCGCCGTCCGGCACGGGGTTCGACCTGAGCCTCCCGCCTCCCGCACAAAAACGCCCGGGCCGATGCAGGCATCGACCCGGGCGAATTCCGTACCAGCTGATTTTGTCTCAGTGGACGGGGAAGCCCCGCACCTTCAGCAGGGCCGCCACATCCGGGTCGCGGCCGCGGAACTGGCGATAGGCCTCGCCGCGATCCGTGGTGTTGCCCGGGGCCAGGATGATCGACTTGAAGCGGCTGGCGATGTCCGGATTGAACACATCCCCCGACTCCTCGAAATAGGCCCAGGTGTCGGCGTCCATCGTCTCCGACCACAGGTAGGAATAGTAGCCGGCCGAATAGGCATCGGAGGTGAACAGGTGGTTGAACTGCGGCAGGCGGTGCCGCATCACGATCTCCTTGGGCATGCCGTAGCCGGCCAGGCTCTCGCGCTCGAAGGCGTCGATGTCGGTCGGGGGCGTGGCCCGGGTGTGCAGGTCCATGTCGACCAGGGCCGAGGACAGATAGCTGACCGTGGCATAGCCCTGGTTGAAGGTCGCCGCGGCCTCGATCTTGTCGACCAGCGCCTGCGGCATCGACTGGCCGGTCTCGACATGTTTCAGATAGCCGTCGAGGATCGGCCGGCTCAGCACCCAGTGCTCATGCACCTGCGACGGATATTCGACGAAGTCGCGCGGCGTGCCGCCCAGCGCCGGATAGGTCACGTTCGACGACAGATAGTGCAGGGCGTGACCGAACTCGTGGAACATGGTCTCGGCGTCGTCGAGCGAGATCAGGACCGGCTGGCCGCCCTCGGCCTTGGTGAAATTATTGTTGTTCGAGGCCAGCACATTGTCGTCGCCGTCATAGGTCGAATGCGACCGGTAGGTCGTCATCCAGGCCCCTGAGCGCTTGCCCGGACGGGCATAGTCGTCGGTATAGTACAGGCCGATCGGCCGGCCGTGATCCTTGACCTCATAGACGGTGACGTCGGGATGGAAGACCGGCACGGCACCCGTCGGCAGCTTGGCGAAGGTAAAGCCGTACAGACGCTCGGCCATGGCAAAGGAACCGGCACGGACGTTGTTCAGTTCGAAATAGGGTTTCAGCTCGTTCTGATCGAGGTCGTATTTCGCCTTCCGGACCTTCTCGGCATAGTAGAGATAGTCCCACGGCTCGATGTCGTGACCGGCGATCGCGCGCATGTCCGCGACCTCCTCGACGACCCGGGCCTTGGCCGGGGCCCAGACCCGGTTCATCAGGTTCATGGCCGCGGCCGGGGTCTTGGCCATCGTGTCCTGCATCCGCCATTCGGCGTGGTTGGCGAAGCCCAGCAGGGCCGCGCGCTCGGCGCGCAGTTTCACGATCTCGGCGATGGTCGCATTGGTGTCGTTGGCGTCGCCATTGTCACCGCGATTGACGAATTTCTTCCAGACCGTCTCGCGCAGGGCGCGGTCGTCGGCGAAGCTGAGGAAGGGATCGACGCTGGAGCGGCTGTTGACGATGACCCAGCCGTCGATATTGCGCGACCGGGCGGCAGCAGCGGCCGCCGCCTTGTTCGACGCCGGCAGGCCGGCCATGCCGGCCTCGGTCGGGATCACGGTCCAGGTGCGCTCATCAGCGACCACCTTCTGACTGAAGCTGGTGAAGGCGTTCGACAGGGCGGTGTTGATCCGGCCCAGCTCGGCCTTGCCGGCGGCGTCCAGGGCGGCCCCGTTGCGCATGAAGGCGTCGCGCGCCCGGGTCGCGATCCGCGTCTGTTCGGCGGTCAGGCCGGCGGCGGCGGCCCCGTCGGCCACGGCCTTGACGCGGCGGAACAGGTTTTCGTTGAAGGTGATCTCGTCACCGGCCGCCGACAGCAGGGGCGACACCTCGGTATCCACGGCCTGGTAGTCGTCAGAACCGATGTTCTGGACCATCACCCCGTAGAGGGCGTCGGCGCGTTCAAGCGGGGCACCGGCCATCTGCATGGCGACCAGCGTATTGGCAAAGGTCGGGGCGGCGGGATTGTTGGCGATCGCCAGATACTCGGCGCGCCGCAGCTCGATCCCCTCGATGATCGCCGCGCGCAGCCTGTCGGCTGTGACCCGGTCCCAGGGCGGCACACCGCCATAGGACCCCGTCCAGGCCTGCAGCAGCTCGGCACGCGGCGTCTGGACCGGCAGCACGGCGCGGGCGACCGCGGCATCCGCGGCCAGCGGCGTCGGCATCGGCCCTCCGGTCACGAGGGCCTCGGCCGAGGCACAGCCGGAAAGGGCGAGGAGGCTGCCGCCCCCGATGAGGACATGGCGTCGATGCATGGTCGCTCCGTAAGCAAAAAACGTCTGATCCCGCATAGTAGGCACATTGCGGCTGACCGTCACATGAACGGGACGTAATCTTGAACATTGGACGCGGACGGGTCGGACGGCTAAAGCCCGCACCATGGCGATTGGCGTATTCGACTCCGGCGTGGGCGGGCTGACGGTCCACCGCGAACTGACCCGACGGTTTCCCCGACGGGACTTCATCTATCTGGCCGACCAGGCCAATGCCCCGTACGGCGGTCGCGACGGCGAGGATATCGTCGCCCTGACGCGCACGGGCTGCGAACGGCTGTTCGAGGCCGGGGCCAGCGTCATCGTCCTGGCCTGCAATACCGCCAGCGCCATCGCCCTGCGCCGCCTGCAGCAGACCTGGGTGCCGGAAGCCCGCGCGCGGCACGGTCGCCCGGTCAATGTGCTGGGCATCATCGTGCCGACGATCGAGGCCGCGACCGGCCTGCCCTGGGCCTTCGAGGCCGAACGCTCCGAGCGGTTCGGAGGCGAGAAGATCGAGGCGATCGACGTCACCGGGGTCTTCTGCACCGCCGCCACGGCCATGAGCCGGGTCTATGAGATCGAGATCGACAAACGCCGCGAGGATCTGGCGGTGTTTTCCGAACCCTGCCCCGGCCTGGCCGGGCTGATCGAACTGGGCGCGCCGCCCGAGGAGCTGAAACTGGTCGTCGACGACCATGTCGATGCCCTGCGTCGTCGTATCGGCCGCCATCCGGACAAGGCCATCCTCGGCTGCACCCACTATGAGATCGTCGCCGACCTGTTCGCCGCCGCCCTGCCGCCGGGCACGACGGTGATCCACCAGCCGACCGCGGTCGCCGACGCCCTCGAACGCTATTTCCTGCGTCATCCGGACTATCAGCTGGGGGACTCGGGACGACGGAAATTCCTGACCTCGGGCCGGCCCGGTCCCCAGACCGACCTCGTCGCCCGCTTCTGGGGCGAGCCCCTGACCTTCGACGCGGCCTGAGGCCGACGCCGCCCGGTAGGAGATTCAGCCTTGCCGTCTCACTGGAAAATTCTCGCCGTCCTCGCCCTGGCCGCCCCGCTCGTCCCGGGAGCCCCGGTCCGGGCCGAGGTCCGCCACGCCGCGCCGGCCGGATTCGAAATCGGCGGTGACGTCGTCATCCACGCCGCGCCGGACGAGGTCTGGGCCCGGCTGGTGCAACCCGACGCCTGGTGGTCAACCGGGCACCGCTGGTTTGAAGGCGGTCGACTGACGCTGGATCTGCGGCCCGACGGCTGCTGGTGCGAAACCGGTGCCGACGGGGCGGGTGCCCGGCACATGACGGTCGGCTATATGGACCCGGGCAAGGGCCTGACCCTGCTGGGCGGCCTCGGGCCGCTGCAGGCGTTGGGGCTGGACGGTGCCCTGCGGCTGACCCTGACGCCCGTGGCCGGTGGAACCCGCCTCGGCTGGACCTATGTGGTCACCGGCTACCAGCCGGGCGGGGTCGAGGCCCTGGCCGGGCCGGTCGATGGCGTCCTGGCCGAACAGATCACACGACTGAAGGCCGCCGTGGAATCCGGACCCGACGCCTGAACGAATTAGTCGGCCAGGGCCGCTTCCGAGGCGGCGATCCGGCTGGCGGCATGGACCACGGCGGCGATCCGCATGGCGGCCTGGACGTGGGTGTTGGGCACGCCGTGGGTCTTCAGCGCCGCCTCATGGGCATCCATGCACGAGCCGCAGCCGTTCAGGGTGCTGACGGCCAGTTCCCACAGTTCGAAATCGACCTTGTCGACCCCGGGATTGGCCAGGACGTTCATGCGCAGCCGGGCCGGCAGGGTGGTGTATTCGGTGTTCTGGATCAGGTGCAGGCCGCGATAATAGATATTGTTCATGCCCATGATGGCCGCCGCGGACTTGGCGGCCGAGGCGGCCTCGGGGGTCAGGACCTCGCCGGCCGCGGCCGTGATCAGCCGCACCACCGGGGCCACCCCGACGGCATGGGCGCAGGCGAGGAAACAGCCCCATTTCTGCTGGTCGCTCAGTACCGTCTCATTGGCCAGGGAGGACAGGTTCAGCGAGATGTCCTTGGCATAGGCGGGCATCAGGTCACGCAGGGCGTCGATCGACATTTTGTGGGGTTCCCTTCGGGAAGCGGCCAACGCTCGCGACGCGGTCGCTCGCGACTTGAGCCACATGGGGGCTGATCTGGTTTGAGGGGCGCGACCGCGCTCAGGCCGTGAGGCTCCGCGAGCCGGGCATAGCGCCAAAAAATGGAGCGGGCGGCGAAAAGGCGGCGACGCGAACACCGCCGCCTTCCACCACGCGATCGGTCGCCTTTAGGCGGCGAGCGTTTCACCGCCGACCGGGCGGTTGCAGGCGCACAGTTCGTCGGTCTGCAGGGCGTCGACGACGCGCAGGGTGTCGGCCGGGGCGCGGCCGACGTTCAGGTTGGTGACATAGACATGCTGCACGACATTGTGCGGATCGACCACGAAGGTGGCGCGCAGGGCGACGCCCTCCTCCTCGTTGAGGACGCCCAGCTGACGGGCCAGCTTGCCGCCGTTGTCGGCGAACTGCCAGATCGGCAGCTTGCTCAGGTCGGCGTGGTCGCGGCGCCAGGCCAGTTTGACGAATTCATTATCGGTCGAGCCGCCCATGACGACGGTGTCGCGGTCGTCGAATTCCCGCGCGAGCGAAGCGAATTCGGCGATCTCGGTCGGGCAGACGAAGGTGAAGTCCTTGGGGTAGAAGAAGATGACCTTCCACTTGCCCTCGAAGCTGTCGCCGGTGATCGGCTCGAACGCCGAGACGCCGTTTTCTTCATGGTCGTTGAAGCCCGGCTTCACGCCAATGACTTTGAATTCCGGCAGCTTTTCACCAACACCGAGCATGTGCATTCCTATCGACAGGGGACAAAGAAAAACGGCGAAGAGGGGGAGCACTTCGCCGATGACCACCAGATGACCCTTCGCAACCGCGAAGTCAAATCGATCATTTCGCAAGTGCGAATAAATTATTTCTATGCTGCGCGGCCGCCGGTTCCGAAGCCGTGCATAGATTTTTCTGCTCTCGCGAACAATCTTTATCGATTGGCCTTTCCAATTCGTCCGGCCTAGCCTGTTCGCACATTCAGAACAGAAAGAGGCCAGTCATGGACGGCAATTCAGGCGGCGATCCCCTACAATGCCCGGCCAAGGGCCCGGCGGCCCTTCGATCCCTCGTGGGACGCACCAATCGCGACTGGTGGCCCAACCAGTTGTCGCTGGACATCCTTCACCAGCACGGCATCAACGGCGACCCGATGGGGCCGGATTTCGACTATGCCGAGGCGTTCAAATCCCTCGACTACCAGGCGGTCAAACGGGATCTGACCGCCCTGATGACTGACAGCCAGTCGTGGTGGCCCGCTGACTATGGCCATTACGGCCCCTTCTTCATCCGCATGGCCTGGCACAGTGCCGGCACCTATCGTTCGGGCGACGGGCGCGGCGGGGCCTCCTCGGGCTCGCAGCGGTTCGCCCCCCTGAACAGCTGGCCCGACAACGCCAACCTCGACAAGGCCCGGCGCCTGCTGTGGCCGATCAAGCAGAAATACGGGGCCCGGCTGTCCTGGGCCGACCTGATGATCATGGCCGGTAATGTCGCCATCGAATCGATGGGCGGGCCGGTGTTCGGTTTCGGCGGCGGCCGCGCCGACGTCTGGGAGCCCGAGAAGGACATCTACTGGGGCACGGAGGAGGAGTGGCTCGGGGACACCCGGATCGATCCCGATCAGGAGAAGGTGCTCGAAAATCCGCTCGCCGCGATCCAGATGGGGCTGATCTACGTCAACCCCGAAGGCCCCGGTGGTCGACCTGATCCGGTGGCGTCAGGCCGCGACATCCGCGAGACCTTCGCCCGCATGGGCATGAATGACGAGGAAACCGTCGCCCTGACTGCCGGTGGCCATACCTTCGGCAAATGCCACGGGGCCGGCGACGCCTCGAAGGTCGGGGCCGAACCCGAGGGATCCGACATCGCCCAGCAGGGACTCGGCTGGCACAGCACCCACGAAAGCGGCATGGGCGATCACACCATCACCAGCGGCCTCGAAGGCGCGTGGAAGCCCAATCCGATCCAGTGGGACGGCGGCTATTTCCACATGCTGCTCGACTATGAATACGAACTGGTGACCAGCCCCGCGGGGGCCAAACAGTGGCAGCCGATCAATCAGAAGCCCGAGGACCTGGCCCCGGCGGCCCATGACCCGTCGCGGCGCGTGCCGACGATGATGTCCACCGCCGACATGGCGATGAAGATGGACCCGGCCTATCGCAAGATCTCCGAGCGGTTCCGCGCCAATCCGGACCAGTTCGCCGACGCCTTCGCCCGCGCCTGGTTCAAGCTGTGCCACCGCGACATGGGACCCAAGGCCCGCTACCTCGGCCCCGAAGTGCCGGCCGAGGACCTGTTGTGGCAGGATCCGATCCCGGCCCCGACCGGCCCGGCACTGGACACGGCCGATATTGGCGGCCTGAAGAAGGCGATCCTCGCGTCCGGCCTGTCCGTGTCCGAACTGGTGCAGACGGCCTGGGCCGCAGCCTCGACCTATCGCGGCTCCGACCATCGCGGCGGGGCCAACGGCGGCCGCATCCGCCTGTCCCCGCAAAAGGACTGGGAGGTCAACCAGCCGCAACAGCTGGCAAAGGTGCTCAAGGTGCTGGACGGCATCAAGGCGGACTTTGACAAGGCCGGCGGCAAGACGGTCTCGATCGCCGACCTGGTTGTGCTGGGCGGCACCGTGGCCATCGAGAAGGCGGCGAAGGACGGCGGCCATGCGGTCGAGGTCCCCTTCACCCCGGGCCGGACCGACGCGACCCAGGACCAGACCGACGCCGAGGGCTTCGAGGTGCTGGAACCCCGGGCCGACGGCTTCCGCAACTATCTGCAGGTCAAATTCAGCGTTCCGACCGAGGAACTGCTGATCGACCGGGCCCAGCTGCTGGGGCTCAGCGCGCCGCAAATGACGGTGCTGGTCGCCGGGCTGCGCGTTCTCGGGGCCAACCACGGCGGCTCGAAACACGGGGTCTTCACCGAGCGGCCGGGCGTGTTGACCAACGACTTCTTCATCAACCTGCTCGACATGGGCACGGCGTGGAAACAGGTCGATGATCACGGCGACGACCTGTTCGTCGGCACCGATCGTGAGACCGGCCAGAAGACGTGGACGGCCACCCGCACGGACCTGGTGTTCGGGTCCAACTCCCAGCTGCGGGCCGTGGCCGAGGTCTATGCCGCCGACGACGCCGACGGGAAATTCGTCCGCGACTTCGTCACGGCCTGGACCCGGGTCATGAACGCGGATCGCTTCGACCTGCCCCGTTCCGCGCGTCGGGCCGAGGCCTGATCGTCTGATCTCCCGGTCCCCGGGGCGTCGATGGCGCACCGGGGACCGGGGGCACCGGAGGTTTCAACCTTCGATGAAGTCAGCCGATAGATTTTGATCTCATGATAGCGAGCCCTTATATCGCTCTCATGCTCCCCACCCTGCGACAGCTTCAGTATCTCAAGCTTCTGGCCGAACACGCCTCGTTCAGCCGCGCGGCCGAGGCCGCCCATGTCAGTCAGCCGGCCCTGTCGTCCGGCGTGCAGGAGCTGGAGCGGATTCTGGGGGCCCCGGTGGTCGAGCGCACACGCGGCAATGTCCAGCTGACGGCCGTCGGGGCCGAGGCCGTGCTGGCCCGGACCGAGGATCTGGTCGAGGCCGCGCGCAACGCCGGCCGTCCCCTGTCCGGCCGCTTTCGCCTCGGCATCATCCCCACCATCGCCCCCTTCCTGCTGCCGGCCAAACTGCCGGCGCTCAACGCCGCCTATCCCGCCCTGCGCCTGTTCATCCGCGAGGATCTGACCCCGCGACTGATCGCCGGCCTGAAGGCCGGGCAGCTGGATGCGGCGGTGATCGCCCTGCCCTATTCGGCCCCCGGCATCGACCACGCCCGGATCGGCGACGACGAAATCCTGGCCGCCGCGCCGGTCGGTCACCGGCTGGCCGTGCCCGGGGCCATACATCCCGGGGCCCTGAAGGCCGAGGATCTGATCCTGCTGGAGGACGGTCACTGCCTGCGTGACCAGGCCCTGGCCGCCTTCGATCTCGAACCGTCGCGCGGCGACGACGTCTTCGCCGCCACCTCCCTGCACACCCTGGTCCAGATGGTCTCGTCCGGCCTCGGCATCAGCTTCCTGCCACGCATGGCCGTCGATGCCGGCCTGGCCGACATGCCCGGCGTGGTCATTCGTCCGATCTCGGCCAAGGCCCCCAGTCGCGAGATTGTCGTCGCCTGGCGCAAGGGTTCCAGCCGCGCCGCCGAGGCGCGGCTGCTGGCCGAGGCCCTGCAACTGGACTGACGCGGGCACCGGAATTGGACGACGGGCCACCACTGGCATATCAAGGTTCCTCCAACCATGTTCAGGCCTGTGCAGCAGCATCCCTGAACGCGGCCGCGCGGATTCTTCCCTGGTCGGCCCCAGCCAAGGAGACCCACAATGACCGTCCGCCGCCTTCTCCTCGCGACCGCCCTGGCCTGCGCCTGTCCCGCGCTCGCCCTGGCCCAGACCGTCCGCGCGCCCGGCACCACCCCGACCCAGCTGGGCGTGCGCGCGCCCGATCTCGATCCGACCCAGCAGGCGCTGGCCGCCCTGTCGCTGAAGGTCGATGCCCTCACCCAGTCGGTCGGCCGCCAGATCATCGTACTGGAACAGGTCGACCAGACGGCCACCCTGTGGCCGGCCAACACCGACACCTTTCCCAACAATAACGCGCGCTCGACCGCCCTGTGCGAGGAGGCGCTGGGCGACCGCTTCGGCCGGGTGATCTCGCGGTCACGGCAGACCGTCGGCGACCGGTATTTCCTGAGCCGGGTCGTCTGCGAAACCAAACCCTGATCGACCTCCCGGCCGGCCCCTGCCCGCGCCAGGGTCGGCGATACGACGGGTTCCCGAATCTTGCGGGAAATTCACTAGGCAGGGTCGCATACCGGCGTCATTGGAGCTTCGGGACTCAACCCCGAACGCCCCGGATGCCCCTGTCATGAAAGCCCTGTTCGTCGTCGCGGCCGTCGCCGCCCTGCTGCCCGTCGTTGCCTGCGCACCCGTCGTCGAAGGCGGCCCGCCGGTCGCCCTTCCGTCCGGCCTCCAGGAAACCGCCCAGATCGGCACCGTGACCGTGTCGACCGGCTGGCTGCGGTCCGAGGACGATTTCGTCGACACCTTCACCGACGAGGTCCACGAGGAGCTGAACCGCTGCATGTGGGGCAGCTATCCGATGAACCTTCGCGTCCATCTCGAGGACCTCGATCGCGCCGGCCGGGTCGAGATGCTGTTGAACGGTGCCGGTCGCCACACCCTGTCCGGCACGGTCGAATTCGTCGACCCGCGCCAGGGCAACCGGGTGATCGGTCGCTTCCCGGTCCAGGTCTGGGCCGACGCCGGAGGTCGACTCGAGGGCCTTCTGGCTGACCGTCAGATGATGGTGTCCGAGGCCTTCGGTCGCGCCGTGTGCGAGGAGGCCTTCGGCCGCAATCCGCGCGGCCCGGCCGCCACCAATGCGACGCGCGACTGACCCGGCCGACTACCCGGAGCGGCGGCCGGTAGCTACCCGACAAGAGAAAGGCCGGAGCAATGCTCCGGCCTTTCCCGTTTCAACCTGCGACGCCTGGTGACCTAGTCGCGGGCCAGGTTCCGCAGCACATAGGGCATCACGCCGCCGGCCTTGAAATAGTCCAGCTCGGTGGCGTTATCGATGCGGCAGCGCACCGGGAAGCGGGCCATCTTGCCGTCCGACGGACGGAACAGCTCGACCCACAGGTCCTGACGCGGGCGCAGCTTGCCGGTGTTGACATCGGACAGGCCGCGGATGGTGACGATCTCCTCGCCGGTCAGGCCCAGCTTGGTCCAGCCGTCCTGTTTGAACTGCAGCGGCACCACGCCCATGCCGATCAGGTTCGAGCGGTGGATCCGCTCATAGCTCTCGGCGATGACGGCGCGGACACCCAGTAGACGGGTGCCCTTGGCGGCCCAGTCGCGCGACGAGCCGGTGCCGTATTCCTTGCCCGCGAACACCACCAGCGGCCGGCCCTCGGCCTGGTAGCGCATGGCGGCGTCATAGATGGACATCGTGTCCTGCGACGGGAAATGTTTGGTGACGCCACCTTCGATTTCCGGCGTGATCTTGTTGCGGATGCGGATGTTGGCGAAGGTGCCGCGCATCATCACTTCATGGTTGCCGCGACGCGCGCCGTAGCTGTTGAAGTCCAGCGTATCGACCCCGTGCTCGGTCAGATAGACCCCGGCGGGCGAGGTCTTCTTGATCGAACCGGCCGGGCTGATGTGGTCGGTGGTGATCGAGTCGCCGAAGATGCCCAGTACGCGGGCCTCGACGATGTCGGTGACCGGGGCCGGCTCCATCGTCATACCGTCGAAATAGGGCGGGTTCTGCACATAGGTCGAGGCGTCGTCCCAGGCGTAGGTCTGGCCACCCTCGACGGCGATGCCCTGCCAGTGTTTGTCGCCCTTGAAGACGTCGGCATAGCGTTTGGCGAACATGGCCGGGGTGACGGCCTTCTTCTGGATGTCGGCGATCTCCTTCGAGGTCGGCCAGATGTCCTTCAGGAAGACGTCCTTGCCCTTCTTGTCCTGGCCGATCGGATCCTTCGAGATGTCGATCCGCATCGAACCGGCCAGGGCATAGGCGACGACCAGCGGCGGCGAGGCCAGGTAGTTGGCCTGGACGTCGGGGTTCACCCGGCCCTCGAAATTGCGGTTGCCCGAGAGCACGCTCGTGGCGACGAGGCCGTTGTCGTTGATGGTCTGCGAAATGGCCGGGTCCAGCGGGCCCGAGTTGCCGATGCAGGTGGTGCAGCCATAGCCGACCAGGTTGAAGCCCATTGCGTCGAGGTCGGTCTGCAGGCCGGCGGCGGTCAGATAGTCGGTGACCACCTGCGAACCGGGAGCCAGCGAGGTCTTGACCCACGGCTTGACCTTCAGACCCAGCTTGTGGGCCTTGCGCGCCACCAGGCCCGCGGCGATCAGCACCGACGGGTTGGAGGTATTGGTGCAGCTGGTGATGGCCGCGATGACCACGTCACCGTCGCCGATGTCGAACTTCTGACCCTTGACCGGGAAGCGGGCGGTCGCGTCCGGACGCGAGAAGACGTCTGCCATGGCGGTTTCAAAGGCCGGGGCGGCCTCGGTCAGGGCGACCCTGTCCTGCGGACGTTTCGGGCCGGCCAGCGACGGCACGACCTCGGCCATGTCCAGCGTCAGGACGTCGGTGAAGACGGGGTCTTCCGAATTTTCGTCGATCCACAGACCCTGGGCCTCGGCATAGGCCTTGACCAGGGCGACGCGGGCCTTGTCCCGGCCGGTGGCGGTCAGATAGTCGATGGTCGCCTGGGACACCGGGAAGAAGCCGCAGGTGGCCCCGTATTCCGGGGCCATGTTGGCGATGGTGGCCTGGTCCTCAATGGTCAGGGCGGTCACGCCCGGGCCGAAGAACTCGACGAATTTGCCGACCACGCCCTTCTTGCGCAGCATCTGGGTTACGGTCAGCACCAGGTCGGTGGCCGTGGCCCCCTCGGGCAGGCGGCCGTCCAGACGGAAGCCGATGACCTCGGGGATCAGCATCGGGATCGGCTGGCCCAGCATGGCCGCCTCGGCCTCGATGCCGCCGACGCCCCAGCCCAGGACGGCCAGGCCGTTGATCATGGTTGTGTGGCTGTCAGTGCCGACCACGGTGTCGGGATAGGCGACGGTCGCCTTGCCCTCGGCCACGGTCCAGACGGTCTGGGCCAGGTTCTCGAGGTTCACCTGGTGGCAGATGCCGGTGCCGGGGGGGACGACGCGGAAATTATTGAAGGCCGACGAACCCCAGCGCAGGAATTTATAGCGCTCGATATTGCGCTCGTACTCACGCTCGACGTTCTTGGTGAAGGCCCCCGGGGTGCCGAAATAGTCGACCATGACCGAGTGGTCGATGACCAGATCGACCGGCGTCAGCGGATTGATCCGCGACGGGTCGGCGGCCAGGGCGGTCATGGCGTCGCGCATGGCGGCCAGGTCGACCACGGCGGGAACCCCGGTGAAATCCTGCATCAGCACGCGGGCGGGACGGAAGGCGATCTCGTGTTCGACCGAACCCTTGTTGTCGACCCAGGCGGCCACGGCCTTGAGGTCGGCCTCGGTGACGGAAACCCCGTCCTCGTTGCGCAACAGGTTCTCCAGCAGCACCTTCATCGAGCGCGGCAGGCGGGAAATCCCGGCCAGACCGGCTTCCTCGGCGGCCGGAAGGCTGTAATAGGCGTATTTCTTGCGCCCGACGGTCATGTCCCGGCGGGTGGTAAGGCTGTCAACTGACGGCATGGAGAGCTTCCTCTGGTCAAAGCCGCCCGGACATCCGGTTGCGCGATCGCGCGACAGACGGCGGGGCGCACAGGTCCCCGCCGCGCGCGGCGAAAGCCTGCTGCGGCAAAGCCGGATATAGTGCGTGGCGACGCCCTCGTCCATGTACCCATGACGGCGTCATGGATATTGAGAACCGGTCTCAACTTGGCCCGCCGGACCCTCTGTGCGGATATGCGGCCATGATCGCCGCCCTTTCCGTTACCGACCTCGCCCTCGCCCGCGGCGAACGTATGCTGTTCCGGGATCTGGACCTGACCCTGGCCGCCGGCGAGGCCGTGGCGCTGACCGGGGCCAATGGCGCGGGCAAGACCAGCCTGCTGCGCGCCGCCGCCGGCTTCATCCGCCCCGAGGCCGGCACCGTCGCCTTCCTCGACGCCGACGGCGACGCCATCGACCCCCATGAGGCCCGGGCCCACGGCCTGCATCTGCTGGGCCATCTGGACGGACTGAAGAGCGCCCGTTCCGCCCGGGATGAACTGATGTTCCAGTCGCAATGGCTGGGCCACAGCCACAAGGGCATCGCCGAGGCGATCGAGGTGCTGGGTCTCGCCCCCCTGCTGGACCTGGAGGTGCGCAAACTCTCGGCCGGCCAGCGCCGCCGGCTGGCCCTGGCCCGTCTGATCGGCTCGCCCCGGCCCCTGTGGTTGCTGGACGAACCGCTCAGCCCGCTGGACGCCCGCTGGCGCGCGGTGGCCGGAGAGATGATGGCGCGTCACCTGCAGGGCGGCGGCCTGATCCTGGCCGCCATCCACGACCCGCTGCCGGTCCCGACCCGCCCCCTCGATCTGGGGGCCGGACGATGAGCCCGGTCCGCACCGCCCTGGCCGTGCTGTTCCGGCGCGAACTGTCCCTGGCCTGGGGCGGCGGCGGCGGACCGCTGCTGGCCTGCGGCTTCTTCGCCTGTCTGACCGTGCTGGTGCCGCTGGCCGCCGGCGGCGATCCGGTCGGGCTGAAGCCGATCGCCTCGGCCATCGCCTGGCTGGCCCTGGCCCTGGCCTCAATGCTGTCGCTGGAGCGGCTGTTCGAACGCGACCTCGAGGACGGGGCGCTGGACCTGCTGACCACCGGCCCGCTGCCGCTGGAAACGGTGTTCGCGGTCAAGGCGTTCAGCCAGTGGCTGGCCACCGGCCTGCCGCTGGCCCTGACCGCCCCGGTCGCCGCCCTGACCCTGGGCCTGTCGCCCGGCCTGCTGCCCCTGACGGCCCTGGCCGCGACGATCGGCGGACTGGGCCTGGCCTTCACCGGGGCGCTGGGCGCGGCCCTGGCCCTGGGCACAAGACGCGGCGGCCTGCTGATCGCCATTGTCGTCCTGCCGCTGTTCATTCCGCCGGTGGTGTTCGGGGCGGGGGCGCTGGAGCGGGCTGCCAACGGCATGGACCCGGCCCCGGCCCTGGCCCTGCTGGGCGCCTATGCCCTGTTCGCCATGCTCATCGGCCCCTTCGCCGGGGCCGCCGCGATCCGCAACGCCCAAGGCTGAGCGCCCGGCCGCCCCCGCGCGATCGGTCGCGGCCGCCTCATGTAGCGCGACGCGCGATAGGCCACTAAGAAGCTCCCCATGTTCGGTCTCGCCAATCCCGAGCGCTTCATGCGCTTCACCCGCCCTGTGACGCCGGGCCTGTGGGCGCTGGCCGCCGTCCTGCTGGCCGTCGGCACCTGGCTGGCCTTCACCGCCCCCGAGGACTATCAGCAGGGCGATACGGTGCGGATCATGTTCGTCCATGTCCCGGCCGCCACCCTGGGCCTGATGGCCTATGCGGCGCTGGGCGTCTCCAGCTTCTTCGCCCTGGTGTTTCGCCATCCGCTGGCCGACGCCGCCGCCCGCGCCGCGGCCGTGCCCGGAGCCGCCTTCACCGCCCTGGCCCTGGTCACCGGCAGCCTGTGGGGCAAGCCGATGTGGGGGGCCTGGTGGGCCTGGGGGGACGCCCGACTGATGTCGGTGCTGGTCCTGTTCCTGTTCTATCTCGGCTATATCGCCCTGCGTGCCTCGATCGACGATGAGGTCAAGGCCGGACGCGCCGCCGCCGTGCTGGGTCTGGTCGGGCTGATCAATCTGCCGATCGTCAAATTCTCGGTCGACTGGTGGAATACGCTGCACCAGCCCGCCTCCCTGCTGCGCATGGGCGGACCGTCGCTGAGCGAGGCCTTTCTGGTGCCCCTGCTGACCATGATGGCCGCCTATGCCGCCCTGTTCGGGGCCCTGTGGCTGACCGCCATCCGCACCGAAGTGACCCGCCGCCGGGTGCTGACCCTGCGCGCCCGCGCCGCCCTGGAGGCTTGAGATGATTGACCTCGACATGGGCCGCTATGCCGCCTTCGTCTGGCCCGCCTGGGGGCTCAGTGCCCTGGTGCTGGGGGCGCTGGTGGTCCGCGCCGTCTGCGCCGCGCGGCGCTGGTCACGGGATCTGGCGATGCTGGACGCGGCGACGCCCGCCGACCCGACCGGACCCGCTGCATGAACCGCTGGCTATCCCTGATCCCGCTGGCGGTCGTCGCCGCCCTGGCCGCCCTGTTCATCGGCTGGTCGCTGAAACGCGACCCGGCCTTCAGGCCCGACGCCCTGGTCGGCCAGCCGATCCCCGAGACCGTCCTGCCGATGCTGACCGGCGACACCGCCGGACCGGGCTATCTCGACCTCAAGACCGCCGGGGTCGGGCAGCCGATGATCGTCAATGTCTTCGCCTCCTGGTGCGCCCCCTGCCAGGTCGAGAACCCGACCCTGCTGGCCCTGCAGGCCCGCGGCGTGGCGGTGGTCGGCGTCGCCTACAAGGACGACCCGGCCAACACGCGGCAATTCCTCGACGAGTTCGGCGACCCCTTCGCCAAGGTGCTGGTCGATCGCGACGGGCGGGCCGGGCTCGACCTCGGCGTCTCCGGCGTGCCCGAGACCTTCGCCGTCGACGCCATGGGCAGGGTGGTGGCCAAACACTCCGGACCACTGCTCGACCCGGCCGACGTCGACGCCCTGGTTGCCGCCATCCAGGCTCCGCCGCGCCCCCTGCCCACAGCCACGCGTCGCTGATCCGCGGGGCCGGGCGGGCGCGTTAACCCTTTTTCGACAGGATTGGTTAACCGTCCTCGCATGAGCGCGATTCGACCCGACCTGCCCGCCCCCCTGCCCGGAACCGGCCCGACCGGCCCGGGCGGAGCCGCGGCCGATGCCGCCCGCGCCGCCTTCTTTCGCGCGGCCATGGGACAGGTGCAGGCGACCCCGGCCCCGGCGCGCACCGCCGCCCCGGCCCCGTCCGCGCCGACGGTTACCACCACGACCGCGACCCGGGTGGAGTCGTCGCCCGACCGGCCCGGCCGGCCCGGCGCGCTGCTGGATATTCGCGTCTAGATCAGGGTCGGCCGGCCGTTCAGGCCGCGACCGCCGCCTTCTTGCCCTTGGCCGGCTTGGCCGGCCTGGCGACCTTTTCCGGCTTGTCCGGCCGGGCTGCCTTCTTCGCCGCGCGCTCGGCCTTGCGCGCCTCCTTCAGGGCCTTCTTGGCGGCGCGGGCCTCGGCCTGGGCCTTGTCCGGAGCCTCGTCGGCGGCCGAGGCCAGGTCCGACAACAGGGCCAGAAAACCGTCGCGCTTGCCCTTGGGCAGCAGGGCCATGATGCGTTTGTCGGCCGCCTCGACCCGCGGCCGGGCCGCCTCCAGCGCCACGGCCCCCGCCTCCGACAGCCGCACCGCCATGGCCCGGGCATCGATCGCCGAGCGTTCCCGCTCCAGCAACCCCTTTGTCGTCATCCGCGCCACCAGGTCAGCCAGGGTCGAGCGGTCGATCCCGGTTGCCCGTACCAGATCGGTCTGGGTCAGACCCGACTTCTGCGAGACGGCCTCCATCACCGCGAACTGGCGCTGGGTCAGGCCGTCGGGGCCGGTCTCGGCCGCATAGATGTCGAGCGCCAGCTGCAGAACGCGGTGGATCAGATGACTGGGCGAGACAGCGAGCTGCCCGTTCCGTCGCGCGTGTTTTCCGGACTTGACCATCCACCGTATCCCCTCGGCCTGTTCCGTAGCGCTAGCAGGCCCGCTTTACGGTTTGACGACGGATTATCCTCCGGTTTGAAGACAATTTGTGCGCCCACCGCATTCCGGACCCGTCAGATACCCGGGTCGGGCGTGATCGGGCCGGGCTCGCCGGCGGTCGGCAGCAGGTTCTTCATGATGAAGGGGATCTGCAGCAGGCCGAACACGATGGCCAGGATGAACAGACCGACGCGGAACTGGACCCAGGTCCCGTCCGACTGGGTACGCCAGACGAGCTCATTGGTCACCGCGATGGTCGCGAAATACAGGCCGTAGCGCAGGGTCAGCACCCGCCAGGCCTGGTCGGTCACGCGAATGGCGTCCCCCAGCAGATATTTGAACGGCGACTTGTTCAGCGGCAGGGAGCCCAGCAGCACCACCGCCAGCAGGGCGTTCTGCACGGTCAGCTTGATCTTGATCAGGCTCTCGTCCTGAAAAATGATCGTCATGGTCCCGAACACCAGGGCGAACAGGCCGGTGATCAGCGGCAGGGGGGCGAACCGCTTCTCGACCAGAAAGCCGGTGGCCAGGGCCAGGGCCGAGGCGATGACCAGCACCCAGGTGGCCTTGATCATGTCACGGGTGATGAAATAGGCGGCTGCGAAGGCCAGCAGGGCCCCAAAATCCACCGCCTGGCGGATCCACTGGCCGGTCTTGGGGGCGGGCTTGGTCGTCGTCTCGGTCATTCTCAATCCTCAAGCCCGACCAGCGAGCGCGAAAAGGCGCGGGCGTCGAAAGGTTGCAGGTCCTCGATGCCCTCGCCGACCCCGATCAGCTTGATCGGGGCGTCCGAGGCCTGGGCCACGGGCACCAGAACCCCGCCGCGGGCGGTGCCGTCCAGCTTGGTCATCACCAGACCCGACACATAAGCGGTCCGGCCGAAGATCTGTTCCTGGGCCAGGGCGTTGCGGCCGACGGTGGCGTCCAGCACCAGCAGGGTCTCGTGCGGGGCGTCGGGGTCGATCTTCTTCAGCACCCGTACGATCTTCAGCAGTTCGTCCATCAGGGCCGACTTGTTCTGCAGCCGTCCGGCGGTGTCGATCAGGACCACGTCATAGCCCTCGGCCTTCGCCTTGGTATAGGCGTCGAAGGCCAGGCCGGCGGGGTCGGCCCCGTCGCGGCGGCTCTCGAAATCGGCCCCGGCGCGCTCGGCCCAGACCTTGAGCTGTTCGCGGGCGGCGGCGCGGAAGGTGTCGCAGGCGACGATCATCACCTTCGCCCCCTGACCGGTCAGGTCGGCGGCGATCTTGCCCAGGGTGGTGGTCTTGCCCGAGCCGTTGACCCCGACGAACAGGGTGACGAAGGGTCTGGGTCCGTTCAGCGGTTCATAGGCGGCCTGACGCGGCAGCAGTTCGGCGGCGACCGCCTCGGCCAGGGCCTCCTTGACCTCGCGCGCGTCCGACCCCTTGCCGAAACGCAGGTCGCGGAACCGGGCGACGATCCGCGCCGCGGCCGCCGGACCCAGATCACTCTCGATCAGATGTTCTTCCAGCTGCTCCAGCGCCGTCTCGCTGAGCGGTTCGCGAACGAAGGTCGAGACGACCTGTTCGGTCATCTGTTTCGAGGATCGGCTGAGTCCCTCGCTGAGCCGCGAGAGCCAGCCCTTTTTCGGCGTGTCAGTCATGATCAGGGCCTTAGCCGACCCGGCCCGCCGCGTCACCCGGCATCGCATCGTGCCCGCTCTGGTGACGGCGGCATCCCCGACGCGCTAGACTGGGGCCAAGCAGGATCCCGCCCTTGACCCAGACCCGTCCGTTCCACGCCGTCGCCACCCACGGCTTTGTCCGCGTCGCCGCCGCCACCCCGGTGGTCCATGTCGCCGATCCGGTCGCCAATGCCGCCGAACACGAAGCCCTGATCCGTCAGGCCGGGGCCGGGGGGGTCGACCTGCTGGTCTTCCCTGAACTGTCGCTCAGTGGCTATGCGATCGACGACCTGCTGATGCAGGACGCCCTGCTGGTCGAGGTCGAGCGCCAGATCGGCCACCTCGCCGAGGTCGCGGGAGAAGCGGGTGTGGTCGCGGTCGTCGGGGCCCCGCTGCGCAATGGCGACGCCCTGTTCAACTGCGCCGTGGTGCTGGCCAATGGTCAGGTGCTGGGGGTGGTGCCGAAATCCTACCTGCCCAACTATCGCGAATATTATGAGAAACGCTGGTTCTCGCCGGCCGCCGGACGGGCCGAGGATGTTCTGGTCCTGAATGGCGAGAGCGTCGACTTCGCCCCCGGCCTGATCTTCGAGGCCGACGACCGGCCCGGCTTCGTCTTCGCGGTCGAGATCTGCGAAGATTTCTGGGCCCCGCTGCCGCCGTCGACGCGGGCGGCCCTGGCCGGGGCGCGGATCCTGTGCAACCTGTCAGCCTCCAACATCGTCATCGGCAAGGCCGACGAACGGGCGGTGCTGTGCGCCAGCCAGTCGGTGCGGACCCAGTCGGCCTATGTGTTCGCCGCCTCGGGCTGGGGCGAGAGCACCACCGACCTGGCCTGGGACGGACAGGCCACCATCCACGAACTGGGCGCGAAACTGGCCGAGGGGCCGCGCTTTGCGCTGGAGTCCCACCTGACCGTGGCCGACGTCGACGTCGACCGCATCGGTCTGGACCGGCTGCGCAACGGCACCTTCGCCGACTGCGCCCGGCAGGAGGGCGAGGCCGCCACCGTGGTGCCGTTCAGCGCCCCGGGCCATGACGGGGTCGATACGCTGAGACGGCCGCTGGACCGCTTCCCCTTTGTGCCCGACGATCCGGCGCGGCTGGACCGCGACTGCTACGAGGCCTTCAACATCCAGGTCCAGGGCCTGATGCGGCGCATGACCGCCACCGGGGCCGAACGGCTGGTGATCGGGGTGTCGGGCGGGCTGGATTCGACCCAGGCCCTGCTGGTCGCCTGCCGCGCCTTCGACCGGCTGGATCTGCCGCGCACCGGCATCCTGGCCTATACCCTGCCCGGCTTCGCCACATCGGACGGCACCAGGGCCAGCGCCTGGGCCCTGATGCGGGCGCTGGGCGTCACCGGTGAGGAGATCGACATCCGTCCGGCCGCCGAACGGATGCTGGCCGACATCGGTCATCCGTATGCGGACGGTCAGCCCGTGCACGACATCACCTTCGAGAACGTCCAGGCCGGTCTGCGCACCGACTATCTGTTCCGCCTGGCCAACCAGCACCGGGCCTTTGTGCTGGGCACCGGCGACCTGTCGGAACTGGCGCTGGGCTGGTGCACCTATGGCGTCGGCGACCATATGAGCCACTACAACGTCAACGGCGGGGTGGCGAAGACCCTGATCCGCCACCTGATCCGCTGGGTCGCTGACGGCGATCTGGTCGGGGCGGCGGCGACCCCGGCCCTGCAGGCGGTGCTGGCCACCGAAATCTCGCCCGAACTGGTCCCGGCCGGGGCCGACGGCAAGATCCAGTCGACCGAGGAGACCGTGGGCCCCTATCCGTTGAACGACTTCTTCCTGTTCCATGTGACCCGGTTCGGTTTCCGCCCGTCCAAGGTCGCCTGGCTGGCCCATCAGGCCTGGGGGGACGCCGCCCGCGGCGACTGGCCCGTCCACACCCCCGGGGCCGAGCGGATCGCCTATGACCTGGCCACCATCAAGGGCTGGCTGCGCCAATTCCTGGTGCGGTTCTTCCAGACCAGCCAGTTCAAACGCTCGGCCCTGCCCAACGGGCCCAAGGTGGTGACCGGCGGCTCCCTGTCGCCGCGCGGCGACTGGCGCGCCCCGTCCGATGGCAATGCCCGGGTGTGGCTGGATGAGCTGGACGCCAATATTCCGGACTCCTGACCGCCGGCGACCTGCCGGCCGTCCTCCCCTTCATATCTTCACCCAGAGACTCTCCATGACCGACACCCCCACCCGCGACTCCAACGGCAATATCCTCGCCGACGGCGACAGCGTCACCCTGATCAAGGATCTGAAGGTCAAGGGCTCGGGCGGGGTCACGCTGAAGCGCGGCACCCTGGTCCGGAACATCCGCCTGACCGGCGACGAGGCCGAGATCG
>CAXBHG010000019.1:0-24222 GCA_963975385.1 uncultured Brevundimonas sp.
GGGGACCCTCTGATTAAAAGTCAGATGCTCTAACCAACTGAGCTAGGGGCGCACACTGGATCCGCGCTTTGCGAACCACCAGACGGCGGCTTTTGTTGCATCCGCGCGGTCGGGTCAAGACCATCGACGCATCCAAATGCTCGACCAGCGTGTTTTTGCCGCCTAGTCAGGGGCCATGAAACCCCTTTCCGGCCTGCGCATCATTGAATTCGACGGACTTGGCCCGGTGACGTTCGCCGGCATGGTCCTGGCCGACCTTGGGGCCGAGGTGGTGCGGCTGACCCGCAGCGCGGCGGCCGGAACCGCCGCCTTCAGCGAGGTGGGCGGCGAGGTTCTGCACCGGGGTCGTCCCGCCGTGCCGGCAAATCTGAAGGATCCGGCGGACCGTGAGCGGGTCCTGGGCCTGATCACGGCGGCCGATGCCGTGATCGAGGGGTTTCGTCCCGGGGTCATGGAGCGCTTGGGCCTGGGCCCCGAGGTCTGCGCCGCGGCCAATCCGCGCCTCGTCTACGGCCGGATCACCGGCTGGGGCCAGACCGGGCCGATGGCGCAGCAGGTCGGCCACGACCTCAACTACATCGCCCTCAGCGGGGCCTTGCACGCGACCGGCGAACCCGACCGCCCCCCGCGCCCCCCGTTGAATCTGGTCGGGGACTACGGTGGCGGGGCCATGCTGGTCGTCGTCGGGGTGCTGGCCGGCCTGCTGGAAGCGAAAGCGACCGGACGGGGCCGGGTCGTCGATGCCGCCATGACCGACGGTTCGGCCCTGCTTATGAGCCTGTTCTACGCCCTGGAGGCCCGCGGCCTCTGGAGCGATACCCGTGGCACCAACCTGCTGGACGGGGGAGCCCCCTTCTATCGCTGCTACACCTGCGCGGACGGGCGTTTCGTCGCCGTGGGGGCGCTGGAGCCCCAGTTCTATGCCGCCCTGATCGCCGGGCTGGGCCTGACGGCGGCGGAGGCCCCGCAGTTCGACATGGCCGCCTGGCCACAGTTGCATGCCCGGTTCGAGGGCCTGTTCGCCACCCGCGACCGCGACGCCTGGGCCGCCCGCTTCGCCGGGACTGACGCCTGCGTCACCCCGGTTCTCAGCCTGGCCGAGGCTCCGGCCCATCCGCATAACCAGGCCAGGGGCACGTTTGCGGCCACACCCATCCAGCCCGGACCCGCGCCACGGTTCGACGGAGAAACGCCCGCCCCGTCAGCCCGGCCCGTCGACCTGTCACTGGACGCGGCACTGACAGCCTGGACCCGGGGCGGTACCGGCTAGCCGGCGGCGCGTTCCGTCTGCGGCGGCTCTGCCCGCCCGGTGCCGCAGGCCTGATGCAGGGCGGTCGCGAGGGCCACAGGATCGATCGGCTTGGTCAGGAAGACATGGACCCCGGCGGCTTCCCAGGCCTCACGGTGCGCGCCCATGGCGTTGGCGGTCAGGGCGATGATGGGCGTGTCACGGTTGATCCCGGTCTGCCGCAACCGCAGGCTGGCCTCGATCCCGTCCATCACCGGCATCTGCATATCCATCAATATGGCGTCGAAACGCTCGACCGCCGCCGCCTCGATCGCCAGCGCCCCGTTCTCCACCAGCGTCAGACGGCAGCCGTGCGGCTCCAGCAGAAGCGTCAGGATCTGCCGGTTCACGGCATGGTCCTCTGCGGCCAGGATCGACCGCCCCGCCAGGGAATCGGTCTCGGGCTCGGACGGAAGCGGCGCTGACTCCGGGGTCGAGCGCGCCATGACCTCGACCGGCAGCAACAGGGTGAAGGTCGCGCCCTCCCCCTCGACGCTGTCGACGGTCAGGGTGCCGCCCATCAACTCGGCCAGACGCCGGCTGATCGCCAGGCCCAGCCCCGTGCCGCCGAAACGACGCGTCGTGCCGACATCGGCCTGTTCGAAACTGTTGAACACCTCGACCAGCCGGTCCGGGGGAATGCCACATCCACTGTCGCGAACCGCGACGATCAACTGACCTTCGGCCTGGCTCCAGTCGACCGTCACCCGGATCTCGCCCTCGGCCGTGAATTTGACGGCGTTGGACATCAGGTTGAACAGGATCTGCTGCAGTCGCAGCGGGTCTGTACGCAGACAGTCCGGTACATCCCGGGCGACCACGACCTTCAATGCCACACCATTGGCACTGGCCCGGGGTTCCCACAGCCGTTTCAGCGCGTTGATGCGTTCCCGCACGTCCATTTCGGCGGCTTCCATCTGCATCTTGCCGGCCTCGATCTTCGAAAAATCCAGGACGTCGTTGAGAAGGCCCATCAGCACGTCGCCGGCATCGGTCAGCATCGAGACATGGGTCTTCTGCGGACCGCTCAACCGGGTGCGGCGCAACAGATTTCCGGCCGAGATCACCGCATTCATCGGTGTACGAATCTCGTGACTGACCACGGCGAGGAAGTCGGATTTGGCGGCGCTGGCGATCTCGGCGTTGCGCCTTTGCTCGTCCGCCTCCTGCTTGGCGTCGCGCAGAACCTTGTTGGTCAGGGAACTCTGCCGTACCGCCACGACCAGGTGCGCCATGTAGAGCAGCCCCCCGACCGGGATAAGCAGTTCGATCCAGTTCTGGCTCTGGAATGCGCCGATCAGCGGCAAACCCAGAAAATACATCGAATGGGGAATGACCGCGGAAAACAGCAGGGGCCGGTCATGATACATGTGAAGGCTGACGTGCAGCAGGCCACCGGTACCCTGCACCATGGCGAATATCTTGCCGACATCGCCACCCTGGAACCAGAGATAGCCGGTGATCCCGGCATAGACGACCACTGACAGAACCGTCACCGCGCAGCATATGACCTTGTAGGCCGTACCCACCGGGCGGTCGGGGTCCAGCCGGATCGCCCGAAAGACCGCCGCATCCAGATACTGGGTTACGACCACGGCCAGAAACCACCACAACGGCCACGCCGAAGGGGCCATGGCCCAGGCAGCGAGGCCGATGAAGGCGGCCAGGCCGATGCGGGACTTCAGTTCCCTGAACCGGATCTGGGCAACAGCGGAGCATGCAGACATCGTCATTCCAATCTCCCGAACCCATTCACATCATCAATTGGCGAAGGATTGGTTGCTGGCCGGGATGACCCCTGCCACGATCCCGGTTATGGAACGCCGTTGGCGGGCTTTGCGTTAGGCTGCTGAGCCTGGGGAGACATCTGATGAAACGTTTGATTCTGGCGGTCCTGTTCGGTGCCGCGGCGGCTCTGGGCGCTTGCGACAACCCGGGTCCAGGCGAGGAATACGAGGACGCAGGTCAACCGCCGGAAGAGGCACCGGTCGCGCCGATGGCCGACGAAATGCCTGTTCCGGAGGCCGCGCCCCCGCCTACAGACACGCCGCCCGTCGATTATTCGACCATTCCGCCCGAGAAGCGAAGCTCAGCCGAGACCGTCCGTCCGGAAAGCGAAACCCTCTTTTACTGACCCCGTGGGCCGTGGTTCCGCCACGGGAGCGCCACAGGCGAATGCGATGGCGGGCCCTGGCCCGGCGCGCCGTCCGCTCCCGGGCTCTCCTGACTGACGTTGTCGAAGGTTCGAGTTTGACGCCCAGGCTCTATCTATTTCTCACCGGGCTTGTGTTCGGGTTGAGCTGGGCCACCGCCGCGGCGGCCGAGCCCCGGGCCCAGATCCGGGGTGAGATGGACGGTGCCCTGCGCAGCCAGCTGGAACGCGCCATCGGTGAGGTCGACGGGGCGCCCGACAGCCGCTTCGAGGCACGCCGCCGCGCCCGCAGCGCGGTCGAGGCCGCCGACGCCCTGTTGCGCTCCGAAGGCTATTACCAGGCGACGATCCAGGATGTGGTGGAGGGCGATGAAAATCCCGTCGCCCTCATCGACATCCAGCCGGGTCGGCGGTTTCTGCTGACCGAACCCAGCATACTGTGGGCCGAGCCGGCCCCTGATCCCGACACCGGCGCGGCCGTGACGGACGAGATCGGCCTGACGGCGGGCGAACCCGGGCGGGCCGTCAATGTAATCGCCGCCGAGGGGCGTATCGTGGCCGGCCTGACGCGTCGCGGCTACGCTGACGCCACCACCCGGCCGCGCCGGGTCGTCGTCGACCATGAGACCTTCACCGTCGATCCGGAATTCCACATCCAGGCCGGACGGCTGGTGCAGCTGGACGGCGTACGTCTGGAGACCCGCGGCCCGACCAACCCCGCCTGGGTCATCGGCCTGGCCCCGTGGACGCCGGGCGATCGCTACGATCCTGACCAGGTCGCCGAACTGGAACGCCGCCTGCTGGAAACCGGCGTCTATGACGGTGTCGGCGTCGCCCTGTCCCCGCAGGACCAGGTCAATGCCGACGGCCTGCGCCCGATCATCGTCTCCCTGACGGACCGGCCCCGCCGCATTCTTGAGGCGGGGGCCACCTTCTCGACCGCCGAAGGGTCGGGTGTGGACGTGATCTGGACCCACTACAACCGCTTCGGGCGCGCCGACACACTCCGCTACCAGGCCCGGCTGGCCAATATCGACAGCCGCATCGGTGCCGACCTCAGCCTGCCCCACTGGCGACGCCCCGGCCGCACCCTGACGCTGTCCGGCGCGCTGGTGAACGAAGATACCGACGCCTACCGGCGCACGGCGGTTAGCCTGGCCGCCGACCTGCGTCAGCGGCTCGGCCGGACGTCCTGGATCAGCTACGGCGTCGGGGTCGATGCCGGCAACTACGACGAAAACCGCTTTGACCCGCTGACCAGTACCCCGATCAATTTCAACCGCGACCTGGTTATCCTGACGGGCCGGGGCAACGCCTATCTCGACCGCTCCAACGATCCGCTGGACCCGACCCGGGGCTGGCGGATGACCCTGTCCGCACAGCCGACGGTCGTGGACGGCGAGGAAAGCCTGGCCTTCCTGCGCAGCGAAAGCCAGATCACCGGCTACCTGCCACTCCGGGACGGGGCGAAGACCATTCTGGCAGGCCGTTTCCGGCTCGGCTCGATCCTCGGCGGAAGTGAGTTGTCGGTGCCGTCCGATCGTCTGTTCTATTCGGGCGGCGGCGGTTCGGTGCGTGGCTTCACCTATCAGGGGGTCGGCCCCCGGCTGCCGGACAACACCCCGCGCGGTGGCCTGTCCCTGTTCGAGACCTCGGTCGAGCTGCGTCAGGAGGTGGGCCGCGGCTTCGGGGCCGTCGTCTTCCTCGACGCCGGCTCGGTTGGCTTCCAGCCGACACCGGACGTGTCCAACCTGCGTTACGGGGCCGGTATCGGGGTCCGCTATAAATTGCCGTTCGGCCCGATCCGCGCCGACGTGGCCTTTCCGCTCGACAAGCGCGAAGGCGATGCCGATTTCCAGGTGTATGTCAGCATCGGCCAGGCGTTTTGACCGGGCCCCTGCCCCCGGAAACCGACCCGCCCGAGGTCGCCGACACCCTGGCAGAGACCGCCCGGAAGAAACGCACGCGCCTGCAGGCCCTGGCCTTCTTCGGCGGCATCGCCACGGCTGCCCTGCTGGCCCTGCTGGTCGTCGGCCTGGTCGGGGGCCGGATGTACCTGTTGTCGGACTCCGGGCGCAACCTGGTCACCACCTTCGCCACCGGCCAGAAGATCGGCAGATTCGGTCGGCTGAGCGTCGAGGGAGTCCGGGGCGACCTGTTCGACGACTTCACCATCGACCGGGTCACGGTCACCGATGCCAAGGGCGTGTGGCTCGAGGCGCGCAAGGTCCATGTCGACTGGTCTTACTGGGCCCTCGTCGGCCGCCGCTTCCATGCGACCACCGTCACGGCTGACGTCGTGCGCCTGATCCGCCGGCCCGAGGTCGAGCCGTCCCTGGAACCGCCCGGGCCCATGCCGCTGGCCATCGACATCGATTCCTTCAGCGCCGATGTCGAGCTTCTGGAAGACTTCAGCAAGGAATACGGCCGCTGGAAGCTGACCGGCGAGGCTGACATGCCGCGCAGGGGGACAAAGACGGCCGCCGTCAGCGCTCTGAGCAACAGCCGCGACGGTGACTTCCTGCGCATGACCGCGGCCTTCGGCGGCAAGATCGAGGACATGCGCGTCAACCTGCGGGCCAGTGAAGCCCGGGGCGGGCCGATTGCCGGGGCCCTGGGCTATTCCCCGGACCAGCCGTTCTCCGCCACAGCGGTCGTCAACGGCGAGATCGTCGACGCCGTCGTGCGCACCGGCGACTTCACCCCCCTGATCGTCAAGGGCCGGTACGGCGAGGACGGGGCCCGGATCGGCGGCTTTATCGACTTCTCCGGCTCCGACCTGCTGCGACCCTTTATCCGCCGCGTCGGCCGCAAGGCACGGTTCGGATTTGCGACCGTGCCGGATACCGGCCACGAAGGTTTTCAGGGCATCGCCTGGCGGCTGCGGGCCGACAATATCAACTCGCGCGCCCGCGGCAGCATCCGATTGTCCGACCGCAGCGCGCCGGACGGTATCCAGATCGAAGTGTCCACGCCGTCGCTGAGCCGCATTCTGGATCGTCCGGTCGCCGGGGCGGCGGCCTGGACCGGTGTATTCAAGGGCAACGCCTCGGTCTGGACCCTGGACGGGGCGGCGGCCCTTTCCGCCACTGACCTGATCAGCTACCGCGCTGCCCGGTTCGCCGGACCGCTGGACCTTCAGGCCCGCGACGGGCGCTACACCGTCGACACGGACCTGACGGCGACAGGCGGGTCGCCCGCCGGTGTGGTCGGGACTCTGCTGGGGGCCACACCCCGGATTCAACTGAAGGCCACCCGCTCGATCGACGGCGCGGTCCTGCTGGAACGGATCGAGGCCCGTGGGCAGGCACTCGAAATCACCGGCACCGGCGGCCGCAACCTGGGTGGGGCGCTGAGCTTCCGCGGCCGCGCGGCCATAACCGATCTGGGCCGACTGCGCACCGGGGCCGGTGGGTCCCTCGGCGGGGCGGTCAGTGCCGTCGCCGCCGGGCCGGCCGCCCCGTGGCGGCTGAACTTCGATGCGCGGGGCCAGCGGCTGAGGACCGGTATGGCGGAATTGGACCGCCTGCTGGGGGCCGCGCCGCGGCTGCAACTGGACGGAAGTTTCACGTCCGGAAAGCTGGAGATCGAGCCCGCCCGCCTGACGGGGGCGGCCGGGCGGGCCAGCGCCCGCGGCCTGATCGAGGGCGACGGCCGCATGCGTCTGGCGCTGGACTGGACCGCGGAGGGTCCGTTTGGAGTCGGTCCGGTCGAGGTCATGGGCACCATGACCGGCGACGGGGCCCTGACCGGCACCCTGGCCAATCCCCGGGCCGACCTGCGCGCCCATTTCGACAGCGTGGCGGCCGGGCCGCTGAATCTGACCCAGGCGGATCTGGTTCTCAGTTTCCGCCGCGGTGATGACGCATCCGATGGCCGCCTCTCCCTCGCCGCGGGGTCGAAATACGGACCCGCCACAGCCTCGGGAAATTTCTTCCTCGAAGGCGACCGCATCCGCCTGACCGACGTCGATCTGAACGCCGGCGGGCTCGCGGCCAGCGGTGCCATCGGCCTGTCCAGCCGGGTGCCGTCCAGCGCTGACCTGACCTTCACCGCCCGCCCCGGGGCCTTCCTCGCCACCGGCACCGCTGACGGTCGAATCCGTCTGACGGAAGACCGGGGCCAGGCCTCGACCAGCGCCGCCATTGTCAATGTCCGGGGCCGCAATGTGCGGCTGGTCGGCTCCGCCTATGTGCTGCGGACCCTGGACCTGAACGGCACCGGCACCCTGGCCAGCCTGCCCTTCACCCTGTCGGCCGATGTCGGCGGGACCATCCCGGTCCAGTTCAACGGCGCCGGCACCTATTCGCGACAGACGGACGCCCAGACCGTCGTCCTGCGCGGTGGCGGCCGGGTGCGCGACATCGCCTTCAGCACCCGCAACCCGGCGGTGGTCGCCCTGTCCGGTGACGGTCGTCTGATCCGGCTCGACGTCGGGGTCGGGGGGGGCGTGCTGCTGGGTGAACTTCGCCAGGACTCCAATGCCGCCATCTTCCAGGCTGACCTGACCAGTGTCGAGCTTGGCTCCCTGGCCCCCGACATGCGCGGCCGCGTCACCGGTCGCATCGCCCTGCGCGGGACCGGCGACGACCTGTCCGGCTCGGCCAATGTCACCCTGCAGGATGTCCGCAGCATCGACGCCCCGCGCGGCCTGGACATCGACGGCACACTGAACGCCCTGCTGGTCGACAACAGCCTGAGCATCAAGGCCGATGTTCGCGACGAGGGGGCCGTGACCGCGCTGGTCGACATGACCCTGCCGGTCGTCGCCTCGGCCGCGCCGCTGCGGCTGGCGGTGGCCCGCACCCGTCCGATGGCGGGCACAGTCTCGATCCAGGGCCAGGTTCAGCCGATCTGGGACCTGTTCCTGGGTGGCGAGCGGTCGCTGGCCGGCCAGATCAATGCCAATGCCACCCTGGCCGGCAGCCTGAACGAACCCCGGCTGAACGGCCGCCTCGATTTGACGGACGGCACCTTCCGCGACACCACCACCGGCGTGCGTCTGGCCAATATGACCCTGGCCAGCCGGTTCGATGACACCACGGCCCTGATCCAGACCTTCAGCGCCGGTGACGCGGCCGGGGGCACGGTGTCCGGTGACGGCCGCATCGGCCTGCGCCAGGGCTCGGCCTCCAGCTTCCAGCTGGCCCTGACCCGGTTTCGCATCATCGACAATGACATTGCCCGGGCCCGCGCAACCGGACCGGTTACGGTCACGCGCGCCGCGGACGGCAAGATCCAGCTGACCGGCCAGATGGACATCGACGAAGCGCGCATCGAGGCCAATGTGCCGGGCTCGACCGGCATCGTCCGTATGGACGTGGTCGAGGTCAATCGTCCCGGCGGCGATCCGGTGACCGACACCCAGGCCCGGTCACGCGGTGTCCAGATCGGCCTCGACATCGGCCTGCGGTCACGCGGCGGTGACATCGTGGTGGTCGGGCGCGGCCTGAACGTGGCCATGAGCGTCGATGCCCGGGTCACCGGCTCCATTGCCCGCCCCATCCTGACCGGCAATGCCAATGTGATCCGCGGCGACTACGAGTTCGCCGGAAAACGTTTCGTCTTTGATGACCAGGGCACGGTCAGCCTGTCGACCAATCCGGCCAGAATCCGCCTGAACCTGTCGGCGGTCCGCGACGACCCGGCCCTGACGGCGACAATCCGGGTCACCGGCACGGCGGAGTCGCCGAAGATCGCCCTGACCTCGACCCCGTCCCTGCCCCAGGACGAGATCCTGTCCCAGGTCCTGTTCGGGCGATCGGCCTCGCAGCTGTCGCCATTCGAAGCGGCCCAGCTTGCCTCGGGTGTGGCCTCCCTGGCCGGGGGCGGCGGTTTTGACGTGATCGGCAACCTGCGCGAACTGGCCGGACTGGACCGGCTGTCCTTCGGCGGCGAGGCCTCGGCCCTGACCGTCGCCGGCGGACGCTACATCTCCGACGACGTCTATCTGGAGATCATCGGTGGCGGCGAGGGCGGCGCGGCGGTCAATGTCGAGTGGCAGGTGCGGCGCAACCTGGCTGTCAGCTCCCAGTTCGGCGGACAGGGCGACGCCAGCCTGTCGATTCGCTGGCGTCGTCAGTCCCGGGCTCCGGGCGCGACCGGTACGGACCGTCGTCCCAACCGGTAGGGCGACCCTCCCCTTGCGGGGAGGGGGCGATCAGTTGTCCGTAGGGTTGAGCTTTATCGCACCGCGCAGGCCGGCGAAATGCAACAGGGTGCACAGGGCAACCACCACCAGGCTTGCGACCGTACGCCAGCCCGGGTTCATCGCCGTCGCCTCGGCCAGGCCGCCCGCGTTGATGATGCCGACCACGTCGGTCGCCAGCGCATAGGCCGACAACAGCAGGAAGACGATCGGAATATAGCGGTTGGGCCGGGTCCACTGGTACCACCCCAGCGCCACCTGAATCACGACGATGATGCCCGCAAAGATCAGACCGGTCTGGGCCCCGTTGGCGACGATCGAATTGGCCAGGGCGATCGCTTCAGCCGACTGGCCTTCGGTCTGGACGGCCACCGCCGAGGTCATCGCCGCCTGGATTTGCTCCAGGTTGTTCATCATCCAGACAAAGCCGACGGCACCCCAGCCCGCCGACAGCCAGAGCGCCACCGCGCTCATCCGCGCCGCCGTCCGCGCCTCGTCCGGTCCGACGATCCCCGCCAGCGGATTCGCGGCCTTGATCCAGTTGCTCATAATGATTTCCCCCTGTTTCCCCGCAACGCTACCTTGCATCGTCGTCAAATCGAAGAGGCAACTCGCGGAGACTTCACCTTCACCTTTGGCCTCCGTCCCGCTAGGGTCCGCGCGCATGCAAATTCTCCCTCACGACCAGACCGCGCTCGACCACGTCGCAGCGCGCGAAACCGCGATCATCGACCGCACCATCGCCTGGGCGGCGATCAATTCGGGCAGCCGCAACGCCGAGGGTCTGAACGCCATGCTGGCGGTGCTGGAGGCCGAGGCCCGGACCCTGCCGGCCGAGGTGGTCCGTATCGCCACAAAGGGCTCGACCACCGTCGGTGACGACGGCTCGGTCCGCACCGAGGCCCATGCCGACGCCCTGAAGATCACCTGCCGCCCCGAGGCTCCAATCCAGGTGGTCCTGACCGGCCACTATGACACCGTCTTCCCGGTCGACAGCGCCTTCCAGACCGTGGTCACCCGCGCCGACGGGGCCCTGAACGGCCCCGGCGTCGCCGACATGAAGGGCGGCATCTCGGTCATGCTGGCCGCGCTGGAAGCCTTCGAGACCCACCCCGACCGGGCCCGCGTCGGCTGGACCGTGCTGCTGTCCCCGGACGAGGAGATCGGCTCGCCCGCCTCGGCCCCGCTGCTGGCCGAACTGGGCGCGCGCGGCCATGTCGGTCTGACCTATGAGCCGGCCATGTCCGACGGCTCCATGGCCGGGGCCCGCAAGGGCAGCGGCAATTTCCACCTGATCGTCTCGGGCAAGGCCGCCCATGCCGGACGCGCCTTCCACGAGGGGGCCAATGCCGTGGCCGGGGCCGCCATCCTCGCCGCCGCCCTGCACGCCCTGAACGGCCGGCACGAGGGCGTCACCGTCAATGTGGCCAAGATCTCGGGCGGCGCGCCGCTGAACGTCGTGGCCGACAATGCCGTGGTCCGCTTCAACGTTCGGGTCCCCGACAAGGCCGCCGCCGACTGGACCCTGGCCGCCGTGCGCGAGATCGCCGCCACCCCGCCGTTCGCGGGCCTGACCCTGGACCTGCACGGCGGCTTTACCCGCCCGCCCAAGCCGATGGACGCCTCCCAGGCCGCCCTGTTCGAGGCCGTGCGCGAGGCCGGGGCCCTGCTGGGCCAGCCGATCGCCTGGTCGCCCTCGGGCGGCGTGTGCGAGGGCAACAATCTGCACGCGGCGGGCCTGCCCAATATCGACACCCTGGGTGTCCGCGGCGGCGACATTCACTCGGACCAGGAATTCGCCTGGCCCGACAGTTTCGTGGAACGGGCCCAGCTGAGCACCCTGATCCTGTGCAAGATCGCCTCGGGCGAGATCGACGCCGAACGGCTGAAGGCCCTGCGTCTGGAGACGATGTAAATCCATGCTTGTTGTGCGCCCCGCCGGTCCGGCCGATCTGGACCATCTGCTTGAACTCGCCATCCTCAGCGGCCCGGGCTTCACCAGCCTGCCCGAGGATCCGGACCAGCTGTCCGAACGCCTTGACCTCAGCCGCGACAGCTTTTCCGGCAAGCTGGAGCCCACGGCCTGCTGGTACACAGTCATGCTGGAAGAGACCGACACCGGCGACGTCGACGGCATCGGCTCGGTCAAGGCGGCGGTGGGGCTGAACCGGCCCTTCTTCTCGTTCCGGGTGGTGACCAATACCCAGTCCTCGCCCTCGGTCGACGTCAAGCTGGACCACCAGACCCTGGTGCTGGTCAATGAATGCACCGGCTGGTCCGAGGTCGGCTCCCTGTTCCTCAAGGCCGACCGCCGCAAGGGCGGAGCCGGTCGCCTGCTCAGCCAGGCCCGTTACATGCTGATCGGGGCCCAGCCCGAACTGTTCAACGAGAATGTCCTGGCCGAGCTGCGCGGGGTCTTCACCCCCGACGGCGGCTGCCCGTTCTGGGACCATGTGGCCCACAAATTCTTCCCGATGCCGTTCGACGAGGCCGACATGATGACCGGCTCGACCGACAAACAGTTCATCCTCGACCTGGCCCCGCGCCACCCGATCTATGTCGAACTGCTGCCCGAACCGGCCCGGGCGGTGATCGGCAAGGTGCATCCGCAGGGCGTGCCGGCCATGGCCCTGCTGGAGTCCGAGGGCTTCCGCCCCAACGGCCTGGTCGACATCTTCGACGCCGGGCCGACCGTGGCCTGCGGTCGCGACAATATCCGTACCGTGCGCGACGCCCGGCCGATGACCGTGGCCATCGCCGACCATGTCGAGGCCGAGCTGCCGTCGCTGATCTCGACCAACTCCGTCACCGCCTTCCGGGCCGTGCGCCAGAAGGTCGGCATCGAGGGCGATGTCGCCACCCTGTCCGCCGAAACCGCCGATGCCCTGAAGGTCCGGACCGGCGACGTCGTGCGCGTGAAGGCCTGAGCCCCGGAATGATGAGAACAGCCCCATGACCCGTTTCACCTCATTCGATCCCGCCACCGGCGACACGGTCTGGGAGGGCTTCGCCGCCACCCCGGCCGGGACCGCCGCCGCCGTGACCGCCGCCCGTACGGCCTTCCCCGACTGGGCCGACCGCCCACGTCAGGACCGGATCGACGCCATGCTGCGCTATCAGGCGGCGCTGAAGGCCCGGGCCCCGGCCATGGCCGAGGCCATCAGCCGCGAGACCGGCAAGGCCCTGTGGGAGACCACGGCCGAGCTGGGCTCGATGGCCGGCAAGGTCGACCTGTCGATCAAGGCCTATGACGAACGCACCGGCGAACGCACCAGCGAGACTCCGTTCGGCACCGCCACCCTGCGCCACCGGCCGCACGGCGTCGCCGCGGTGCTGGGCCCGTTCAACTTCCCCGGCCACCTGCCCAACGGCCATATCGTCCCGGCCCTGCTGGCTGGCGACACCGTGGTGTTCAAACCGTCGGAAGAGACCCCGCACACCGGCCAGCTGATGGCCGAATGCCTGGCCGAGGCCGACCTGCCGACCGGCGTGTTCAACCTGATCCAGGGCGCGCGCGACACCGGCGCGGCCCTGCTGGACCAGCCGATCGATGCCCTGATGTTCACCGGCTCGGGGGCCGCGGGCGCGCATTTCCGCAAGAAATTCGCCGAGGACCCGCACGTGATCCTCGCCCTGGAACTGGGCGGCAACAATCCGCTGGTGGTCTGGGACGCGGCCGACGCCGAGGCCGTGGCCGGGATCGTGGTCCAGTCCGCCTTCATCACCACCGGCCAGCGCTGTTCCTGCGCCCGCCGCCTGATCGTGCCCGAGGGTCCGCAGGGTGACGCCATCATCGAGGCCGTCGCCGCCCTGGTCGACCGGCTGATCTTCGCCCCGTGGAACAGCCCGTCCGAGCCCTATGGCGGCCCCCTGATCTCGCCCAGGGCCGCCGAGGCCGCCCTGTCCGCCCTGCAGCAGCGCATCGATGCCGGGGCCCGGGTCATCCGTGCCTCGGGTCCGGTCGACAACCTGCCCGGAGCCTTCGTCAAACCGGCCATCATCGAGGTCACCGGCGTCACCGTGCCGGACGAGGAGATGTTCGCCCCCTTCCTGTCGGTGACCCGCGCCGCCAGTTTCGACGCCGCCATCGCCGAGGCCAATGCCACCCGCTACGGCCTCAGCGCCGGTCTGGTCAGCGACAACCCGGCCCACTGGGACCATTTCATCCGCCGCATCCGCGCCGGCGTCGTCAATTTCAACCGCCCGACCACCGGGGCCGCCGGCAACATGCCGTTCGGCGGCCTGGGGGCCAGCGGCAACCACCGGCCCAGCGCCTACTATGCCGCCGACTACTGCGCCTATCCGGTCGCCAGTTTCGAGGCCGGGGCCGTGAAGAACATCGAAGGTGAGATCAAGGGGCTGCGCACTTGACGCCCGCCGTCGAAGCCAATGCCGACGGCCTGATCGGCCCGACCCATTCCTATGCCGGGCTAAGCCCCGGCAATCTGGCCTCCAGCCTGAACAAGGGTGAGGCCTCGAACCCGCGCGCGGCCGTGCTGCAGGGGCTCGACAAGATGAAGACCCTGGCCGACCTGGGCCTGCCGCAATATGTGCTGCCGCCGCATGAGCGGCCCGACATCCCCTTCCTGAGCAGCCTCGGCTTCACCGGCAGCGACGCCGCCGTGCTGGAACGGGCGTGGAAGGAGGCCCCCGGCTTCGCCGCCGCCGCCTGTTCGGCCTCGCCGATGTGGGCCGCCAATGCCGCGACCGTGACGCCCAGCGCCGACGCCGCCGACGGCCGGGTCCATTTCACCCCGGCCAATCTGCACACCAACCTGCACCGCAGCCTGGAACACGCCCAGACCAAGCGGGCGCTGGACGCCCTCTTCCCCGACCCGGCCCGGTTCGCCGTCCATGACGCCCTGCCCGCCGTGGCCCATCTGGCCGACGAGGGGGCCGCCAACCATGTGCGTCTGTGCGCCGAACATGGCGCGCCCGGGGTCAATCTGCTGGTCTGGGGTCGCGAGGCGTTCGAGCCCTGGGCCGACGCCTTCCCGGCCCGCCAGACGCATGAGGCCTCACAGGCCATCGCCCGCCGCCATCAGGCCGGACGGCCGGTGTTCCCGCGCCAGTCGCGTGCCGCCATCGCCGGCGGCACCTTCCACAATGACGTGGTCTGCGTCGGGGCGCTGGACACCCTGTTCTTCCACGAACTGGCCTTCGAGGACACGGCGGACACCAAGGCCGCCATCCGCGCCGCCGCCGACGGCCTGTTCGACCCGCAGTTCGTCGAGGTCTCGGCCGCCGACCTGCCCCTGGCCGACGCCATCAGCTCTTATCTGTTCAACTCCATGCTGGTGCAGATTCCCGGCGAGGACCGGCTGACCCTGATCTGCCCGACCGAGACCCGCGACAATCCGCGCAGCCATGCGGTGGCCGAGAGGCTGGCCGCCTCCAACGGTCCGATCGGGGCGGTGCGCTATGTCGATGTGCGACAGTCGATGCGCAACGGCGGCGGCCCCGCCTGCCTGCGCCTGCGCGTGGTCCTGACCGAGGCCGAACAGGCGGCGACCAATCCGGCCATGCGGCTGAGCGACGCCCTGCACGCCCGCCTGTCGACCTGGGCCAACCACTGGTACCGCGACAGCCTGGCCCCCGCCGATCTCGCCGATCCGCAGCTGCTGGCCGAAAGCCGCGGCGCGCTGGACGAACTGTGCGGTATCCTCGATCTCGGTTCCGGCTTCTATCCGTTCCAGCGCGGCTGACGCGCTCAGGTCGCAGTCGTTTGGCGAGCGGCGCGAACCCGGCTAGCGTCACCGGACCGGTTCGGGGGAGTTCCAGCGTGATCAGAAATCTGGCCTTCGGCTGCGCGGTCCTCAGCGTCCTGATCCTGGCGATCCTGACCGTGGCCGGGGGGCTGGTCTATCCCGACTACGACCACCTGACCCAGTTCATCAGCGAACTGGGCGCGACCGGCGCTGTCACCGGTCCGGCGGTCAGCATGGGCTTCATCGTCTCGGGCGCGCTGCTGACCCTGTTCTGGTTGCTGTGTATCGGCCTGTTTCCCCGCTCCGTTCTGGCCACGGCCGGCTTCGGCCTCAGCGCCCTCAATGGTCTGGGCCTGATGTTCGGCGGAGTCTTTCCCTGTGCCTTCGAATGCAGCCTGGCCGACCCGACGCCCTCGGCGATCCTGCACGATGTGTTCGGGGGTATCGGCTATCTGGCCGGAATCGCCGGCATCTGCCTGATCGCCCTGGGCGCGCGACGCTGGAGCCACGGACGGTATCTGTATCCCTTGGGGCTGGCCTGCGGCATCCCGGCCGCGGCCGCCATCTGGCTGCTGCACCCGGGCTTTGAATGGTATGGCGCGGCCCAGCGCGTGGTCGAATTGGCCCTGGCCGTCTTCACCATCGCCGTCGCCCTGACCGTCCGACGCCCCCCCGAAAGCGCGACGTGAGCGACAGCCCCATGACCCCCGCCCGCCGCCTGCGCAACATCATCGGCGGCTCGGCCGGCAATCTGGTCGAGTGGTTCGACTGGTTCGCCTATTCGGCCTTTGCCCTCTATTTCGCCCCGGTCTTCTTTCCCGCCGGCAACGATACGGTGCAGCTGCTCCAGTCCGCCGCCGTCTTCGCCATCGGCTTCTTCATGCGGCCGATCGGGGCCTGGGTCATGGGCGTCTATGCCGACCGGCGCGGGCGCAAGGCGGGCCTGACCCTGTCCGTGACCCTGATGTGCACCGGCAGCCTGATCATCGCCTGCACCCCCGGCTATGCCACCATCGGCCTGGGGGCCCCGGCCCTGTTGCTGCTGGCGCGAATGATCCAGGGGCTCAGCGTCGGCGGCGAATACGGCTCCTCGGCCACCTATCTGTCCGAGATGGCCACGGCGAAGAACCGCGGCTTCTGGTCCAGCTTCCAGTACGTCACCCTGATCTCGGGCCAGCTGCTGGCCCTGGTGCTGCTGATCGGACTGCAGAACACGCTCAACGAGGCCCAGCTGACCACCTGGGGCTGGCGGGTGCCCTTCGTCGTCGGGGCGGCCCTGGCGGTGATCGTCTTCTGGCTGCGGCGGCGTCTGGACGAGACCCGTGCCTTCATCGCCACCGACACGGCCGAGGCCCCGAAATCCAGCGCCCTGTTGCTGGTGCTGAAACACCCCAGGGAGGCCCTGCTGGTGCTGGGCCTGACCGCCGGGGGCACATTGGCCTTCTATACCTACACCACCTATCTGCAGAAATTCCTCGTCAACACGACCGGCTTCACCAAGGCCACGGCGACCGGGATCAGCGCCGCCGCCCTGCTGGTCTTCATGCTGCTGCAGCCGGCGGTCGGGGCCCTGTCGGACCGTATCGGTCGCCGCCCGGTGATGATCGCCTTCGGCGTCGGCGGGGTATTGTTCACCGTGCCGATCATGACCGCCCTGTCGACGGCCCAGAGCCCGTGGGTCGCCTTCGCCCTGTCGATGAGCGCCCTGGTGATCGTCTCGGGCTATACGGCCATCAACGCCGTGGTGAAGGCCGAGCTGTTCCCGGCCCATATCCGCGCCCTGGGGGTGGCCCTGCCCTATGCCATCGCCAATGCGGTGTTCGGCGGCACCGCCGAGGGCATGGCCCTGTGGTTCAAGGACATCGGCATCGAGAGCGCCTTCTACTGGTATGTCACCGGCATGATCGGCGTGTCCCTGCTGGTCTTCATCTTCATGCGCGACACCCGCAAGGCCAGTCTGATCGTCCACGCCGACTGATCAGTCGGGGCGGTCAGGCGGCGAAGCGGCCGCCCCGGGCGGCATAGGCCTGGGTACCCCGGGTAAAGACCCGGTCTTCGGGCAGGATGGCATCGATGGCGATGTCCTCCGCCCCCTTCAGCCGCTGATAGATGGGGCCGAAATCCTTCAGGGTCTCGGCCTTCAGCGCCTCGATCGAGTCGATGACGAAATAGACCTGCTGGAAGTCGTCGATCCGGTACAGGGTGCGCATCACCCGCTCCAGCTCGAAGCCCAGGCGGTTCGGCGACGGGTCCTCGAGCGCGAACACGCTCTCGGTTGCCGAGGACACAATCCCCGCCCCGTAGATGCGCAGACCGTCCGTGTCCTGCATCAGGCCGAACTCGACCGTGTACCAGTAAAGGCGCGCCAGGTTCGGCAGCATGCCCAGGCCGGCGGCCCGCTGCCCGCCCTTGCCATAGGCCTCCATATAGGCGGCGAAATCCGGGTCGGTCAGCATCGGTACATGGCCGAAGACATCATGAAAGATGTCCGGTTCCTGCAGATAGTCCAGCTGGTCCGGCTTGCGGATGAACTGGCCCGACGGAAACCGCCTGTTGGCCAGGTGATCGAAGAAGACCTCATCCGGCACAAGGCCGGGCACGCACACCACGGTCCAGCCGGTCAGGGCCTGCAGCTTGGGATTCATCACCGCGAAATCGGGGATACCCCCGGTGTTCAGATCCAGCGCCTTCAGTCCCTGCATGAAGACATCGCAGGCCCGGCCCGGCAGGATCTTCATTTGCCGCGCATACAGGGTATCCCAGGTCCGGTGCTCGACATCCGAATAGGCGTCCCAGTCCTGCGGGATGGTCCAGTCAGCGGCCGCACCCTCGGGCGGGGTTTCAAAGACGTGCTCGAAATCGGACATGGACGCGCTCCTGCACTGCACTCTGACGACGGCTGGGGCCAGTCTAGTCCTTCACTCCCATGGCGTCATCAGTCACCCGGCCGTCAATGGATCTGATGCGTTCGCGGCGCCATATGACCTCGGGCGTCGACGCGGAACATCCGGGCCTCGTCGGCCTGCGGCAGGCGCGACAGTTCGTCGTCGGCCTCCAGCATGGCCTCGGCGGCATAGACGACAAAGCCGCTTTCCTCGCCGATCGCATAGATCTGGTAGAAGGGCTCATCCGCCTGGGCGGCGGTCGGCTCGTCGGCCGGTCCGGCATAGGTGGCGTCGACGTCGACGACCACGCCACGAAAGGCGTTGTCGCGATGGCGGACAATCTGGCCGAGGCCGAATTTGGCAGTCTGGGCATTCATCATACCCCCATCCTGCATCCCCGCCCCTGAGCGGGATGCCCGTGTCTCCGTTCATTTTCGCGACAGTTTGGCTTGGCACCGGCGACACCACAGGACTACGATGACCGGGACGGGCGCCGTTCTGGACCGCCCATTTGAAAGTTCGGCCATGCCGGAGATCGACGGCGCGCCCGCGAGGCGCGACGACCGGTCCCGGCCCCGACGGCCTGCAGGTCAAGGGGCAACAGGCCGGGATGCGCCACTTTATGGTGCGCTCGACCTGGGGACCAATAATTGTCGTCTGCTGATCGCGAAACCTTCGCGTGACGGCTTCCATGTGGTCGATTCCTTCAGCCGCATCGTCCGCCTCGGCGAAGGCCTGACACGCACCGGCCGACTGGATGACGACGCCATGGAACGGGCCTATCAGGCGCTGGCGCAGTGTGCCGAGCGCGTGGCCCGCAAGGGTCTGGAGTCCCCCCGCCTGTCCGCCGTCGCCACCCAGGCCTGCCGCCAGGCAAGCAATGGCGCGGAATTCATCGAACGGGTACGCGTCGGTACCGGCCTGCAGCTGCGCATCATCGATCCGGTCGAGGAAGCCCGGCTGGCGGTTGAGGGCTGCCTCAACCTGTTCGACACCGCGGCCGAGGCCATTCTGGTCGTCGACGTCGGGGGCGGCTCGACCGAGCTGTCGTGGCTGCGCCGCGAGGAAGGCCGCTTCCGGACCGTCGGCTGGATGTCGGCTCCGATCGGGGTCGTCACCCTGGCCGAACGCCACCCCGAGCCGGTGTCCGGCCACGACCAATGGTTCGAGGCCATGGTCGCCGACATGGGCATCGCCCTCGCGGTGGCGGACGTCGCACCCGACCTGCATGCGATCTTCGCCGGCGGACGGGCCCATATGGTCGGCACCTCGGGCGCCATCACCAGCCTGGCGGGCATCCATCTCGGTCTCGACCGCTACCAGCGCAACCGGGTCGACGGTCTGTGGATGACGCGCGACGATTGCGAACGCGCGACCGGGACCCTGCAGGCCCTCGGCCCGGACGGCCGCGCAGCCGAGGCCTGTATCGGGCCGGACCGGGCCGATCTGGTCCTGGCCGGTGCCGCCATCATGGCCGCCGTGCAGCGGGCGTGGCCGTGCGAACGGGTCCGCGTCGCCGACCGCGGCCTGCGCGAGGGCCTGCTGCTGAAACGCATGCGTGAGGATCGTCGCCCTGCCCGGCGGCGACGCAATCGCGGCCGTGGCCGGCCTCAGCCGCCGGCGACGACCTGAGCCTGGGAGACGTCGACCGGCAGGGTGATGTCGCACACCGAGAAGTCGGCCCCCCGCGCCTGTCGCACCTGCTCGGCCAGGGTGCGGAAGCCTGCGGACTCCGTGTCCAGCACCCGCACAACCGGACGCCCGACCTCGGGCAGGTCCGCCGCGACCCGCACCCGGGTCATCCGGTCCGGATCGGACGCAACCATGCCATTGTCGCCGCCCCCCGATTTCAACGCCCGCACCACGTCCAGCCCTGACACCACCGTCCCCCAGACCGTGTAGCGCTTGTCCAGCGCCGGATAGGCCTGGCGCATCAGGAAGAACTGGCTGTTGGCGGTGTCATTGTCCTCATCGCGGGCCATGCCGGCCACGCCCGGGCAGTACAGGCCCCAGCCGTGCACCTTGCCGTCGCCGGTCAGGGCCATGGCCGCATCCGGCTGGGTCTGCACCGGCAGGGAGTGGACGAAGCCCACCAGCGCCCCGGCCGGGGCGGCAACCGCGGTAAAGGGCACGGCGGCGTCGCGACGGAAGGTGAACTCGGCCGCCAGGTCCGGATAGGGGCTCTGGCCCTCGCCATTGCCCAGCGGATCGCCGGTCTGGGCCATGAACCAGTCGATCACCCGGTGCCAGGTCAGGCCGTCAAAAAAGCCGGCGCGGGCCAGCAGCCGGATACGTTCGACATGCTGGGGCGCGACCTCCGGGGCCATTTCCAGCAGGATCCGGCCCCGGTTGGTGTCGATGATCAGAAGATTCGCCGCCGGCACCGTGCGCCATTCGCTGACCGCGCTGGCCATGGCGCGCGACGCGGCCGGAGGCGGCGGTCCGCCGACGTCCTGAGCCTGGGCCACGCCGGCCGCTGTACCGATGGCCAGTCCGGCCAGGATCGCAATTGCTCGCCTCATCGTTGCCCCTCCCGCGGACATGGTCAGCCGCCGACCACTTCGACGGCCGGCTGTACGTCACAGATGCTGAACTGTGCGCCACGCGCGGCCCGGACCCGTTCAACCTCGGCCAGAAAGGCCGCCGACGCCGGCGACAACACCCGGACGGCCGGACGCTCGCCGGCGGGCAGGGCTGCGGCGGTGCGGACGCGGGTCATGGAATCGGGCGACTCGCTGACGCGACCGTCGGCCCCCTCCGGGCCCGTCTTCAGCGCCCTGACCACATCCTGCCCCAGGACCACCCGGCCGAAGGTCGTGTACAGGCCGTTCAGATTGACGTTTTCGTCCATCATCAGAAAGAACTGGCTGTTGGCGCTGTCCGCCGTGCTCGAGCGGGCCATGCCGACGACGGCTGGACAGAACAGGCCGTTGGCGGACGTCTTGAAGTCGGCGGTGACGAACATCTGCGCGTCGGGCTGGGTCACGACCGGCATCGAACCGAGGATACCGCGCAGGCCCTCGCCACTGTTCGGAATGGCGACGAAGCCGCTGTCAGGGCCGCGGCGGAAGCTGAACTCACCGGCGAGGTCCGGCAACTCGCTGCCGTTCATCCCGGTACCGGTCGGATCGCCGGTCTGGGCCATGAAGCCCGCGATCACCCGGTGGAAGACGATGCCGTCATAGAAGCCCTGGTCGGCCAGGGTCCGGATACGCACGATGTGGTTCGGGGCCACGCGCGGCTCCAGCTCGACCAGCACCCGGCCCTTGGTCGTGTCGATGACCAGCAGGTTTTCGGGTGCGACCGTGCGCCAGTCCCCCGGCGCGGCCGTCTGGGCCGATGCCAGGCTGCTCCCCGCCAGCAGGGCGACGGCGGCGGCGGTCGCCGCCGGAATTCCGAATGGTTTGCTCATGCGAGTCCCTTGACCTTGGCCCGGACCTGTTCGGCCACCGACGGGCTGACAAAACTGTCGATCGCGCCGTCCAGACGGGCGATCTCCTTGACCAGACGCGAGGCCACGGCCTGATGGCGCGGATCGGCCATCAGAAACACGGTCTCGATGTCGGCATTGAGACGCTGGTTCATCGCCGTCATCTGGAATTCGTATTCGAAGTCGGCGACCGCGCGCAGGCCGCGCACGATCATCTGCGCCCCGAGGGTCTCGGCGAAATGCATCAGCAGGGTCGAGAAGGGCTCGACCACGATCTCGGCGTCGATCCCGACCACCTCGGCGCGCACCATCTCCACCCGCTCGGCGGTGGTGAACAGCGGACCCTTTTCGTCGTTCTGGGCCACGCCGATGACCAGCCGGTCCACCAGCTTCACGGCCCGGCCGATGATATCCATGTGGCCATTGGTCACCGGATCGAATGTTCCGGGATAAAGCCCGATACGCATGGCGTTTTCTCCGCTGCAGTGCACAGGTCTAGCAGCCACCCGCCGCCGGGCCTAGATCGTCTGACGCGGGTTTGACCGCCAGGCCTGGTCCAGGCGCGCGATCATCGCGTCCGCCCCGGCGAAGGCCACATCCCCGATCGCGGTAATGGCGCAGGCCGGGGTGGCGCTGTTGCACAGGAAGGCCCCGTCGAACCCGCCGAGATCCGCCAGTCGCACGGGCGCGCTGACGGCCTCCAGCCCGACCGAGGCAAGGCCGCGTTCGATCAGGGCCTGGGTCACACCCGCCAGCATCGGGGCCTGCGGCCAGACCACCGTCTCCCCGCGAATTAAGCCGATATTCCACAGCGTGCCTTCGGATATCCGGCCGTCGGCGTCGGTGAACAGGGCGTCGTCAAACCCCGCCGCGCGCGCCTGCCGGCGAGCCCGGATCAGGGGAAAGGTCGCTGTGTGCTTGAGATGGGCGGCGTCACGGACATGGGTCTGGACCTGAACGCGCACGCGATCGGCCAGCGGCGGGGGCGGCGGCGATACCGCAGTCATGACCTGGGGGCGACCGGTCCAGCCCGGCGTCCGCGGGCCGATTTCCGGCGAAAACAGACTGACGCGCAGCCACGCCTCCTGGCAATCGCCTAGGGCCGTACGCATCAATTCGCGCAGACGCGGCTCGCCGACAGGCTCGCCGAACAGGTCGACTGCCGAGGCCTCAAGCCGCGCCAGATGCAGGTCCAGCCCCCGGACGCCGCCCTCCTCCACCCGGAAGGAGGTGTAGGCCCCGTAGTTGACCAGGGCGAGACAGGCCAGCTCGGCCTCGGTGGCCGGCGCGCCTTCGACCAGGATCGCGCGGTCGACGGCCATGGATCAGGCGTCGCCGCCCTCGCCCTCGGTGCCGGCATCGTCCCCGCCCGCATCCTCGGTCCCGCCCTCGACCTCGGCCAGGCGCTCGACCGAGACGACCCGCTCACCCTCGGCGGTGCGGAAGATGGTCACCCCCTGGCTGGTGCGGCCGACGGTACGGACCTGGCTGACCGGGGTGCGGATCATCTGCCCGCCCGAGGTGACCAGCAACAGTTCGTCGCCGTCCTCGACCGGGAAGGAGGCCGCCAGTCGGTCCCCTGCCCGCCCGCCCAGACCGTGCGCCGTCAGCCCCTGGCCGCCGCGACCGGTACGCCGGTATTCATAGGCCGACGACCGTTTGCCGAAGCCGGTCTCGGTCACGGTCAGGATGAACTGCTCGGCCGCGCCCAGTTCGGCGATCCGCTCGATCGACAGGGCGGCGTCGCCGTTGCCCTCGTCCTCGTCGTCCGCCTCGACCACCGCGGTGTCATCGTCACCGTCACCGGCCGCGCGGCGCATGGCCGTGGCGTGTTTGACATAGGCCGACCGCTCGTCCGGCGTGGCGTCGACCCGGCCCAGCACGGCCATGGAGATCACCTGGTCGCCGTCCTTCAGGCGAACGCCGCGCACGCCGGTCGAATCCCGGCCCTTGAACACGCGCACATCGTCGGCCTTGAAGCGGATCGCCCGGCCCAGGGCAGTCGTCAGCATCACATCGTCGTCGGCGGTGCACAGGGCGACCCCGACCATGTGATCGCCGTCCTCCAGCTTCATCGCGATCTTGCCGGCCCGGTTGACGGTGGCGAAGTCGCTGAGCTTGTTGCGGCGCACGTCACCCGAGCGGGTGGCGAACATGATGTCGAAATTGCCCCACTCCGCCTCGTCCTCGGGCAGGGGCAGGACGTTCATGATGCTGTCGCCGGGCTCGATCGGCAGCAGGTTGACGAAGGCCTTGCCGCGCGAGGTCGGCCCGCCCAGCGGCAGCCGCCAGGTCTTCAGCTTGTAGGCCTTGCCGTTGGTGGCGAAGAACAGCACCGGCGTATGGGTCGAGGCCGAGAATACGCCGACGATGGCGTCCTCGTCCTTCATCGTCATGCCCGACTTGCCCTTGCCGCCGCGATGCTGGGTCCGGTAGGCATTCAGCGCCACCCGTTTGACATAGCCGCCGTGGGTCACGGTCACGACCATATCCTCGCGCGGGATCAGGTCTTCGTCTTCCAGCTCGAAATCGCCGTCGCCGATCTCGGTGCGGCGGGGCACGGCGAACTCGGCCTTCACCTGCAGCAGGTCGGCGCGGATCACGGCCAGGA
>CAXBHG010000020.1:0-22922 GCA_963975385.1 uncultured Brevundimonas sp.
TAGCCGGCACCGACATTGGCGTTGTTGCGGTTCAGCGCCTCGACCACCTCGGCCATGGTGACGCCGTAGGCGACCAGACGGTCCGGCCAGGGGGTGACGTGATACTGCCGCTCGAAGCCGCCGATGGTGTTGACCTCGGTGACGCCGGGCGTGTTGCGCAGCTGCGGCCGGATCACCCAGTCCTGCAGGGTTCGCAGGTCTTCGGGCGTGTACAGTTCGCCATCAGGCCGCCGCGCGCCGCGCTCGGCCTCGATCGTATACATGAAGATCTCGCCGAGGCCGGTGGCGATGGGGCCGAGCTCGGGCGTCAGGCCCTCGGGAAGCTGGCCCCGCGCCGCCTGAAGCCGCTCATTGACCAGCTGGCGGGCGAAATAGATGTCCGTGCCGTCCTCGAAGACGGCCGTCACCTGGCTCAGCCCGTAGCGGGAGACGGAGCGGGTGTATTCCAGCCCGGGAACACCGGCGATGGCGGTCTCGACCGGGAAGGTGATCCGCTGTTCCGACTCCAGCGGCGAGAAGCCGGGTGCCTCGGTGTTGATCTGGACCTGGACGTTGGTGATGTCCGGTGTGGCGTCGATGGGCAGGCGCTGGAAACTCCAGACGCCCACGGCGCAGGCCAGGACCACGAGCGCCATGACGATCCAGCGGAAGCGGATCGACAGCGCGATGATGCGTTCAAGCATGGTGATCCGGCCCCTAGTGGTCGTGGCTCGCGCCGGACTTCTCGACGTCCGCGCGGATCAGGAAGGCACCGTCCACGACGTATTCGACGCCGGGATCGATGCCGCCGACGACCTCGGTCCATTCCGGTGTGCGACGGCCCAGTTCCAGCATCCGCACCTCATAGGTCGTGCCGAAACGGGCATAGACGACGGTGAAGTCGCGGAAGGGCTGGAGAGCCCTGGTGCGGACCGCCAAGGGGACCTCGCCTGCTCCGACCTGCACCTCGCCCGACACGCCGAGGCCGGGCCGCCAGATGCCGCCCTGATAGGGCAGATCGACATGGGCGATCAGGACCTGGCTGGTCAGGTCGGTCGAGGGCAGAACCGCCTCGATCCGGCCGGTGAAGGTGTAGTCCCCGGCCAGGCTCTTGACCGTGATGGGCTGGCCCGCCCGCACCCGTTCAGCGTCGCGCGGATAGAGCAGGAACTCGGCGTGCAGCCGGGTCGGGTCGCCGATCATCAGCATCGGCTCGCCGCCGCCGGTGATGGAGCCGACGTTGACGTTCTTGGCCACGATCATGCCCGAGATGGGCGCGGTGATCGCATAGGTCTGAAGGCTCTCGCTGGACTCCACGCGGGCGATGACCTGGCCGCGCGAGACCCGGCTGCCGAGCGCCACATTCAGGGCCATCACGCGCCCGGGGTAGCGAGCGTGGACCTCGGCCTGTCCTTCCGGCGTGATCTCGACCCGGCCGGTCAGCGGCAGGGTTTCGCCGAGGGTTGCGGGGCCGACGCGCTCGACGGTGACGCCGCCTGCCCGGGCCGCATCCGCCGAGATGGTGGTGCGCCCCTCGTAGGAGGCATAGGTCCAGCGATGCTGCTTGCCGTCGTGCGCCGCCGTCACCACCACATCGAACGAGTGGGGTTCAAAAACCACGCCCGGCGAGGCCAGATAGTCACTCTCGGCGGTGAAGGCGAAGCGGTCGGTCTTCGGGCCGAGGCGGCTGAGGGTGATGGCGGCCTGGACCTGACGTGGATCGACCGGCTTGTCCCTGACGTAGGGATAGAGGCGGAACAGAGGCTCGGGCCCTTCCTCGTAGAGGGTGATCTCCAGCGCGAAGTCGCCGTCGCGCAGCATCCGTCCGCGATGGGGTCCACGCTCGTATTCACCGGCGGCAGTTTCGCCTTCCGCCTTCTCCGCCGACCCCTGGCCGCAGGCGGAGAGGCCGACCGCGAGGGCCACGAAAGCGGCAGCGAGGACGCGCCGCGAGAGGGTGTGCCGGATCATGACTGGGTCTCCAGGCCGAGCAGGTCGGCGTGCGCGCCGGTCAGCCGGTCAAGGCGGGCGCGGTCGATATGAAACTGTTTGAGCACGGCGACCCGGCGGGCCTTCGTGGCGAGGAGGGCCGTCTGGGCGGCCATGACGTCATTGTAGGAGAAGCCGCCCCGCGCGAATCCTTCACGCACGAGGACAACGGCGCGTTCCGCCTGCGGCAGGGTCTCTTCGGCGATCCGTCGCGCCTCCAGCGCCCGCGACGCCAGCAGGACCTGAAGCCGGGCGATCTCCCGTTCGCGCTCCTGGCGGAGCGCCGTCATGTCGGCCTCGGCGGCGACGCCTTCTAACCGGGCCCGTTCGATCGCCCCCTCGTTCCGGTCATAACGGCCGAGCGGGATGGAGCCGCCGACGACCAGGCCGAGGTCCTGCCCGTCCCAGAAATGCCGGACGCCGACGCTGACCGTCGCATCAGGCGTGGCCCGGGCCTGTTCGACGCGGACGCGGGCCCGGGCGACATCTCGCTGCGCGGCCAGTCCCGCGAGATCAATCATGGTGGCGTCGTCTGCGGCTTCGCGGGCGGCGCTGGTGTCCTCGAAATCCGCCGGGTCCAGTGAGAAGTCGGACGCGCCGATCCAGAAACGTCCCAAGGTGGCGCGGGCCAGACGGGCCTGTATCCCGGCCTGATCGAAGTCGATCTGCGCCTGCGCGAGCTCCGCCTCGGCGCGGGCCCCGGCGAACAGGGGGTCGCGCGCCATGTCGACCCGACGCTGCACTTCCGTCTGGAAGCGTTCGGCCAGGGCGAGACGTTCGCGCGCGATCTCGAGGTCGGCCTGGGCACCGAGGGCCTCCGCCCAGGCGCGCTGCACCTGTTCCAGCCGATCCAGCCGTCGGATCGCGGCGTCGGCCTGGACAAGGGCGGATTCGCCCCGCGCCAGAGCCACGCGCGCCGACCGGTCGCCGCCCCGCTCAAACCGCTGCTCCCAGGACAGGGTCGTCTCGGTGCGGTCGATGATATTGCCGCCCCCCAGAGTGGGAAGGTTCTCGACCATCAGACCCAGCGTTGGATTGGGCCGGACGTCGGCCTGACGCACGGCGGCGTCACCGGCGCGCGCGCGCGCCTCCACGCCGGGCAGTCCGGGGTCCACCTCAACGGCGCGCGCAAGGGCCCGCTCAAGGGACAGCGTCGGCGTATTGGCGACAGAGCCGGAGGGCTCCTGGGCCATGGCGGAATGGGTCGGCGAGGCCGCCAGTGAGAGCGCCACGGCCGAAACGGCCGCGAAACGCGCCCACGATCCGGCAGAGCCGGCGATCGGGGTCTTCAAGGGTATCTCCAAGAAACGGGTTGCGCGCAGCCGAACGGCCGCGACGGTTCAGACGACCGTGCGCATCCGTTTGGGAGGGTATTCAGGCCCGTCGCCGGTGAGGCCGGCCACAGCGGGATCAGACCCCGGAGACCGTAGGGCAGAAATCAACGTCGGAGCCGATGTCGCGTCCCCACCGATTGCCGGCATCGCCCCGTGGACATCTGCGCCGCCGTGATGGTGGTGGCCGACCGGGGGCGCTTCGTCGACCCCACGATCCTGATCGGGTTCAAGCGCTACATCAGGCGCGACGTGGATATGAGCAGCGTCATGAGCATCCAGTCCATCGACAAGAGCCACCGCAGGCCAATCGGCTGCATGGGCCCCCGTGTGTTGGGACTCGACCACGCCATGCAGGTTGAGCGCCGCCAACATGGCGACGCACAGACCGATACAGAGGTGGCGAAGAACGTGCGGCAATGAAGGGCTCCGGTTGCCTGTGTAGCTTTCAACGGGAGGGTCGGCAATGCCAGTGGCAGTCTTCGGCTATGCTACTGGCGGCTGGCGAGGATGGCGGCGTTCGGGCCCGCAGCACGACGCCCCGAACGGCCCCAGCAATGTCCGGTGTGTCGCCGGCAATGGATGTCCGCCAGTGGCGCAACGCGGTCCCTGCCCTCTCCCAATCTCAGTGCATTTTTCGCATTCTGCACTATCCCGCTATTCGGCAGTGCTCATGGTCAGCCGCAGCCAGTTTAGCGGAGACAAGTCGTCGTTGGCCTGCCCCCACCGCCCCGTGTGGGGCGGGGGGGCGGCGTCAGGCTACCAGACAACGCTGAGACGGGCACCGATCTGGTTGTCGTTCAGGCGGTCGCTGAGCACGGCGCGGTACCCGGTCGACAGGGTCAGGCCTTCGCGCGGCTGGTATTCCAGACCGAACTCGGTGACCGCGGCCAGCGGGGCGGCCTGGGCCCCCTCGACCGTGAAGCCGCCGAAGCCGGTCGCAGCCCCGCTGAAGCGCATGTCGGCCAGGGCCTCGCGGTCGCCGGTCGTGACCAGGACGCCCAGTCCGTCGTACAGCCGCAGTGGCTGGCCGTTGACCCGGTAGTCCTGGGTTCCACGCAGGTTAACCTGCGTCGTCTGCCAGTTACGCTCCTGGTCGGCGACCTCCAGCGACAGGCCGCCGGCACCCGTTTCGGTGAAGGCATCGAGCGTGCTGCGCGATATCGTCTCCATCAGCCCGACCGAGACCGAGCCGCCGCTGTCGTCGACGAAGCGGCGGGCGATGCCGGCCGAGACCGAACCACCCTCACCATGGGTCCGGCCCAGGGCCTGGCCGGTGAAGGCCCCGACCGTCACAGTGCGCGCGCTGTCCAGCTCGCCTTCATAGATCGAGGCGGTCAGGCTGGCGGCCCAGCGCCCGTCGTCGAAGCGGGCATAGCCGGCAGCGTGGATCATGTCGCTCTCGAAGCTGGACTGGCGTGCGAAGACGTCGCCCTCGACCCGGGTCGCCCCGGCCGCTGCGCCCACCACATAGTCGCCGGTCCCGACGGCATAGCCGCCGGAGAAGCCGTTCAGCCGCGTCTGCAGATCGGCCTGGCCGTTCTTGCCCTCGAGATCGATGTCACTGGCCTGGACCGAGACCCAGCCGCCCCGACTGGTACCGGCCGCGGCCGACGGGTCAAAGGCGTCGAGCACGCCGGTGACCATGGCCGCAGTCCCGTCACGACCTCCGACGAAGCTGAAGGCGCTGCCGAAGCTGAGCGGGGCCGTGCCCGGGTTACGGGCAGCCCCGGCGTCGCGAACCGCTTCCATGAAGGCGTCATTGGCCGACAACAGCGTCGTCGACATGTCGGCCAGGGCCTCGCCCCCCATACTGTTGAACGCGGCCTGACGCTGGGCGGTGTTCATATCCACCGTCAGGCCCAGTACAGCGGCCCAGTCGTCCGACGCCTGGAGCTGGCCGCCGGTCAGGGCCCGGGCCACCGCATTCTGGTTGCCGGTGCCGCTCGTGCCCAGGTCAAAATCGACCAGGTTGCGCAGCTCCAGCACCGCCGTGTTCGGAGCCAGGTCATAGCGCACCCGCCAGAACAGACCCGACTGGGCCGGGGCGGCGGTGAAGCTGGTACCGTTGCTGAAGGTGCCGACCAGCTGGCCGGCGCTCAGGAACTGGTAGCGGGTCGAGAAGTCATAGCCATTGGCCGGGCTGCTGAAGGTCGGGGCCACAGTACCACCGGTCAGGGTGGCGGTTCCGGTGATCGCCACACGGTCGATCTGGTTGCCGCCGGCCGTTCCCAGAACATCCAGCGCCAGGGTGGCACCGTTCAGGGTCAGGCTGCCGGCCGAGAAGGTGCCCAGGCCGTTGGCCTGTCCGGCCAGGCCGGGCGACAGGGTCGCGCCGCCCGAGACCGCCAGGGCCCCGCCGATGGTGCCCGCGCCGGTCAGGCTGCCACCGCTGACGGCGACGCCGCCGGTGGTGGCACCGAGGAAGCGCAGCTCGCCGCCGGTATTGCGCAACGTCGCCAGGGTGTGACTGCCCATCAGGGTGAACAGGCCGCTGGTATGGACCAGGGACCCACTGCCCGACACGCTGCCACCGAAGGCCGAGTCCGCCCCGCCGAAGCTAAGCTGACCCGCGCCGATGGCGACCGTGCCCGTGCCGTACAGCGCGCCGATGGTTTCGGTGCGACCGTTGACGTCGAAGGTCGCGCCATTCGAAACCGAAAGCATGGCCGTGTCGGCCAGACGGTGCGATGCGCCCAGACGCAGCGTCCCGGCCTGGACCGAAACCGCATTTGCGGCCGCCGTGCCGTTCAGCACCGAAGTGCCGCCCAGGTGGAACAGGCTGCCCGCGCCAAGGTTGGCGTTCACCGTCGCGCCACTCAGCTGGTACTGGGCTGCAGTCAGGCTGCCGGTGCCGGCGAGTGTGCCATTCAGCAGGGCCAGACCCACGGTATCGTTGAAGGCCTGCAGGTCCAGCGTCGCCCCGGTCGAGACCGAGACCGTGGCCGTATCGGCCAGACGGTTCGATGCGCCCAGAACCAGGGTCCCGGTCTGGACCGAGACCGACCCGGCCGCGGCCGTGCCGTTCAGGGTCGAGACCCCGCCGGTGTTGAACAGATTGCCGGTGCCGAGGTTGGCGTTCACGGTCGCCCCGTTCAGCTGGTACTCGCCCGCCGTCAGGGTGCCGGTGCCGGTCGCGACCGGCAGCGTCAGCGGGCCGTCCGACCCCTTGCCGCCGGTGTCGAGGGCCGGGATGACCTGGGCCTGATCGGAGGCCACGCCGGGGGTGCCGACGGTGCTGTTGACCGTGCCGTTGAGCAGGGCCAGAGCCACGGTGTCGTTGAAACCGTTCAGGTCAAGGATCGCGTCCCGCTCAACAATCAGACGTGACGCGTCGGCGATGACATTGTCGCCCCCCAGCCGAAGCGTTCCGGAGTTGACCCTCGTGTCGCCCGTATAGGTATTGGCTCCCGACAGGGTCAGGCTGCCCGCGCCGCTCTGCGACAGACCACCGGCCCCGGAGATGACGCCGCTGAACAGGCTGTCGCCGCCATGGCTTCCGACCCACAGGGTCTGGTTGCCGTCGATCACGACCGACCCGGCCCCGTTCAGGGCGTTGATGGCTTCACTGTCACCGACCGACAGGGTCGCGCCGCTGTTGACCTGGACGACGTTCCAGCTGTTGATCGACTGGCCGCCTGACAGGCGCAGGGTACCGCTGTTCAGGGTCCAGTCGGCCGAGCCATCATCTGTCCCGCTGAGAGTCCAGACGCCGGTGCCATTCATGGTCCGGCTCTCGAAGCCGGTCGTCTGGCTGATGTCGAGGCTGCCGTCGATCGCGCCGCCCAGTATCAGGGCGTCGGTGCCAGTGCCGCCGTCGATCAGTCCCGAGACGCTCATGCCGCCGGTCAGCATGATGTCGTCGGCACCCGTGCCGCCGGCGTAGCCGCCGTTCAGGGTGCCCCCCAGGGTCACGGTATTCAGCCCGGTCGCCGCCGAGGCGTCGATCAGGCCGTCGACCGTCGAGCCGGCCTGCAGGTCCAGGGTGTAGCCGGCTCCGGTCAGCAGGATCGCCGCCCCGGTGCCATTGCCCGCGATCGTGCCGCCCGACTGGTTGGTGATCGCGCCCGTACCGCCGGCCAGATAGATGCCGCGCCCGCCGTCAAGGCTGCTGTCAATCTGGCCGCTGTTGGTGACCGTGGTTCCCCCGGCCGACGAATAGACGCCGCTGACGACGGTATTGTCGCTGCCCCCGGTGATGCGGATGGTGCCGGTGTTGGTCACAGCGGTGCCGGCACCGGTGACATAGATGGCGGCGTTGCCGCCCGTCATCAGACCGGCATTGGTAACGGTGCTGCCGGCTCCACCGACGTAAACCGCACTATAGATCGTTCCGGCGATGGCCCCGCCGAGGTCGTTGCTGACCGTCGCGGTTCCCAGGGACACGACGCCATGCTGGCCGCCGCTGATCACGCCGCTGTTGCCCAGGGTGGCATTCGCGCCCGTCAGATGCACGGCGCGCGCACCGGCCGTGATCGACCCGGCATTGGAGACGGCACCGTTGGCCCCATTGATCTGGACGCCCCAGCTGTCGCCGGCGATGCCACCGCCAGCCCGGTTCACAACCGATCCCGAGTCACCGAAATAGACGGCGGAATAGGCATTGGTGTTCGAGATTGTCCCGGCATTGTCGAGCACCGACCCGGCTCCGGCGAACTGAACCGCCGTCGACGTATTGCTGATCAGGCCACCGGCCTGGTTGGTGACCGTGCCCGAGCCGTCGAAGAACACGCCGGCGAAATTGGTCGTGCCGCTGATCGTGCCGGCATTGGTCAGGCTCGATCCGTTCCCGGCCAGACGCACGGTGTTGTTGAGGCTGCCGGCCGTGATCGAGGCCCCCGCGGCATTGGTCACCGTGCCCACTCCGGCGGCATAGACGCCGGTCTGGCCCGAGATCGTCCCGCCCGCAGTGTTGACCAGGGTCATGGCCCCTGCCGCGGTCACCCCCGTCCCGCCAGAGCTGGAAACGGTTCCCGCATTGGTGAGACTGTTCGCCGTGCCGGTCATCGTCACGGCGTTGCCGGCGACGGTGATCGACCCGGTGGACAGCAGGCTCGCCGCGGTCGTGCCGCCCAGCACCAGACCGCCGGCATTGGTCAGCGCCCCGCCCAGCGACAGCGAACCGCCCGACAGCACCAGGCTGCCGACGCCCGAAAGGGCCCCGCTGTAGGTGCCGGAACTGTCGGCCAGGGTCAGGGCCCCGCCGGCCAGATTGACCGCGCCCGCGCCGCTCAACCGGCCGATGGTCTCGGCATTGGAGACCAGGAAGGTCGCACCCGACGACACCGAAACCACGCCGGAGTCGTCGATCGCCGATCCGTTGCGGACCTCCAGCGTGCCGCCCTCGATCGAGGTCTGGCCGGTATAGGTGTTGGTGCCCGACAGCGTCTGGGTGCCGGCCCCGACCTTGGTCAGGGCCAGATAGCGATTGGCGAAATCGAGGTTGTCGGTGATGGTGCCGCTGAACGTACCCGAACCGCCGGCGACGCCGACCGTGAGCGGCACGGTGCCGTCATAGCCGCCCGCCAGGGCCCCGGCCCCGGTCAGGGCGTCGACCCGCACCAGACCCTCGACCGTGTCAAAACGCGCGCCCGCCGCGATGTTCAGGCTGCCCAAATTGTTGGTCCAGAAGCCCTGGACGGAGCTGCTGCCCAGCAGACGGCCGCTTTGCACGTCGATCAGGCCGCCCTGCGACAGGGCGATCATGACATTGCCGTTGCCGCCATTGCCCAGGGCCGTGTCAGTGTCGGCATTGCTGCCGGTAAACAGCAGTCGGCCGGCACCGGTAAAGGTGTTGCCCTCGACATTGATCAGACCGCCGGTCTGGTTGTCGAAATTGAGCGTCGCGCCCGAGGCGATCGAGACCGCGCCCTCTCCCAGCCCGTCGCCCGTGTCGAGCACCCGCAACGTGCCGCCCGACACCGTCGTCGTGCCGGTGTAGGTGCCGGACCCGGTCAGGGTCCACAGACCGCTGTCGATCTTGGACAGGTCACTGACCCCGCTGGTCGAGCCGTTGAACATCGTGCCCGCCGCACCATTGGCCGCCGTGCCGTCGCCGGTACCGGCCAGCACCAGCGTATTGGTGCCGCCGCCCATGTCGATCGCCCCGACCGAGGCCGCGGCCAGGGTGCCGGCGTTCTGCAGGGTGATACCGCTGGTCCCGTCGACCGTCGCCAGGCTGTCGGTGCCACGGCCGTTGTAGATCGACAGGGTGTCGTTGCCGCCGCTGAGCAGGATCGCGCCCGTGGTCGACCCGGCGTGCAGGGTGATCGTCGTGGCCGCGCCGGGGTCATTGACCCGGACTCCGCCCGCGCCCGCGCCGGTCGCGCTGCCGTAGTTGGTGAAGGTGCCGCCCGTGGCTGAAAACTGGACCGCCACACCGTACGTCGAGTCCGTGCCGCCGTTCATCGACCCGGCTGCGGCATTGGTGACCGTTCCGCCCTGGATCAGCACCGCTGAATAGACCGGCGCACTGATCGTGCCGGCGTTGAGGATGGTGGCCGGCGCGTTCAGCACCGTCACCGCGTCGCGGTACAGGCCGGCCTGCAGGCCGGTGTCACCCGTGATCGTCCCGGTATTGGTCAGGGTCAGGCCGTTGGACGAAAAGACGCCCGACGATCCGCCGGTGATGGTGCCCGAATTGGTGATCGTGCCGCCGGCGATGTTGATCGCATAGCCGGTGCCGCCGGCCGTATAGACCCCGCCGCCGTCGACCGTGCCATTGCCGATCAGACCGGCGTTGGTGATCGTCGCCGTCCCGATGCTCGAGATGGCATTGCCGCCGCTGGCCACGATCTGGCCGCCGGCATTGTTGGTGATCGAGACCGCGCCGCTGCCGTTGGCGACAATCGCGCCATTGGCCCCGCCGAGAACGCGGCCGGAATTGTTGAGCGTCAGGGCACCGGTTCCGACTGTCTCGATCCCGGTTCCGCCGGTGATTTGTGCGCCCGCGGCATTCGTGACCGTCAAAAGCCCGCCGTAGCTGGTGCCGCTAACCAGCCCCATTCGCAGGCCCGCAGTGCCACCTGAAATCGTCCCGGCGTTGTTGTTGACCGTCGTCGCGCCGGAGGTTGTGTTGACGCCATAGCCGGTGGTGGAACCGGTGATCACACCGCTGTTCGTGATCGTACTGGGGCCGTAACCCAACCGGATTGCGTCACTGGCAGACGAACTGATCGTTCCGGTGCTGGCGTTGGTGACGTTGACCGGGCCCGACGAGGTCGTGATCCCCGCCTGTGTTGCGGTGATTGCCCCGGCGTTGGCGACCGTGCTGGTGCTGGCACTGTTGAAATAGATGCCGACCCAGTTGTTGAGCACACCCGTTTCAAGGACGTTCACGGTCGCTGCCCCGTTCGCCGTGATCCCGAACCCGGTACCGCCGACGTTGGAGAGCGAGCCCGCGACGTTCAGGGTAGTGCCCGCCGCGATGGTCCAGACCGCGCCCCCGGTCCGGCTGCCGGTGAGGGTCAGCGTACCGGACTGGTGATTGTAGGTCTCGAAATTGGAAAGGTTACTCAAGGAGAGCGACCCGCTGACACCCGTGCCCAGAACGCTGTTGAACACATCGGCCGTGCCGGTGCCGCCGTCGATCGTGCTGCCGATCGTGCCGCCCTGCCAGTTGAAGGTGTCGTTGCCGGCCCCCAGGGTCACCGCGCCGGTGATCGAGCCGGTCGAGGTCAGGGTCAGGGTGTCGATGCCCGAGCCGGTCGCCGCGTTGTAGGCCCCGTTCAGGGCCCCCGCGATGGTCACCGTATGCGTGCCGCCGGCGTTCGACAGAATCTGGCCGGTCGTGGTCGATCCGGCTTGCAGGTCGATGGTGGTGTTGCCCGCCCCGTTCAGCAGGATCGACCCCGCCCCGCCGCCGATCACGCCGCCGGCCTGGTTGGTGATGGTCGACAGGCCGCTCGCAGCCGCGTTCTGGACGCCGTAGCCGATGGAGGCGCTGGCCCCGCCCGTGACCGTGCCCGAATTGACCAGGCTGCTGCCGCCGCCGTTGAAGTAGACGCCGGATCCGTTCGCGGCCGTAATGGAGCCGGTATTCGTGATCGCGGCCACGCCCAGAACCTGGACGCCGTGACTCGCGCCGGTGCTGGCGGTGCTGATCGTGCCCTCGTTGGTCAGGGTCAGCGCGCCGTTGGAATAGATGCCCGACGCATCGGTCAGCGCCGCCGTATTGGTCGTGCCGAGGACGCTGGAGGCACCGAGGTTGTGGACCGTACCGCCGTTGTTCAGCAAGACCGCCTGGGCACCGCCCCGGATTGTGGCGTGGTTGGTGATCACGCTGCCGGACCCGACCGCATTGACGCCGGCCAGCCCCACGTTGGTGCCCGTGATCGTGCCGGAATTGATCAGCGCCAGGGTGCCGCCGGTCGACTGGATGCCGATGGTGCCGGTGATCTGGCCGCCGGCCTGGTTGGTGATCGAGCCGCCGGCACCGGTGACGATGCCCCCCGTGCTGACCGTGGTCCCGCTGCCGGTGACGGTGCCCGCGTTGACGATCGTCGCCGCGCCGCCGCTGGCCCGAATGCCCGAGACGCCGCTGATCTGGCCGCCGTTGGTGACCGACAGATTGCCCGCTGAAGAGTTGATGCCGGCGGTATTGCCCAGAATCTGGCCGCCCGCCAGATTGTTGATGGTACCTCCGGCCAGTTCGACCCCGCTCCCGCCGCTGACGGTTATCGCACCGCCCTGGGCGTTTCCGGCGATCGTACCCGATGCGATCCGGCCGCTGTTGGTGATCAGGTTCGTCGTCGACGTGCCGATCAGCCAGAGGCCGTTGACGCCGCCGACCATGTCGCCGCTGTTGTTGACCGTTGAGGTTCCGCGCAGGGTGGCACCATAGTTGACGCCTCTGATCAGTCCGGTCGAGGTGTTGGTGACGCTGTTGCTGGTCGTCGTGTCGTTGGCGACGACGGCGGCATCCCCGCCGGTGATACGACCGCTGTTCACCAGTGTCAGACTGGTCGGCGACGCCCCGTTGCCGCCCTGGGCCACGATGCCGTAGCCGTTGGCGTCGAGCACTCCATAGTTGGTGACGATCAAGGCGCCGCCGGTATTGTAGATCGCCGCGTAGCCGCCGGTGATCGACGCAGTAGTGTTGCTGGCCGACCCGTTGAGGATCGTGCCGCCCAGGCCGAGATTGATCGTCCCGAGGGGCGAGCCGGCGTCGGCGCTCATGGTGCCCAGGTTGGTGACGCTGATCCCTGCGGCGTTGGACGCGATCGCGGGACCGTTTGTCGCGGTCATGTCGCCTGCGATCACGATCGCCGACCCGTCCAGAATATCGATGCCGTTGGCATTGGTCAGAGTGCCGGCGAAGGTGAGCGCCTGCCCGGCACCCAGGCCTGAAACGTTGATCTGTCCCGAGCCGGAGATGTTCTGGGTCGCCGTGCCCGCCGTGGTGTTGGTGTAGGTCAGCGTGCCGTTGTTGACGATACTGGAGCCGGCGATCGAACCGGTGGTTCCACTCAGCGTGACTCCGCTGTTCACGGTCGTCAGACCGGACCAGATGTTGCTTCCGGTCAGTGTCAGCACGCCACCGGACGCGGTCAGGGCACCCGTGCCGCTGATCGCCTGGCTGACCGTACCGGTCGCCGTGTATTGCAGCACGCCGTTGGTGATGATGCTGCTGCCCGAGATCGTCGCGGCCGTCCCCTGCAGGGTCGCTCCGGCGTTGACGGTGGTGGAACCGGTCCAGCTGTTGGCGCTGTTGGTCAGAACGATGGTGCCGAGGCCGCCGATGACCACGGGTTGGGCGGTATCGCCGCCGCCACGGGTCAGCGAACCGCTCAGGGTCGCCGTGATTCCGGCATCGGCGCGGAAGGTGCTGGGGTCGGCGCTGGCGGGTGAGGCCACGGACAGCAGGATGTTGTTGGCATAGGTGCCGGTCGCGCCATATTCGATGGTCGGATCGAGCATGGTGATGGTGCCGGTGCCGAAGCCACTGGCCGTCGCCGCGCGGACGACCGCACCATTGACCGTGATGGCGCTGGTCAGGCCATTGGTACCATTGAAGATCAGGGTGCCCGAGGGCACGCCGGTGCCGGCCAGGATCGTGGTGAACGGCGAGGCGCTGGCACCGCTCAGGGTTGCCGTGCCCGACTGGTGGGTCAGGGTCTGGAAATTGGTGATGTTGGAAAGGTTCAGCGTGCCGCTGCCCATGCCCAGGGCGCTGCTGAAGGCATTGGTGCCCGTGCCGGCGTTGATCACGCCGCCGATCGTGCCGCCTTGCCAAATAAAGGTGTCACTGGCCGAACCAAAGGTCGCGCCCTGCATCGAGCCGCCGGCGGCCAAGGTAAGCGTTGTCGCGCCGGTGCCAACCGACGCATCGTAGGCCCCCGTCAGCGATCCAGCGATGTTGGCAGTCGTGGCGCCGCCGGCCCACGATCGCACGCCTCCCGTGGTCGAGCCCGCTTGCAGGTCGAGCGTGTTGAGTCCCGACCCTGAGTTATACAGCCCGATCAGGCCGACGATCGACCCGCCCGCCTGGTTGGTAACCGAGGTCGCAAAGGTGCCGTTGCCACTCGAAAGGATGGCGACTTGCTGGGCTCCGGTGGACGAGATCGTCCCGGAATTGGTGACGCTCAGGCCGCTATTTGCAGAGATCGCCCCAAGCTGGTTGCCGACATAGGAGATGGTACCGGTGTTCGTGACGGTACCTGCCTGGCTGAACTGGATTGCGGAGTTCGCGTCTCCGCTCAGGTTCCGGATCGTGCCAGAGTTGACAACCACGCCAGCGCCCGACTGCATGATCAGCGCACGACTGTTCGTGCCGCTGCCCGTCACGGTCGAGGCGGCGCCGACATTGACCGTGTAGCCTTGGCCTACCGTGTTTACCGCGAAGACACCGCCCGTGACGTTGGCGTTCAGGTTCAGGACGTTACCGGCGGTCGCCGCGCTGGACGAATAGATTGCGATGCCGGTCGCGGTGACTGCCGCGGTGTTGGTGACCGATACCGTGCCGGTTCCGGTGTTGCGAGCATCGACGCCAGTCAGAGGCGCCGTGGTGTTGCCGATCGCCGCGCCGACATTGATCGAAAACGGGTCCAGGGTGGTGCCGCCGCTGCTGGTGGCGATGATCCCGGTCCCGACGCCATTCGAGGTGCTGTTTATCGTGCCCCCGCCGCTGGTTGTGACCGTCGATCCGCTGACGGCCGTCGTCGAGATGCCGGTCGCGGCCGTGATGGCACCTGTGGCTGTAACGCTGACGGCACCCGCGGTCGTGGTCGCGGAAATGCCTGTGGTTGTGGCAGCGATCGAACTGCCGATGCCCACATCAACGCCGGTGGTCGCCTGGGCCCGAATCCCCGTCGTCGCTCCGGTGATCGCGCCTCCCGTTCCGGTCGTGAAATTGATATAGCCGGTCGTGGCAGTCAGATTGGCCCCGTACTGGAAATTGGTGGCGCTGAGGGCTCCGCTCAGACTGACGTCACCGATACTGCTCGCCGCGGTCCACAGCAGGCCCGACCCCGAGCCGGGCGTCTGGGCCGTCAGGTTCAATGAGCCGGCACCGCCTTGATAGAGATCGCCAAGAGTCGAGACGGCCACGCCATTGAGCCCGGTGGCGTTCAGGGTGCCGTTGAATCCGATCCCGGTGTTGTTGCCGCCCGTGGAACTGAGCGTGATGGCATTGCCGCCCGCGGCCGCCACCAGGGTGTTGGTGCCATTAAAGGTGAGCCCGTCGCCGCTCCCCGAAAAGGTCGTGCGGGTAAAGTTGATCGCACTGGCAGACGGCGAGCCGGTCGTGTTGGTGATGCTGACGCCGTTGATCGTCCGGCTGTTGGCATCGAGATTCTGGAAGCCGCCGCCGCTGCCCGTGTTGTCGGTCGTCGCGCCGCCGCCAGAGATGACGATCGTGCCGCCGCCGGCCGGATTGTAGGTCTGCGCCATGGCCCGGACGCCGCCAGACCCACCGCCACCAGGGCCGTGCTGCCCAGCAGGCCGCTGCGGATCGTGCCGCCGGCTGCCGGTTTGGCCGCTCGCGAGGACGAACGCTTGCCGGCTACGGCGCGGGATTTGATCGAAGTCATGACAGGCAGCCCACTATGGAAGATCACAGGGCTGCGCCCTGATCAGACAGGCGACGAACGCCGGGCGGCCCACGCGGCCGTCGAAATTAGTCGTTAAACTTCGGTTAAGTAGCAGCCACCCACACCGGCAAAAATAGTCCGGCGTCCCAAACTTGAGACGCCACGCCTGAGACGGGAATTCGCGGTCAGGGCGGATATGGGGCCGGGCGAGTGTCGCCCGGATCGAACGATGCGACTATCCAACCCGGGAGAGAGCACGGCACGGCCGCATCGGGACAGGCTCAGAAAGACGGCGGGGTGCAGGCGCTGACGACGACACAGGGCTCGCGACCGGGATTGCGGAACCGATGCGGCAGCAGGCTGGAGAACAGATAGCCGTCCCCGGCCTTCAGCACGCGGATCTGGTCACCGACCGTCACCTCCAGCCGACCGGAGATCAGCAATCCCCCCTCCTCGCCCTTATGCGACAGCGGCACCCGGCCGCTGTCCGCGCCCGGCTGATAGGTTTCGTGCAGTATCTGCAGCGACGACGGCTGGCCCTGCCCCAGCTGCCGGTAGCTGACTTCGCCCTGGGCGATTTCCATCAGCTCGTCACTGCGGAAAAACACCCTGGGCCGTGGATCGGAGTCCTGGCTGAAGAACTCGCCCAGCGACAGGCCGGCGGCATCCAGCAACCGTTTGAGCGAGCCTACCGACGGGCTCGACTTGCCGCTTTCAATCAGGGAGACGGTGCTGGACGGTATGCCCGCCTTCCGGGCCAGGGCGCGCTGACTCAAGCCCAGCCTGGCCCGCAATACCCGCAGCTTGGGACCGACGATATTGTCCATGGGCTCCCCTCCGCTTCCCGCGCTTCAGCGCTCCCCGTGCAGCAGGCCGTAGGCGGCGCGCGCCATCACCTGGGCGGCGGCGACCATGTCATCGATACCGACCCATTCGTCGGGCTGGTGCGCCAGATCCAGCACGCCCGGCCCGTAGGCGATGCAGTCCCTGAGCTTGCCAATCCGGTCGACGTGCTTCTGGTCATAGGTGCCGGGCGAGCAGACGAACTGCGCCTTGCGCCCCAGCACCGTCTCGACAGCGCGCGCCGTCACACTGGCCACCGGCCCGTCACGGTCGGCCATGCTGGGCGCGACCTGGAACAGGTCCCTGATATTGTATTTGAATTCTGGCCGCGTCGCCGCCAGTTCGTCCAGCAGGGCCACGACCTCACCGCGCACGTCCTCGAGGCTTTCCTCGATCAGGAAGCGCCGGTCGATGATCATCCGCGAGGAGTCGGCCACGCACGGCGCGGGCAACCCCTCGAATTCCTCGCCCTGGCCGCCATGGATCGAGTTGATGTTCATCGTCGACTGGCGCGCGCCTTCGGGCACCACAGGCATATCCGAGTGACGCAGGGCCATGGCGGGATAGAGCTTGTCCTCGAACGACTGCATCACCGCCCCCATGTGGCGAATGGCGGAATCGCCCAGAAAGGGCATGGAGCCGTGGGCGATCCGCCCCTTCGTCTCGATCTCGGCCCACCAGACGCCCCGGTGGCCGATGCAGACGCGGTCCACATTCAGCGGCTCGGGGATGATCACATGATCGACGCGCGGTTTGGAGAACCAGCCCCGTTCGGCCAGATAGGCGACGCCGCCATAGCCGCCCGACTCCTCGTCCACCGTGCCGGAAATCTCCAGCGCCCCGGGCAGGTCGAGGCCGGAATCAATCAGGGCCTCGACGGCGATGATGGAGGACGCCAGTCCCCCCTTCATGTCACAGGCCCCGCGACCGTAGACCTTGCCGTCCTTCACCTCACCGCCGAACGGATCGACGGTCCAGCCCGCCCCGGTCTCGACCACGTCGATATGGCTGTTGAAATGCACGCAGGGGCCGGGGCGCGACCCTTCACGACGGGCGACGACATTGATGCGCGGATACCGGTCCGAGTCCCCGGGCGCGCCGACCGCCCGGACATATTCGACCTGGAAGCCGCGCTTCCGCAGCCGGTCGCCGATATATTCCGCACAGGGCCGATAGGCCTCGCCGGGCGGATTGACGGTCGGAAACCGGATCAGGTCCCGGGTCAGGGCGACCAGGTCGTCGGTCCGCCCGACGATGCTGTCCATCACGCCGTTCAGATCGCGGGTGCTCATCGGTCGAACCTCATTGTTGGGCGGCAGGCGAAAGGGCGTCGAGGGCAGCCAGAACCGCATCGGTCATCCGGACCGTCGAGACGGCGGCAACGCCCTCTGCGGCGATGTCCGGCGTGCGCACACCCGAGGCCACGACGGTGCGCACCGCCCGCCCCAGCAGGCCGGCGGACTGCGGCGCGTTGAACGAATGCCGCAAGGCCATGCCGAACGACAGGATGGTGCCGATCGGATTGGCCTTGCCGGTGCCGGCGATGTCGGGGGCCGAGCCGTGGATCGGCTCGTACAGCGCCCGGCTGCGCCCCGACCCGTCCAGCCCCGCCAGCGAGGCCGACGGCAACAGGCCCAGTGACCCGGTCAGGGCCGCGGCAGCATCGGACAGGATGTCGCCGAACAGGTTGTCGGTGACGATGACGTCGAACTGTTTGGGTCGCCGCACCAGCTGCATCGCGCAGTTGTCGGCATACATATGGCTCAGGGCGACGTCCGGGTATTGCGCCCCGACCTCCGTCGCCACCGTCCGCCACAGGGCCCCGGTCTCCATCACATTGGCCTTGTCGACCGAACAGACGCGGCCGCTGCGACCGCGGGCCAGTTCAAAGGCGGTGCGGCAGACCCGGGCGATCTCGGCCTCGGTATAGGCCTGGGTGTCATAGGCGCGGCGCTGGCCGTCGGGGCCGGTCTCCTGCCCGCGGGGCTGGCTGAAATAGACCCCGGCCGTCGCCTCGCGCACGATCATGATGTCCAGACCCGCGATCAGCCCGGGCTTCACCGCCGAGGCGTCCAGCAGTTCGTCGAAACAGACCGCGGGCCGCAGATTGGCGTACAGATCCATCGTCTGACGCAGCCGCAATATGCCCATCTCGGGCCGCTTCGCGCGCGGCAGGGCATCCCATTTCGGTCCCCCGACCGCGCCGAACAGCACGGCGTCCGAGGCCAGGGCCTGATCCACCACCGCCCGCGCGATCGGTTCGCCGGTCGCGTCGATCGAGGCCCCGCCGGCCAGACCCTCGACGATCTCGAACCTGAACCCAAGGGCCGCCTCGAACCAGCGCACGACCCTCAGGGTCTGGCCGATGATCTCGGGCCCGATACCGTCGCCCGGCAGGACCAGCAGGCGGAATGCCCCGGGGTCAGATGCAGCGGCCACCGTCCACCTCCAGCGCCACGCCGGTGATCATCGCGGCGTCGTCCGAACACAGGAAGGCGGCGGCCGCCCCCATGTCGGCCGGGGTCGAGAACCGGCCCAGAGGGATCGACGACAGGAATCTGGCCCGGACCTCGGGCGTGTCCTCGCCCATGAAGGTCTTCAGCAACGGCGTCTCGCCGGCCACCGGGTTCAGCGCATTGACCCGGATTTGCGACGGCGCCAGCTCGACCGCCATGGCCCGGGTCGCGGTGATGACCCAGCCCTTGGACGCATTGTACCAGGTCAGGTTCGGACGCGGGCTGACCCCGCCGGTCGAGGCGATGTTCAGGATCGCCCCGCCGCCCGCCGACTTCATCACCGGCACCACCTCGCGCGCCAGCAGATAGATGGCCCTGGCATTGACCGAGAAGATGCGGTCGAACTCCTCTTCCGACAGATCTTCCATCGGCTGGGGCGTGTGGCCGACCCCGGCATTATTGACCAGGATGTCGAGCCGCCCGGTCAGCTCCAGCGTCTGCTCAACCAGGGCCGTAACATCAGCGGCGTCGGCGACATCGACGCGGAGGCCGAGGCTGGGGTCCCCGAGGTCTTCGGCCAGCGCCCTGGCCGCCTCACCGTTGCGGTCGGCGATGATGACGCGCGCGCCCTCCTCTGCGAACCGGCGCACAATGCCCTCCCCGAAGCCGGAAGCGCCTCCGGTCACGATCGCGGTCCTGCCTTGCAGTTTCATGGTCATCCTAGCCGTGATGGGCCGCGACGGTCTTCAGGGTCGAGAAGCCGTACAGCGCCTCAAACCCCTTCTCGCGTCCGTGACCCGATTTGCCGACGCCGCCGAACGGCAGTTCCACCCCGCCCGCCGCGCCATAGTTGTTGAGGAAGACCTGGCCTGCCTTCAGCCGTTTCGCCATCCGCATCTGGCGTCCGCCGTCGGCCGTCCAGACGCCGGCGACCAGGCCGAAGGCCGTGCCGTTGGCGATGGCCACGGCCTCGTCTTCCGTGTCGAATGGAATAACGACGACGGCGGGTCCGAAGATCTCTTCCTGCGCCAGCCGATGATCCGGGCTGACCCCGGCGAACAGGGTCGGCGGCACATAGTGGCCGCCCGCCGGTGCATGGGTTGCCACCTGCCCCTCGGCGACAATCAGGCCGTCCCGCCGTCCCAGCTCCAGATAGGTCGAGACCATGGCCTTCTGTTTCGCTGAAATCAGCGGCCCCAGATCGGCATCGTCCAGCGCCGGTCCCGCGGTCAGCGCCTGATAACGTTCAACCAGTTTCGCCAGCAGCCGGTCATACACCCCGCGCTGGATCAGGATGCGCGACCCCGCCGAACAGGTCTGGCCGGCGTTCTGGATGCCGGCGTTGACGAGGAAGGGCAGCGCCCTGTCCAGATCGGCATCGTCGAACACGATCTGGGGCGACTTGCCGCCCAGCTCCAGCGTCACCGGCACGGCATTGTCCGCCGCCGCCTTCTGGATCCCGACCCCGACCCCGGTCGAGCCGGTGAAGGATACATGGTTCACATCGCGGTGCCCGGCCAGGGCCGCGCCGACGACGCCGCCCAGTCCGGTCACCACGTTCAGCGCCCCCGCCGGCAGGCCGGCCCCGGTCGCGATCCGGGCAAAGGCCAGCGACGTCAAGGACGCCTGCTCGGCCGGCTTCAGCACCGCCGCATTGCCCATCACCAGCGCCGCCGTCACCGACCGGCCGATGATCTGCATCGGATAGTTCCAGGGGATGATATGCCCCGTCACCCCGTGCGGCTCGCGCAGGGTGTAGACCGTGTATCCGGCCTGGAACGGGATGGTCTCGCCGTGGATCTTGTCGGCCGCCCCGGCGTAGAATTCCAGATACCGCGCCAGGGCCACCACATCGGCCCGCGCCTGTTTCAGCGGCTTGCCGACGTCGCGCGCTTCCAGATGCGCGAGGTCATCGATCTGCGCCAGCACGGCCTGGCCGATGCGCGCCAGGATACGACCGCGCTCGAACGCCGGCATCGCCCCCCACTCGCCGTTCAGGGCCCCGCGCGCGGCGGCGACGGCCGCATCGACATCCTGCGGGGTACCGGCGGCGATCCGGGCGAAGGTCTCGCCGGTCGAGGGATCCTCGACCGACAGGGTCTGCCCGCCGTCGGCATCCCGCCACTGGCCATCGATCAGAATCTGCGGCTCTGGAAAGCTGAATGTCATCAGGCGGCGATTGGGCTCCTTTGCGGCAGTCACAACAAGTCCTTTTCTGGACTTCTTCAAGCCATTGATTTCTCACGACCGCACCGGCATCGTTTGCCTGATCCGCAACACCCGCAACAGGACCCTGCCATGAGTGTCGATGTCGGAACCCGGTTACGCTTCGTCCGGGAGCGTCAGGATCTGTCGCAGCGCGAACTGGCCAGGCTGTCGGGGGTCACCAACTCGACCATCTCCCTGATCGAGGCCAACCGCATGAACCCGTCGATCGGGGCGTTGAAGCGGATTCTGGACGGCATCCCCATCGGCCTGGCCGAGTTCTTCGCCATCGAACCCGAGGCCCCGTCACGCGTGTTCTACGGCGCGGGCGAGCTGACCGAGATCGGCAAGGGCCCGATCTCCTACCGTCAGGTCGGCGAGACCATGTTCGGCCGCAGCCTGCAGATTCTCAGTGAAACCTACGAGCCCGGTGCCGACACCGGCCGCGTGCCCCTGATGCACGACGGCGAGGAAGGGGCGGTGATCATCAGCGGGCGGCTGGAGGTGACCGTCGATGGCGAACGCCGGATCCTGGGACCCGGCGATGCCTATTATTTCGAAAGCCACAAACCGCACCGTTTCCGTTGCGTCGGGCCCGACACCTGTCGTGTCGTCAGTGCCTGCACGCCGCCCAGTTTCTGACCGGGCGGCGCGGTTCAGCCCCTAAAGGTCGCTCCAGGCCTGACCCGTCACCCCGTCCCAATTGGTCGCCTCATAGACACCGCGGGCGATGGCCCGGGCCAGAACGTCGGCGGCGGCGGCCCCGATCTGGGCCACCACGAACTGACGCATCGCCCCCTCGGGAATCTGCTGCTTCTCGGTCGAGATGCAGAAGACGATGTCGCCGTCGAACGGTGCGTGCGACGGGCGGATGGCGCGGGCCATACCGTCCTGGGCCATGATGGCGACGCGCTGGCACTCGACCCGGGTCAGGGCCACGTCGGTGGCGATCACAGCGATAGTGGTGTTCTCGCCGGCCCGCGGATTGGGCTTGGCCGCCCCCCATTCGTCCCCGGCCGCCGACAGGCCGCTGGACCCCAGTCCGCCGAACTCGCCGTCGATCTCATAGGGGGCCGACCAGAAGGTGTTGCCGCCGGGGGCAATCACCGAACCGGCGCTGTTGACGCCGACGATGGCCCCGACCGTATAGCCCGTGCTCAGCACCGCCGAGGCCGAGCCGACGCCCCCCTTCAGTGACCCGGCCCTGGCCCCGTAGCCGCAGCCCGCCGTGCCCAGATCGAACTGTTCCGAAGCGGATTCAGCCGCCCGGACCGCCAGCGTCCGATAGGGCGGCTCGGTGCCCCAGTCCTTGTTGCCGCCATTGGCCAGGTCATAGAGGCTGACCGTCGGCACGATGGGCGAGAACGGGATGCCCGGAACCTTGGGCCCGAAGCCGAAGCCCCTGCCCTGCGCGCCCAGCCAGGCGGTGATGCCGTCGCCTGACCCCAGGCCATAGACTGACCCGCCCGACAGCACGATCGCATCGACCTGCTGCACCAGATTCTCGGGCCGCAACACATCGGTCTCGCGGCTGGCCGGTCCGCCACCGCGCACATCGACCGCCGCCGTCGCGGGCGTATCCGCCAGGATGACGGTCACCCCGGTCCGGACCCCGGCGTCGTGGGCCTGGCCGACCTTGAGACCGGGCACATCGGTGATCAGGTTCAGACGCCCGGTTCCACCGACCGCCACAGGCCGGGCGTTCGGCCCGACAACGTCCGGCGCGGCTGCGGCGGCGCGGCCGGCGAAGGACCCGGCACCGATCAGCGCCATCGATCCCAGCATGGTTCTACGGTTCATCGCTCAGTCTCCTGTGGTGTCGGATGATGGGCCCCGGGGGTGTCGAGAGCCAGAATATTGCGCGCCAGATCCGGCGTCGCCGCCAGCAGGCTGCGGGTATAGTCGTGGGAAGGCGCGGTGAAGACTGCCTCCGTCGGCCCCGTCTCGACGATCCGCCCGTCCTGCATCACCATCAGCCGGTCGGTGATGGCCCGCACCACGGTCAGGTCGTGGGTCACGAACAGATAGGACAGCCCCATCCGGTCCGACAGATCGGCCAGCAGGTCCAGCACCTGGGCGCGGATCGACAC
>CAXBHG010000021.1:0-22162 GCA_963975385.1 uncultured Brevundimonas sp.
CCACCACCAGCTCCGGCTTGTTGGACGAGGCCCGCACCAGCACCCACGACCCGTCTTCCAGATGCACCCGCACCCCGTTGACGGTGATCGCCTCGACGATCCTGCGGCCCAGGATCGAGCCGCCGGCATCGGCCAGGGCCTGATAGTCAGCCACGATTCGCTCCAGCACCCCGTATTTCAGCTCATCGTCGCAGTGCGGACTCATCGTCAGACTGGTCCAGGCGTCGGGCAGGGCCGCCTTCAGTCCGGACAGTTTTTTCCCGGGATTGCGGTCCAGCATGGCCAGGATGGCACCGGCGGCGACGATGCCGTCGTCATAGCCGCGCCCGATCGGGGCGTTGAAGAAGAAATGGCCCGACTTCTCGAACCCGGCCAGGGCCCCCAGTTCGGCGGTCTTGCGCTTGATATAGCTGTGGCCGGTCTTCCAGTAGACGGTGTCGGCCCCGTTGGCCTTCAGCACCGCATCGGTCTTGTACAGGCCGGTCGATTTCACATCGACGACGAAGGTGGCGTTCGCGTGCAGGGCCGACAGGTCGCGGGCCAGCATCAGGCCGATCTTGTCGGCGAAGATCTCCTCGCCGGTGTCATCGACCACGCCGCAGCGGTCGCCGTCACCGTCGAAACCCAGGGCCAGGTCGGCCCCGGTCTCGCGCACCCGCTGCGCCATCTGGCTCAGCATGGCGTGGTCCTCGGGGTTCGGATTGTATTTGGGGAAATTCCAGTCGAGCTCGGTGTCCATCTCGATCACCTCCACCCCCATGCGACGCAGGGCCTCGGGGGCGAAGGCCCCGGCCGTGCCGTTGCCGCAGGCGGCGACCACCTTGATCGGCCGGGTCAGCTTCACCCCGCGGGTGACCTCGTCCAGGTAGCGGTCGCGGAAGCCCTCGACCCGTTCCAGCCGCCCGCCGGGCCGGGCCACGCCCGTGCCCTCAAGCACGATCTCTTTCAGCCGGCCGATCTCGTCGGGGCCGAAGGTCAGGGGCGGATTGGCCCCCATCTTGACGCCGGTCCAGCCGTTCTCGTTGTGGCTGGCCGTGACCATGGCCACGCAGGGGGCGTCCAGCGCGAACTGGGCGAAATAGGCGGTCGGCGACAGGGCCAGGCCGATGTCCAGCACCTCCATCCCGCCTTCCAGCAGGCCGAGGATCAGCGCCTGTTTCACGCTCAGCGAATAGGACCGGTAGTCATGCCCGACCACGATGCGTGGCCGCGTACCGGTCTCGTGGACATAGGTGGCCAGACCCAGACCCAGGGCCTGCAGACCCGGCAGGTTGATATCCTTCTCCAGAATCCAGCGCGCATCGTACTCCCGGAACCCGGTCGCCTTCACCAGCGGGATGGTCTCGTATTCAGCGGTATTGGGGCGAAGGTCGGAACGGGGCTTTTGCATGGACGGAGCCTTGAATGAGACCGGACTGGGGCTGGCTACAGGATACCCGGGGCGGGGCCAACAACAACGCCCGTCGCCGAAGACGGCTCCCCGGGTGATCGGCGGTCGCCTTGACCCGGCGCGCACCCGGTCCTACGCCCCGTCTATTACCCCGGAGACCCTGTATGCCCCGTCTGATCCTGTTGCGTCACGGCCAGAGCCAGTGGAACCTCGAGAACCGCTTCACCGGCTGGGTCGATGTCGACCTGACCGACCAGGGCGAGGCTGAGGCCCGCCGGGGTGGCGAGCTGATCGCCGCCGCCGGCTTCAGGCCTGATGTGATGTTCCTGTCCGTGCTGAAACGGGCCAGACGCACCGGGGCCCTGGCCCTGCAGGCCGCCGGTCTCAAGGACATCCCCACCGTCGAGGACTGGCGGCTGAACGAGCGCCACTACGGCGGCCTGACCGGCCTCAACAAGGCCGAGACCGCCGAAAAACACGGCAAGGACCAGGTCCACATCTGGCGCCGTAGCTACGATGTGCCGCCGCCGCCGCTGGCCCCCGGGGGGGAGTATGATTTCCACGCCGACCCCCGCTATGCCGGCCAGCCGATTCCGGACACCGAAAGCCTGAAGACCACGCTCGACCGTGTCCTGCCCTACTGGACCGACGCCATCGCGCCCCGCCTCAGGTCCGGCGAGGACGTGCTGATCGTCGCCCACGGCAATTCGCTGCGCGCCATCGTCAAACACCTGTTCCAGGTGCCCGATGACCAGATCGTCGGCGTCGAGATCCCGACCGGCAATCCGCTGGAGATCGATCTGGACGCGGAGCTGAAGCCGGTCGCCGCCCGCTATCTCGACGGGGATCGCGCCCGGACCCTGCCGGTGCTGCCGTGAGCGACGCCGCAGCTGATCTCGGCTTCATGCGCCGGGCCATCGACCTGGCCCTGGCCCGGATGGGCGACACCTGGCCCAATCCCGCGGTCGGCTGCGTCATCGTCCGGGACGGGGTCATGGTCGCCGAGGCCGCCACGGCCCCCGGCGGCCGTCCCCATGCCGAGGAACAGGCTATTCCCGCCGCCGGTGACCTGGCCCGGGGGGCGACCGCCTATGTGACGATGGAGCCCTGCGGGGCGCGCTCGTCGGGGCGCACCTCCTGTGCCCAGTTCCTGGCCGAGGCCGGGATCGCCCGGGTCGTGGTCGCCGCCGTCGATCCGTCGCTGTTCGCCTCCGGCCGGGGCATAGAACGCCTGCGCCAGGCGGGCCTGACCGTCGAGACGGGCCTGCTCAGCGACGATGCCGCCATCCTGTACGAAGGCTATCTGCACCGGCTCGAGACCGGCCGGCCATTGGTCCGCATCAGCGAGGACGGGGCCGGTTTCGACGCCCGGTTCGCCGCCGCGCCGCGCGCGGACCTGGCGATGGAGCTGAAACGTCTCGGCGAGGCCGGCTATACCCGGCTCTGGGTCGGGCCCGGCGAACTGGCTGAGGCCCTTGCCGATCAGGGGTTGCTGACCGCTTGAGTCTGCAGAGAAAAACACTGGTTTCCGCAAGCCTTCGTTAAGTCAGGGGGTTCATCATGAATCCATGCCTGCGCCGCCGCCAGATGCCACCCGTCGCCGCCTGACCCAGCCGGAGCTGGACGCCATCTGCGCCCGGCACGATCGTCTGTGGCAGGCCAGGCCGGGTGGCGCGCGCGCGGTCTTCGCCTGGATGGACCTCAGCGGTCTCAGCATGGCGGGGCGCAATCTCGCCGACGCCGACTTCTCCGCCGCCTGCATGATCGGTTGCGACCTGACCGGGGCCAGGCTCGATAACGCCACCTTCTTCGGCTCGGACATGCAGGACGTCATCCTCGTTGAGGCCAGTCTGCGACGGGCCGACCTGCGCGGGGCCTGTCTGCGCGGGGCGGATCTGTCCGGGGCCGACATGTTCGAGGCGGATCTGCGCGAAGGCACGATCGCCGCCGCAGATTCCCGGCTCGGTTTCCGGGTCGTCGAGTCGAAATCCCGCACCGATACCCAGGCCCAGGGGGCGTGTCTGGCCGGCGCCAATCTGCAGCGGTCCAAACTGACCGGAATCATCGCCGTCTCCGCCGACTTCACCGATGCCATCATGAAGGACTGCAAGCTGGTCCGCGCCAATCTGAAACAGGCCAGTTTCCGGGGGGCGGACCTGGCGGGGGCCGATCTGTCCGGCGCGGACCTGTCCGGCTGTGATCTGCGCGACGCCATCCTGGTCGGGATCAAGGCGGACCTGTGGCGCACCGACGGGGCCAATATGGAGGGGACGCTGACAGACGACCGTTCCGCCGGGGCTCCGGTATCGGTCATGCCGGCCGCCGACATGCTGGGCGAACACGCGCGCTGGTGCGACACCGGCGGGGCCGAGGGCCGGCCCTCGGTGTTCGACGGCGTGGACCTGAGAGCGCTGAAATCCATCACCGGCCTCAACCTGACGGCCCTGTCGGCTCGCGGCGCGGTCTTCTACGGCCTCGATATGGCGGGGGTCCAGCTGCAGGGCGCGCATCTGGAGGATGCTGACCTGCGCTCGGCCAATCTCCAGGCGGCCGATCTGCGCGGGGCCCGGCTGGCCCGGGCGCGGCTCAACGGGGCGGACATGCGCGGTGCCCAGCTGGGGCCGCTGATGCTGGCGGTTGATCGCCTGCTCCCGGCTGACCTCACCGGAGCCTGCCTGCGCGGCGTGGACCTGACGGGCGCGGACATGCGGCGGGCGGTGCTGACCGGTGCCGACCTGTCCCGCTCGACCCTGCACGGGGCCCAGATGCGGCAGGCCGAATTGACCGGCGCCGTCCTGGTCGGGGTTCGTGGCATGACGTCGCCCGACACGCCCGAGGTCGCCGCCTGATACGAAGCAGGGGGCGGCGCGAACGCCACCCCCCTTCTGTCCGATGTCCGTCGGAGTGTCGTCTCGATAGCCGGTGTCAGGCGGCCTTGGTCTTGCTCTTTCGGCCTTCGATCAACGCCGCGGAGGTACTGATCTCGATCCGACGGGGCTTCAACGCTTCAGGCAGCTCGCGGTTCAACTCGATGCTGAGAAGGCCGTTGACGAGATCGGCCCGGGTCACCACCACATAGTCGGCCAGCTGGAAACGGCGCTCGAAATCCCGCTCGGCCAGGCCACGGTGCAGAAAGGTGCGTCCGTCGGCATCGTCATTGGCGGTCTTGCGCCCGGTGACGGTGAGCAGGTTTTCCTTCACCTCGAGGTTCAGCTCGTCCGGCGTGAAGCCGGCGACGGCGATCTCGATCCGGTAGGCGTTCTCGCCCGTCGTCTCGATGTTGTAGGGCGGCCATCCGGCGGGCTCACCGGTACGGGCGGCGGCTTCAAGGACGTTGGCCAGCCGGTCAAAACCGACGGCGGAACGATAGAGGGGGGAAAAATCATAGGCACGCATGGGTCATCCTCCTGGGATCAGCAAGGTTGAGTCGTCCGGCGATTTGGCCCCGGACGACGGTGGGGATCAGGCCGTGACGGTCCCTGTCGGGCCCCGTCGGGTCTGGAGAGCCCGGTATCGGCGCTCCCGGAATTCGATGTGGGAAGCGATCCGACGCCGTCAAGGCCCGGCGGGTCGATTGGCGACGATGTGCGGGATCGTGACTTGCCCCTCGCGCCATCCGTCGTATGAAACCCCCCTGCTTTCCCGTTTCCCGTGGAGTCTGCCGATGCGTCTGCTCGCCCTCGTCCTGTCGACCGCCCTTGTCCTGCCGGCGGCCGCGTCCGCCTGCAGCGCCCCGGCCGATGCGCCCGCTGACGGCCGGTCCGGTCCGGGCCAACTCGCCGGCACGCCGCCGACACCGCAGGAAGACGAGCGGCTGCGCGCGGTGATCGTCGACCCGTCCCGCCCGGCGGCGGACCGGGCGCGTGACGCCGACCGCCACCCGTTTGAGACCCTGACCTTCTGGGGGCTGACGCCCGGCCTGACGGTGGTCGAGATCGAGCCGGGCTCCGCCGGCTGGTGGCGCAACATCCTCGAACCCTATGCCCGGGCCAGCGGCGGGCAGTATGTCGCCGTCAACCGTCCCACGGACGGCATGGGCGTGGCCGACGGGACCGCCGACATGGTCGTTGTCGCCCGGGCCCTTCACAACTGGTCGCGGGACGGTCGCACCGCCCCCTATATGGCCGCCTTCTTCGCGGCCCTGAAGCCGGGCGGCGTGCTGGCGATCGAACAGCACCGCAGCCCCGGTGACGCGGATGTCTCGGTCACCGCCCCGACCGGCTATGTGTCCGAGGCCTATGTCATCGCGGCCGCCGAACAGGCCGGCTTCGTGCTGGACGGCCGCAGCGAGGTGAACGCCAATCCGCGCGACGATCATGACCACCCGTTCGGCGTCTGGACCCTGCCGCCGGTCCGCCGCTCTTCCGGCCAGGGCCAGACCCTGACCCCGGCAGAGCGGGCCCGATACGATGCGGTCGGCGAGAGTGACCGCATGACCCTGCGGTTCCGCAAGCCGGGCTGAACCCATGGGCCTTTTGACGATGGGGGCGAACGTGGTTAATCCAGCCTTGTCGGGGTCTGCGCAGCGAATGCGGATCGGCGGCGCGGGGGTATTGAATGCGTGAATCCTGGCAGGACCGGAAACTGGTCGCGTCGCGTCGCGGTGTGCTTTTCGGTGCCTCTGCCGCTGTCCTGACCGGGCTGGCCGCCTGCGGCCGCGGCAAGGCGGTGGAGGAGCCGGTCGCCGATGACACGCCGGCCGGTCCGCCTGCCGGGTCGCTGGAATGGGCGATCGCCGGCAGCTGGCGCGCCCAGGACCAGAGCCGCGACGCCGCCCGCCACCCGATGGAGACGCTGCGCTTCTTCGGCCTGCAGCCGAATATGACCGTCGTCGACTTCTGGCCGGGCAGCGGCTGGTACACCGAGATTATCGCCCCCTATCTCGCCCGCGGCGGCGGCACCTACTATGCGGCGGGCTTCCAGACCGGGGGCGGCGACGACCCGGCCCAGTCGGCCCTGATGACGGCCTTCCAGAACCATTTTACCGCCGACCGCAAACTGTACGGCGATCTCAAATTCAGCGCCTTCGGCCCGACCAGCGGCCCCGTCGCCCCGGCCGGGACGGCGGACCTCGCCCTGTTCATGCGCAACATTCACGCCTGGATGGCCGCCGGGGTGGCGGAAAAGGCCTTCGCCGACGCCTATGCCGCCCTGCGGCCCGGCGGGGTGCTGGGCATTGAGCAACACCGGCTGGCCCCCGATGAGGATCAGGATCCCGCCGCCGCCAACGGCTATGTCCAGGAGGCCTTCGTCCGCCAGCTGGCGGCCGAGGCCGGATTCGTTTTCGTCGCGTCCTCGGAAATCAACGCGAATGAAAGGGATACCAAGGATCATCCGTTCGGTGTGGAGACCTTGCCACCCCAGAGTTTGACGGCCCCGCGGGGTCAGGCGCCCGATCCGGCGTTTGACCGCAAGAAATACGACGCGATCGGCGAGAGCGATCGCATGACCTTGAAGTTCAGGAAGCCCGAGTGAACCGTGCTGTCGCCTATGCCGCCAACGCCCCCCTGATGGGCGTCCCGGGCGCAGCCCCACCGCCCGGCGGTCAGGGGGAATGGTTCCGTGGGGCCGGTGGCCTGCGTCTGCGCGCGGCCCTGTGGACCCCGTCCAGCCTGGTGGCGACCCGGCCGCGCGGCACGGTGGTTCTCAGCACCGGTCGCACCGAGCCGATCGAGAAATATTTCGAACTGATCGGCAATCTGCTGGCGCGCGGCTTCTGTGTCCTGGCCCATGACTGGCGCGGACAGGGTCTGTCGGCCCGGCTGCTGCCCGACCGGCTCAAGGGCCACGCCCGGGCCGTCGAGGAGTTTCTCGACGACTATGGCCGCCTGCTGGAAGCCTTCGAGGCCCGCGCGCCCAAGCCCTGGATCATGCTGGGCCATTCGATGGGGGCCACGCTCAATCTGATGACGCTGCAGGCGGGCGAGACCCGCTTCTCGGGCGCGGTCCTGTGCAGCCCGATGCTGCGCATCAAGACCGGCAAGCGCTCGATGTGGTCGGTCAAGCTGGCCGCTCGCTGGAACCTGCGCCACGGCAAGGCCGGCGACTATGTGCTCGATGACGCCGACGATCCGTTCGACCACACGTTCGAGAACGACGCCCTGACCTCGGACGAGACCCGTTACGAGCTCTGGCGCCAGCAGCTGTACGCCTGTCCCCACCTGGCTGTCGGTGGCCCCACCTGGGGCTGGCTGGCCTTCGCCCTGGACGCCGGCGAGCGGGCCCTGAAGCCCAAGGCCCTGAAATCCGTGAAAATTCCCGTGGCCATCGTTCAAGCCGGCGAGGACGACCGCGTCTGGAAACAGACCAACAAATGGGCCGCCCGCCGCCTCAGCCGGGGTCGCTACGTCGAGGTGACCGGGTCGAAACACGAGGTCATTATGGAGACCGACGCCCTGCGCGGGGTCTTCCTGGAAGAGTTCGATGCGATGGCGGCCTATGTGTCGCCGGTTCAGGATCTGTCGCCGGTGATGCCCCAGCCGGAGCCCCAGCCGGAGCCCCAGCCCGAGCTCGAGCCCGTGCCCGCGGCGACCGCGGAGACGGCACGGGCAGGCCCGATCGGTACCGATCCCGAATCCGCCCCCGAATCCGCCCCCGAGGCCGCCCCCGAGCCGGCCAGGGATTCGTCCGAGGTCGCCTGACCCCGGACGGCTAGGCCGGCCGGGCCAGGGCGGCCTCGCGCAGGGCTGACAGGGCCGGGCCCCGCAGGCCCGGGTCGCCGACCGCCAGGATTTGTCCGCTGTCGTTGGGCGCGTCGCCGTGCCAGTCGGTGACCTGGCCGCCCGCGGCCTCGATGACCGGTGCCAGGGCTGACCAGTCCCAGACCTTCAGACTGCTCTCGGCCACCAGATCGATGGTGCCCGCCGCCAGCATCGCATAGGCATAGGCGTCGCAGCCCAGCCGGGCCAGTCGGGCCGCCCCGCGCACGCGGCTCCAGGCCTCACGCTCGGGCGCGGTAAACAGGTCGGGGTCGGTGGTCGCGATCAGGGCCTGGTCGAGGCCCGCACAGGCCCGGGTCCGCAGCGGCGTCTCGGTCCCGCCCTTCAGCAGGCACGCGCCGGAGGGGCCGCCCAGAAAGATCTCGTCCAGATAGGGCTGGGCGATGGCCCCGATACGCGGCCGGCCCGCGTGACGCAGGGCGATCAGACAGGTCCAGACCGGCAGGCCGGCGATAAAGGCGCGCGTGCCGTCGATCGGGTCCAGCACCCAGACATGTTCGGCGTCCGGGCGATCCTCGCCATATTCCTCGCCGATCACCCCATGGTCGGGATAGCGCGTGGCGATCAGGCGCCTGAGCGCCGCCTCGGCCGCGCGATCGGCCTCGGTGACCGGATCGAAGGCCCCGCCGGCCCCCTTGTCCTCCTGCGCGAAGACGCTGCGGAAGAAGGGCAGGGAGACCCGGGCCGCCTCGCGGGCCAGGTCGACGGTGAAGGCTTCAAACTCGGTCATCGCCGGCGGCATACAGCAAGCGCCGCCGGCAAGTCACCCGTCTTGTCGGTCCGGCCGGCCCCGCGAAAGGTGCCGTGACCGGTCCCCTCAGGCGGCGTCGCCCTCGGCGTGCAGCGACTTGGCCAGGTCCAGCAGGCGGCGGCGCGGCCGTTCCCCCAGCTGGTAATAGGCCTGGATCAGGTCGAGCGTTTCCTTGCGGGAAAACATCTCGCCGCCGTTCGCGCCGGCCGCCTCCTGTCGCTCGATGGCCTCTTCCAGCCCGTCGTAGAAATAGCTGACCGGCGACTCCAGCGCCTCGGCCAGCTGCCACAGGCGGGCGGCCGAGATGCGGTTGGCCCCGCACTCGTATTTCTGGATCTGCTGGAAGCGGATGCCAACCTGCATCGCCAGCTGTTGCTGGGTCAGGCCCAGAAGGCGACGACGACGACGCAGACGGCGTCCCAGGTGAAGATCGATATCGGTAGCCATGGCCCCAAATCCCCTTGATCGTTCGCTGTCCCGAAACGGAACGGCTCGCCTCTCATGCGGCAAGGGGCGTGCCGCGTTCGCGCGGCGGGGGAATGTCGTCGAACGGCGGGTTACCAGCTGGACGCAACCGGATTGTGACCCGGGCATTTAGGGCGGGAGCTTGGCTTTCAAGGAAGGGAACCCCTCATGTCTATCCTGTTCTGGATTATCGTTGGTATCGTCGCCGGCTGGCTGGCTGAACAGATCATGGGCCGTAACCACGGCCTGATCACCAATCTGATCGTCGGCGTCATCGGTGCCGTTATCGGCGGCTTCCTCGCCCAGATCCTGAACATCTCGTACGGCGGCTGGATCGGATCGACCATCGTCGCCACCCTCGGCGCGATCGTGCTGCTGTTCCTGCTGGGTCTGGTCAAACGTCGCTAGGGCGAAATCGGTTGGGTTGGACGCAGTCCAACCCGGCCCGGATGTCGTTCCGGTTTGAATCCGGACCGGTTTCTCCCCGGACAAAAGAAAGGGCGGCCCCGACGGGGCCGCCCTTTTTCGTTGCCGGTCCGGATCGGGCCGCGGCCCTATTCCGGGCGGGCGCGCTTCTTGCGGAAGCTCGGGTTCAGGACCTGTTTGCGCAGACGGATCGATTTGGGCGTGACCTCGACCAGCTCGTCCTCACCGATATAGGCGATGGCCTGTTCCAGCGACATGGCGCGCGGCGGGGTCAGGCGCACGGCCTCGTCCTTGCCCGAGGCGCGGATGTTGTTCAGCACCTTGCCCTTGATCGGGTTGACGTCGAGATCGTCCCAGCGGCCGTTTTCGCCGATGATCATGCCCAGATAGGTCTTTTCACCGGAGCCCACGAACATGACGCCGCGGTCCTCGAGGTTCCACAGGGCGAAGGCGGCGGTCTCGCCGTCCGAGTTGGAAATCAGCACGCCCTTCAGACGACCGGCGATCTCGCCCTTGTGCGCCTCATAGTGGCTGAACACGCGGTTCAGCACGCCCGAACCCCGCGTATCGGTCAGGAACTCGCCCTGGTAGCCGATCAGCGATCGCGACGGTGCCTTCAGGCTGATCCGGGTCTTGCCGGCGCCCGACGGACCCATGTCGGTCATTTCGGCCTTGCGGGCCGACAGCTTCTCGATGACCACGCCGGTGTATTCGTCGTCGACGTCGATCATGACGTCCTCGATCGGCTCCAGCTTCTCGCCGTTCTCGCCGGTCTGATAGACCACCCGCGGACGCGAGATCGACACCTCGAAACCCTCGCGGCGCATGTTCTCGATCAGCACGCCCAGCTGCAGTTCGCCCCGGCCCGCGACCTCATAGGCGTCACCGCCCTCGGTCGTGGTCACGCGGATGGCGACATTGGCCTCGGCCTCCTTCAGCAGGCGATCGCGGATCACGCGCGACTGGACCTTGTCGCCCTCGCGACCGGCCAGCGGGCTGTCGTTGACCGAGACGGTCATCGAGATGGTGGGCGGGTCGATCGGCTGGGCCGGCAGGGCGTCGGTGACCTCCATGGCGCACAGGGTGTCGGCCACGGTGGCCTTGGACAGGCCCGCGATGGCGACGATGTCGCCGGCCTCGGAACCCTCGTCCAGGGCGGTGCGCTTCAGGCCGCGGAAGGCCAGCACCTTGGTGATGCGGCCGCGCTCGATCTCCTTGCCTTCACGGTCGAGGGCATGGATGGCCATGCCGGGAACGGCCTTGCCGCTCTCGATCCGGCCGGTCAGCAGACGGCCGAGGAAGGGGTCGGACTCGATCAGCACGTTCAGCATCTGGAACGGCTTGTCCTTGTTGGCCTGGACCTTGGGGGCCGGCACATGGTCGACGATCAGGTCGAACAGCGGGGCCAGGTTGTCGTTCGGCTCGTTCAGGTCCAGCGTCGCCCAGCCGTTCCGGCCCGAGGCGTAGATGTGCGGGAAGTCCAGCTGCTCGTCGGTCGCGCCGATGGCGGCGAACAGGTCGAAGGTCTCGTTGTGGACCCGGTCGGGATCGGCGTGGGCGCGGTCGACCTTGTTGATGCACAGGATCGGGCGCAGGCCCATCTTCAGCGCCTTGGTCAGCACGAATTTGGTCTGGGGCATGACGCCCTCTTCGGCGTCGACCAGGATGACGCAGCCGTCCACCATGCCCAGGATGCGCTCGACCTCGCCGCCGAAATCGGCGTGGCCGGGGGTGTCGATGATGTTGATCCGGGTCTCGCCCGCCTTGCCGTTCCACAGCACCGAGGTGCATTTGGCCAGGATGGTGATCCCGCGTTCCTTCTCCTGGTCATTGGAGTCCATGGCGCGTTCGGTCGTGGCCTCATTGGCTCGGAACACGCCCGACTGGGCCAGGAGTTGGTCAACCAGGGTGGTTTTGCCGTGGTCGACGTGGGCGATGATGGCGACGTTGCGCAGGTTCATTTTGATATCAGACGTGCAAGGCGGCCGGCGAACGGGGTGAACCGGGCGGGCCGCGGAGAAAGAGCGACAGTTCGGGGAGCGCGCGCCTCATACAGGGGCGCGCACGCAAAGGCCAGAGCGTGCGGGACACGACTTCCGGTGAAGCGACGATCCCTATGCCGGACAAAAGCGGCGAGGGCAGGGCAGCTCGCGGAACGGGACTCGCCGGAAGTCGGGCCTAGACCCGCGCCGATCGGCTGCGCACCCAGCCATAGAGGCCGAAGGCCAGGGCCAGGAAGGCGACGATCGCCGCGCCCGTGGCGGGCCAGCCGGCCCCGTCCGGAATAACGACGGCCCATTCCCCGTTCTCGGTCGCCACAATGATCCCGGCATTGACGACCCCGAACAGGCTCTCGCCGACGATCAGGCCCGAGGCCAGCAGCACGCCCATGCGGCGGCCCACGTCGGCGAAGCGGGTTGTCTTGATCAGCTTGTCATAGATCCAGCCCGCCGCCGCGCCGACGACCAGCATCGTGGTCACCGCCGCCGGCAGGTAGAAGCCGATCCCCACCGCCAGCGGCGGCAATTTGATCCGGCCCTTGCTGGCCCGGCTCAATACTTCGTCCAGACCGATGATGACCACGCCGATCACCGCGCCCATACCGATCAGGTCCCAGCGCAGGTCGCCGCCGATCACGCCACGGGCCAGGGCCGAGATCAGCGTGGCCTGGGGGGCGGCCAGGGGGGTGGCGTTGGCGGCGATGGCGGGCGGACCGCCCTCGAAGCCGAAGGCCTGGTTGAGCAGGTTCAGGATCAGCGGAATGACCACGGCCGCGGCCACGACGCCGACGATCAGGGCCGCCTGCTGACGCCACGGCGTGGCCTCGACCAGCTGGCCGGTCTTCAGGTCCTGCAGATTGTCATTGGCGATCACCGCGACGGCGAAGACCACGGCGGTGACGATCAGGGCGAAGGCGATGATCGACGGATCTGCGGGAACACCGGCCAGGGCCATGACCCCCAGCATCAGCAGTGAGGCGATGACGATGGCCAGGATGCCGACGCCCGAGATCGGGCTGTTGGACGAGCCGATCAGCCCGGCCATGTATCCGCAGATGGCCGCGACGGCGAAGCCGATGACCACGACATAGACCAGTCCCCCCGCGATCAGCAGGGCGGCCGACCCGGCCAGGGCCGGCGAGCTCTGGGTGAACCAGGCCAGCAGGCCGGCGATGCCGACCAGGGCGGCGACCGAGATCGCCCCCACCAGGGTGATGGGAATATCCTGCTCGGTACGTTCCAGCACCTGACCCCCCTTGCGGCGTGCCTGGGACGCCAGGGCCGCGGTCAGGCCGGCGACCAGCGGGCCGATCAATTTCATCAGGGTCCAGACGGCAGCGACGCCGATGACCCCGGCCCCCATCAGGCGCACTTCCCGGCTCCAGACGGTGCCCGCCAGGTCCGCCGCCGAAGTCCCGGCGGGCAGGGTGGTCGCGATCGAGGGGATGCCGTGTGCCGTCATCCAGGCGATCGCGTCCGGCGAGGTCAGGATCGGTACCGCTATGCCCCAGGCCAGCAACAGGCCGAACGCCTGGGCCAGGCCCACGGTCAGGCCGATCAGATGGCCCGCCCCCAGCAGGGCGAACTGCATGCTGAAACCGATCCCGGTGGCCCCGCCGCCCAGGGCGGCCGGCAGTTTGAGGTAGCGGGCGGCCTCGGCGGCGAAGACCCGCATCGCCACCAGCGCGGCATAGCCGGCCGAGACGACGGAGCCGGCGACCACAATCCACAGGCCGGACGCGTTCTCACGTACCGCGCTCTCGGTCTGTTCGGCCCCGCGCGAGCCGACCTTCAGGACCTCGGCCGCGGCCACGCCCTCGGGATAGGGAAGGGTCGAATTGACCACCAGCGCCCGGCGCAACGGGATCGAGAAGGTCACCCCCAGAACGCCGCCCAGCACGCAGATCGCCACCGATTCCCAGAACGGGAATTCCATCCACCAGCCGATCATCACCAGACCGGGCAGGACGAAGATGATCGAGCTCATGGCCCCGCCGACCGAGGCCACGGTCTGGACCGTCATGTTTTCCCAGATGGTCGAGGTCCGGAAGGCGCGCAGTATGGCCATGGAGATGACCGCCGCCGGGATGGCCGAGGCGAAGGTCAATCCGACCAGCAGCCCCAGATAGGTGTTCGCGGCGGTGAAGATCACCGCCAGGATACAGCCCAGAACCAGCGCCCGCAGCGTCAATTCAATACGCTTGCGCGGCGTCGCGGCGGGCGTGTCAGTCATCAGGCTCGTCTCCGGTTTCGGATGGAGGTAAGCCGGAAACCGCGCCAGGCGCCAGTATCCAGTGAGGAGGGCTTGGGGCTTGGGCAGGACGGTCCCTCGGCCTGCCGGCCCAAACCCCTAACCCCAAACCCTGAGCGCCATGCCCGGGCTGTTCGGGATCGAACCCGTCAGCTGGGGTCTGGAGCCGGGGTCGATCAGGCATGCCGCGGCCGGGGCCGCGACCACCCGGGCCAATCCCGCGGGGATCAGGTCATGGCGGGAGCCGGCCCCTGGCGCGCCCGACGCCTCCGACGCGCCCGGCGCGCCGCCACAGGGCAGTGGAGCATCAGGCGGTGCAGCAGACAGAGAACCAGAACGGTGATGGCCCATGACAGCATGATGTCCGACAGGAAGTGACCGCCGAACATCAGGCGGTTGAATGAGAGGGCGGCGGCGTAGGCGAAGGCGACCGGGATCAGGATGGCGCGCCACGGTTGCGGCGTCATGACGACCGCTGCCGCCACGATCCAGGCGGCGGACGACGCCTCGCCCGAGACGAAGGAACAGTTCGAGGCGCACTGATCCGTGATCGCCCAGGCCCGCGTGAACTCGGCCTCGCCGCCGAAAGCCTCGATCTGGATCGGCCGGGCCCGGCCCCAGCTCGCCTTGAACAGGCCGTTGACGACCAGGCCCGAGGCCAGGGCCAGGCCGGAAATCAGGAATAACGCCTTTCGCGCCTCGTGGCGGCGGGTCCACCCGCCGCGGACGGTGACGACGATCAGCCCCAGCAGCGCCAGACCCATGACCCAGGTCGACGACCGGCGCAGCGCCTTCAGCGCCGGGTCGGAGGCGGCGATGAACCCCCGGTCGGCATCGAAGAAAACCTGCGTGACGGCGAGGTCGACGCCCGGCAACAGGGCGAAGAAGGCCGACAGGATTGCCGTCGCCACGAGGGCTACGGACACGGGGGAGGCGGTGTCGACCCCCGCCGCCCACGACAACCTGAGTCGCTGAAGCCCCCGGCGCAGGTCGCGCCCGGCTCCCGTCCACTGGCCGGCCGGGGCCGGGCCCGACAGCGTCTGCACATGCGTCATCGATTCCCCCAAATCGGACGTCGCCCCGGGGACGCGAATGCCTGACTCGTGCGGCACCCCCATCACCGAACCATGGGCGTCCCGTGTCGCTTTGGTGCCGGTTCCATTGCAGATCGTCCCGGATCGGACCGACGGTGCGGGAGGGTTCAGCGTGTCCGCGTGTCGCGAACTCATGTGTTGGGGCTCATCGGTCTTGCCGTCCGGGCTGGCGCTTGCGGTACGGACGGGACTGATGCGGGACGCCGGGACGCCGGACCAACGTCAATGCACGAACGGTCGCCGGGCCTGCACGAGCGGCACCGGGCGGCGCCTGTCAGTCGGGATCAGCGCACGAAGGGAGCGCCGGACCTCACGAACGGTCAGGTCTGGGCGAGGCTGGTCCCGGCCGAGAGATTGGCGGCCACTTCGGCCCGCCGGTTTCGCGCCACCGGCAGGACCAGACCGTTCGACAGGCGGACGTTCGTGCGACCATGCGCCCGGGTCACCTCGGTGACGAACGCCGGGTCGACCCAGTGGGAGCGATGGATGCGGATCCCGGCCTGCGGGCCCAGCTGCGCAAGGGCCTCGCCGAAGCCTTGCAGGATCAGGCTGTCGCCCGACGTCGTATAGACCCGCAGATAGTGCAGCTCTGCGCTCAGGGCGACGATCCGACCCCGTCGGCCCGGCGGAAGCCGCCGCATGAAGCCCGGCTCCGCCTGGGCCCCGGCGTCCTGCGGTGTCGACGGGGGCTCGGGTTCAGGCAACCTCAGAAACCGCACGGCGTTGAGGCCCAGCCAGAGCAAGGTCGCAGGGGGCGCCAGACTGGCCCATTCCTCACTCAGTCCGACCCAGGTCCAGCCGTCCGCTTCGGCGGGATCGAGGGGGGCGACCATCAGGTGATCGAGGCCAAGCGCCATCGGAGCCAGCAGCGCGGACGCCATGATCCCCGCCGCCGCGATCGCGGCCCAGGGGTTCGCCTTCGGCGCGACATGGCGGGAGATGAGGACCTGTGACCCCTGGGCGAGCGTGAGGAAGAGGAAGACGTGCGCGCCCCAGAAGCCGATGAGCGCGGGCGCGCTCAACACCTGCGTCGGTGTCGGCTCCAGAAACACGAAGAGGGCCGTCAGCCCCGCGCCTGCCAGGCCCAGAAAGCCGAGCCATGTGCGTGTTGGGTCGATCCGCTCAAGCAGGGTCATGGTCGAGAGATAGCACCACTTCCAGGCAAACCAAGCGACAGGCGAACCGCGACGGATCGACACCCGAATGCCCAGGCCGACCTTTCCGCCTGCCCACGCCGTTGCCCGTCTGCTAGGGATCGGCCAGACGTCCCTTAGGCCAATTCCATGCCCGAACTTCCCGAGGTCGAAACCGTCAGGCGGGGTCTGGAGCCGGTGTTGGCCGGGGCCACCCTCGGCCGGGTGCGCCAGAACCGCCCTGACCTGCGCTTTCCCTTTCCGGACCGCTTCGTCGAGCGGCTGGAGGGCGTGACCGTCCAGCGCATCGACCGGCGCGCCAAATATCTGCTGGCCACCCTGTCGACCGGCGAGACCTGGGTCACCCATCTGGGCATGACCGGACGCTTCACCCTGGCCGGGGTCGCGCCCGGGGATTTCGTCCATGACGCCCCGACCGCCGGCAAGCATGAACATCTGAGTCTGGACGCGGTCTCCGGCGGGGTCGTCACCCGGGTCGGCTACACCGACGCCCGCCGCTTCGGCTTCATGGGGCTGATCCCCGCCGGGGGTCTGGAGACCCATGCCTGGTTCGCCGGTCTCGGTCCCGAGCCGCTCGGCAACGGCTTCTCCGGCACCCACCTGGCCGAGGCCTTCGCCGGCCGCAAACCCTCGATCAAGGTCAGCCTGCTGGACCAGCGTCACGTCGCTGGCCTGGGCAATATCTATGTGTGCGAGGCCCTGTACCGGGCCCGCATCTCGCCCGTCCTCGCGGCGGGCAAGGTTTCGCGCCCCCGGCTGGAACGGCTGGCGGCCGTGGTCCGTGATGTCCTGACCGAGGCCATCGCCGCCGGCGGCTCGACCCTGAAGGATTTCGCCAATGCCGACGGCGGCCAGGGCTATTTCCAGCACCGGTTCGACGTCTATGGCCGCGAGGGCCGGCCCTGTCTGTCCGGGGGCTGCACCGGCACGATCTCCCGGATCGTCCAGGGCGGCCGCTCCACCTTCTTCTGTCCGATCTGCCAGAAGCGTTGAAAGGCAGCTTGTCCGAAAATTCGTACTTGATGCAAAAAATACTAGACACTATGTCTGTCAAATGCGACACGGACTCTCGATCTGGAAATGAGGGAAGCAAATGTCGTTCAAGGAAAAGCTGTCGTGGTCCGCCCTGGTGGTCACCGTCGTGGTCTGGGGATTCTATTTCGTCCGGCTGGCGCAGATGGCCGCTGACGGCACCCTGACCGCCGACGGGTCGCGCTGGATGTTGTTTGCCTGCGTCGTCGCCCTGGTGATCAGCCACGCCATCGGCGCGATTGTCGCCGCCCGCAGCGGTCCCGACGCCGACATGGCGGTGCAGGACGAACGCGAACAGGCCATCGCCCTGAAGGCCAGCAATGCCGCCTTTCTCATCATCGGCCTCCTGCTCGGCGGCCTGTCAGGCTTTGCCTATATGTATTCGGTCAAACACCCGGACCTGCTGGCGGGTGAACCGCTGTCGACCGCCGCCCTGATCGCCGTCAACGGCGTCGTACTGGCCCTGGCCGTGGCCGAGGCGGTCCGGCACCTGGTCTCGGTGGTCCTGTCCCGGCGGATCGGCTGATGGGCAAGGCCCCGCCGCCCATCCGCAACCGCATCCGTGAGCTGCGCTTCCACGCCGGGGAAATGACCCAGGCGGATCTCGCGGCCCGGATCGGCATGACCCGCCAGACCATCGTCGCGATGGAGCAGGGCAAATACTCGCCGTCGCTGGAAGCCGCCTTCCGCATCGCCGCCGTCTTCGGGGTCGATATCGGTGAGGTGTTCCAGTGGGACGGGTGACGCGCTAGACCTCGCCCCCGACCCAGAGGAGCACCATCATGTCTGACAGCTATTCCACCCTGCTGATCGAACGCCATGCCGACGGCTATGCGGTGGTGACCCTCAACCGGCCCGAGGCGCTGAACGCGCTGAACTCGACCCTGTTCGCCGAACTGGCCGCCTTCCTGGATACGGTCGAACAGGACGACAGCGTCCGCTGCCTGGTCCTGACCGGCGCGGGTCCCAAGGCCTTCGCCGCCGGGGCCGACATCAAGGAGATGGCCGACCAGACCTATGCCCAGATGTATACGGGCAATTTCTTCGCCCTCGGCCATGACCGCATCACCCGCTTCCGCAAGCCGATCATCGCGGCGGTCAACGGCTTCGCCCTGGGCGGCGGCTGCGAACTGGCCATGCTGTGTGACTTCATCCTCGCCTCCGACAAGGCCCGGTTCGGCCAGCCCGAGATCAACCTCGGCGTCGCCCCCGGCATCGGTGGCTCCCAGCGGCTGACCCGGGCCGTGGGCAAGTCCAAGGCGATGGAGATGGTCCTGACCGGCCGGATGATGGACGCCGCCGAGGCCGAGCGCGCCGGCCTGGTCTCGCGCGTGATCCCCGCCGACAGCCTGCTGGACGAGGCCCGCGCCGTGGCCGCGAAGATCGCCGCCCAGTCGCTCCTCGCCGTCATGGCCAACAAGGAGATGGTCGGGGCCGCCTTCGAGACCACCCTGACCCAGGGCGTCCAGTTCGAGCGCCGCCTGTTCCACTCCCTGTTCGCCTTCGACGACCAGAAGGAAGGGATGGCGGCCTTCGTCGAGAAGCGGACGCCGAATTTCACGGGGCGCTGACTCGCGTTGACCCCCTCAACCCTTTCAGCTATATCCGCGCGCTCTTGAGATTTCACGCCGTGGACGCTTGGTCTGCGGCGTTTTCCGTTGAAGGTTTTTCCAGATGGCTAACAACCCCGGCGCCCGGAAGGCGATCCGCAAGATCGCGGCCCGTACCGAGGTCAACAAGGCGCGACGCACCCGCGTTCGCACCTTCCTCCGCAAATTCCAGGAAGCCGTCACCTCGGGTGACGCGACCGCCGCCAAGGGGGCCTTCATCGAGGCCCAGTCCGAGCTGATGCGCGCGGTCTCCAAGGGCGTGGTCCACAAGAACACCGGTTCGCGGAAAGTGTCGCGTCTGGCCGCCCAGCTGAAGAAGCTGTCGGCCGCCTGACCTGAACGCCCACGGACGGCCCTTAACCGGGCCGTCATACGAAAACCGACGAATTTCAACGGCGAGGGCGCAACCGCTCCCTCGCCGTTTTCGTGTCCGCGGATAAGTCCCAGGCGAAGAATCGACGTTCGCCCCACCGGGGAATTGAACATTTTCTCAACGCTGCTTTGGCTTTAGCGGAGTCAAACAATTTAACTGCAATTCGACTCGCGAATCAGCGTTGACCCGACCCGTCCGGAGCGTAAGTTTTGGGCTCTTACGCACCTCCATCCCGGTACGGATGAAGGCAGCGCGGAACCTGGGTATCGCGTCGGCGTGAGACGTCAATTCGAGAGTATGACCCCGCCTGCAAAGCGTCACGCTTTGCGGGGCAGGAGAAGTCGTCCTCGGTTCTGGCGGGTCTGAAGTGCGGTCTGTTGTTGGATTTTGTTTGGTGGATGACTGATATGGCGGGGGGCGTGGCAATGGCGAGCATGACGGATCCGGATCGCATCTGGACCGAGGCGGCGGGTCGTCTTCGTACCGAAATCGGTGAAGGTCCGTTCAGCTCCTACATCGCGCCCTCGGCCGTGCGCGTCGACGGCGCGGGCCAGCTCATCCTGGTGACCCCGACCGCCTATGCCCGTGACTGGGTGCGCAAGAACGCCCTGCGTCGCATGAACGAACTGTGGCTGGGTCTCGACGGCCTGTCGCGTCGCCTCGACGTCCGTTGCCGCGCCGAGATGAGCTCGACCCCGCCCGCCTCGGCCGTCAGCGCCGCCCGCGGTGAACCGGCCGCCGTGATGCCGATGCCGCGCCCGACTGTGGGACCGGTGGCAGACGGGGCCCGCGCCGTGCGCGCCGCCGGCCTGCAGGACCGTCTGACCTTCGACAGCTTCGTCGAGGGCCAGGGCAATGCCTTCGCCCTGGCCATCGCCCGCCAGGCCGCCGGCTGGGCCGACGGCCATTTCAACCCGATCTTCTTCTGCGGCCCCTATGGCTACGGCAAGACCCACCTGCTGAACGCCATCGCCTGGGAGGCCCAGCGCCTGCGCCCGGATGCGAAGGTCGTCTATCTGACCGCCGAACGCTTCCTGTCGACCTTCGTGCGCGCCATGCAGGACCGTTCGACCGCCGCCTTCAAGGACAGCCTGCGCAGCGCCGACATGCTGCTGATCGACGACGTCCAGTTCGTCGGCGGCAAGGCCTCGACCCAGGAAGAGCTGCTGTCGACCCTGACCGCCCTGATCGAGGACGGCAAACGCATCGTCCTGTCGGCCGACCGCCCGCCGATGGCCCTGACCGAGGTCGAGCCGCGCCTGCGCAGCCATCTGGCCTCGGGCCTGACCTGCCCGGTCGAGCCGGCCGACCGTCTGCTGAAACTGGCCGTGGCCCGCAACCGTCTGGGGGCTCTCGGCCGTCTCGGCGTCGTCACCGGCGACGTCCAGCCCGAGGTCCTGGAACATCTGGTCGACCGCACCCCCGGCTCGATGCGCGAGCTCGAGGGGGCCGTGAACACCCTGGCCGCCGTCGCCGGGGCCCGCCTGTCGGCCCTGACCGTCGACGAGGCCCAGGGCCTGCTGGGGGCCGCCCTGCGCGGCGGACCCGAGCGCCGCATCACCGTCGACGAGATCCAGAAGACGGTGGCCGACCATTTCAACATGAAACAGGCCGACCTGCTCAGCGAGCGCCGCACCCGTTCGGTGGCCCGGCCGCGCCAGATCGCCATGTGGCTGTGCAAACAGCACACGACCCGCTCCTATCCGGACATCGGTCGCCGCTTCGGCGGGCGCGATCACACCACCGTCCTGCACGGGGTCCGCAAGATCGAGGAACTGATGCCGCAGGACGACCAGATCGCCCGCGACGTCGAGGCCCTGACCCGCAAACTCAGGGGGTAGTGAGTAGGGCTTAGGGCCTAGGGATTAGGGAGTTTAAGGTCGATCCATTCGATTATCCCCATATGCCTCTCTCTCTTCTCTAAGCCCTAAGCCCTAAGCCCTACGGCCTTCCTTGCCCCGCCCGCTCAATCCGCTAGTGTCCAAGGCCCTCCAGTCGCAGCGACGATCCTGAGTCGTCGCATCCCGGGCGAGACGACATGCAGCTGACTATCGAACGATCCGCGCTCCTCAAGGCCCTCGGCCATGTGCAGAGCGTCGTTGAACGTCGCAACACCATTCCGATCCTGTCGAACGTCCTGCTCAGCGCCGGGCGTGACAAACTGGCCTTCGCCGCCACCGACCTCGACATGGAGATGGTCGATGAGGCCGAGGCCGTGGTCCAGGTCGAGGGGCAGATCACCGCCCCGGCCCACACCCTGTACGAGATCATCCGCAAACTGCCCGAAGGGGCCGAGGTCTCCCTGACCTACAACAGCGATGATCCGCGGCTGACGGTCTCGGCCGGGCGCTCGAAATTCAACCTGCCGGTCCTGCCGGCCGGCGACTTCCCGGTCATGTCGGCCGACACCGGCGGCACCCGCTACGCGGTGGCCAAGGAAGACCTGGCCCGGCTGATCGACAAGACCCGGTTCGCCGTCTCGACCGAGGAAACCCGCTACTATCTGAACGGCCTGTATCTGCACACGGTGGCCGAGGCCGGGGTGCCCCTGCTGCGCGCCGTGGCCACCGACGGTCACCGTCTGGCCCTGGCCGAGACCCCGGCACCGGAAGGGGCCGCCGGCGGTCCCGGCGTCATCGTCCCGCGCAAGACCGTCGACCAGGTCCGCCGCCTGCTCGAGGACGGCAGCGGCCCGGTCGAGGTCCAGGTCAGCCCGCAGAAGATCCGTTTCGAATTCGGCCAGGCCTCCCTGACCTCCAAGGTCATCGACGGGGCCTTCCCCGACTATATGCGCGTCATCCCCAAGGGGAACGACAAGCGCGCCGACATCGACAACGCCACCTTCAAGAACGCCGTCGACCGCGTCGCCACCATCTCGGCCGAGAAGAGCCGCTCGG
>CAXBHG010000022.1:0-22088 GCA_963975385.1 uncultured Brevundimonas sp.
CGAGGGCGGCGTTGCGGCGGGCTTCGGCCCCGGTCCGCTCGGCGTTGGCCGCGGCAATATTGCCCTGGTTGCGGTCGAACAGACCCAACGGCATCGACGCGCCGAATACCAGGGCGGAATCGTCCGTGCCGCGGAACTGGCGGGCGCCGACGCTGACCGTTACATCCGGGCGCGACAGGGTGCGTTCGCGATCCACGACGGCGATCGAGGTGGCGACCTCCGCCTCGGCGAGCCGCACGTCGAGCGCGCGAGCCGGATCAATGACGGCGGCGGACACCGATGGCGTATCCGGGGCGATCGGCTCGGGCAGGTTCTCGCTGCCGCCCCAGAGCGCGGCGAGCGCCCGCTGGGCTTGCGCGTATTCGGCCTCGGCGGCCCGAACCCGGCCGACGGCTTCGAGAGCGGCCGTGCGCGCCCGCAGGGCCCGAAGCGGGGGCTCGCGGCCGGCGTCGACCAGTTCGGTGGCGACGGCCTGCAGGTTGTCGGCCCGCACGAACTGGTCACGGGCGAGTTCGACCCTTCGACTGTCGGCCCAGGCTTCAGCATAGGCGTCACGCACCTGTTGCTGCAGATCGGCGCGAGCGACCTCGAGACGCAGCCGCGCGACGTCCACCTCGGCCCGGGCGGCGCGCTCGCGCGCAGGCCGCTTTCCGCCGAGTTCAAATCTCTGTCCGACGCTCAGCGTGCTCTCGGCTTCGTTTAATCCGGAAAGAGCGCCGGTGCCGGAAAAATTCTCGACCGATAGATCTAGCTCCGGGTTCGGCCTGAAACCGGCCTGCCGGGCTCGACCGAGGGCGACGGCAACGTCGGCTTCAGCGGCCGCCAGAGTGGGCGAAGAGGCCGCGGTGCGCACCAGCGCATCGGCCAGGGTGACGGGTTCGGCAAGGGCTGACCCTGGAGCCAGTATGGCCAGGGTCGCCGCGAATGTGATCGCGGCTCCGCCGGCCGCGGTGCGCGGCAGACGGCAATTTGTGGATAGCATGGTCCTGTTTCCCGGATGGTTGACGTGGAAGGCGCGCGTGAGCGCGCGAACCCGTCAGCCCCTGGGAGGGCGGTCCGGTCCGGTGGGTTTGCGAGACGCAAGCCGATCGGTCGACGGCAACGCGGGATCTTGACCGTTCGTCGTCGGAGTCAGGGCTTCAGGTGTCTGGCCCGTCGCTGCGGAACTGTGATGGCAGTGGCCATGCGCGCAGATCGCGTGCTGATCGGGCCGGTCATTGTCGTCCGAATCAGGATCGACCGAGGAGTCGGCGAGCCGCTCCGGGGCATGGGCGGTCGCCGCCTCGGGCGCGCAGGTGGCGGCCTCCGCGGCGGAGATCAGGACAAACAGGGCCAGGAACGACGCAAGCAGCGCCGTCATCCAACCGTGCCTGGCCGAGGACAATCCCATGGCGCTCCATAACACGGTGCGCCGCGACATCAATCTTCCAATCGTCGCACCGCCGCTCATGCCGCGATCGCCTGCGGACGATCCGCGCGACAGGTGGAGAACGAACCGGTCAAGGTGTGGAGTGGCCCGCCGGGTTTGAACACCCGCCAGCCCGCCGACGAGTCCTGCCTCTTCTTTACCATGGAAAACCCATGAAGGAGCCGCCCGGACACGACCGCGTCGGCGATCCCGTCGCCCAGGAGCGCGGCCACATCGCGTGCATAGCGCTCGACAAGACCGATACCCTCGCCGGCGTCGGCCCTGGCTTTCGCCCGCCACAGGATGGCACGGTCGGGGGCGAGACTGACGCGGCGCGCGCCGGGCGCGCGCTGCGCCATGGGCACGGCGAAGGATCCGGTGCCGCATCCGGGATCGATGACCGTCCCGCCCGCCCCCGGGGCGACTTGATCGACAAGCCGCGACCGCCAGAACTGCATCCGTGTCAGCAGGACGATGGCGCGAACGCAGAGACCGCTCATGGCGGCATGGCCGAGGGCGGGGGTGAAGGGCACCGTCACGCCGCGGCCCTCAGCTCTGCGCGGGACTGTTTCAGGATCGACCAGGCCGACTGCAGAAAGACCACCGCCAGGATCGCGCCGGCGATGAGATCGGGCCAGCGGGAGGCGGTGAGCCAGACGGCCAGACCCGTCGCGGCCACCACCAGGCTCTGGGTCAGATCGTTGCGCGTGCAAAGCCAGACCGAGCGGACGTTGGCGTCGCCCTCGCGGTGGCGGACCAGCAGGAGTGCGGCCAGCGCGTTGGCGAAGAAGCCCAGGACGCCAAGGCCGGTGATGACAAACCCTTCGGGCGGCGCTCCGGAGGTGGCGCGCCAGATCGCGTAGCCGAGGATGAACAGCGCGAGGACTGCGAGGCTGGCACCTTTGATCAGGGCGGTGCCGGACCGCACAGCGACCGAGCGACCGATCACGGCCAGGCTGATGCCGTAGGTGGCGGCGTCGGCCAGGAAGTCGAGGGCGTTGGCGCCCAGGGACGCTGAGCCCTGCAAGGCCGCACCGCCGGCTATGGCGACGAAGGCGGTCCCGTTGATGGCGATCACCGCCATCAGGATGCGGCGGTAGACCGGGGTGGAGCCGTCGAACTTGACGGTCTCGCCGCAGCCGCAGCCCGAGGCTGCCAGTTCAGAAGATGAGGGTCGTTCATTCATGGAGCACCACCTGTTATCCCAAGGATGCATGCTCCAGTCGCTGGAGGATCAAGACAAAAATGCATCGCGGCCCCCTGGACGGCCGCCGTGACGAAAACGGGCTTGATCCTCTAGTAGCTAGAGGATGCACAAGAGGCCGGGACTTACAGGAGACCTCATGATCACAGTACCCTCGACACGGCGCGGCCCCGGTGGCCTGCAGGCGATGGCCTTCGGACTGGCGGCGCTGATCACGACCCTCGACCAGGCGGCCAAGGCGCTGGCCCGCGTCCGGCTCGATACCGCGATGGAACTCACACCCTTCCTATCGCTGCGTCTGGGGTTCAATCCAGGCGTCACGTTCGGCCTGTTCGCGGACTCAGGCGCGGCGGGACGCTGGACGCTCAGCGGCGTGACGGCACTGATCATCGGCGCGCTGCTGGTCTGGATCTGGCGGACGCGAACCGCCATGACGGCGGTCGCCGGGAGCCTTCTGGTCGGCGGGGCGGCGGGAAACCTGCTTGACCGTCTGCGCTTCGGCGCGGTGACTGACTTTATCGACCTGCATTGGGGCGCCGCCCACTGGCCGACGTTCAATCTGGCAGATGCAGCCATTGTCTGCGGCGTGGGACTGCTTCTGCTGCCGGTCAGAGGGGCGACCGTCCAGACCGCCCCCTCGACCATGGGGCGCGCCGCGCGATGACCCTGCCCTCTCCCGCTGCGTCCGGACTGCGTCCGATCGGCAAGCTCGCCGCCGCCACAGGCGTCAAGGTCCCGACTATTCGCTTCTATGAGGAGATCGGACTGCTCCCCGCGCCGCCCCGGACCGCAAGCGATCGGAGGATGTATGATGATGGGGCGGAACGCCGCCTGTCATTCATCAGGCATGCACGTCAGTTGGGATTCGATCTGAACGCGATCCGTTCCTTGCTCGATCTGTCCGATCATCCGGATCGCCCGTGCGCCCAGGCGAACGCCATCGCCGAGCGTCATCTCGCGGAGGTGAAACAGAAGATCGCGCAGCTCAAGGCACTGCAGCGCGAGCTCTCCCGGATGACGGCGGAATGCGCCGGCGGCCAGGTCTCCGCCTGCAAGGTGATCGAAGCCCTTCACGACCACACGACGTCGCTTTGAGCGCGACAGCCCCTCCGCCAACTGCTAATGCGAGCCAATCCTAACTGGCCATGCCCATGCAACCCCTGTTCCGTCTGCTCGCCCTGCTATTCGCGCTGGGGCTGACCACACCCGCTCTCGCTCAGCTCCCCACCGCCTCGGAGGCCCAGGTCGCCTGGCGGCTGCTCGACTACGTCTCGGTCGACTACGCCGGCGCGGTGGCGAACGGCCAGGTGACCAATCCGGCCGAATACGGCGAGATGGTCGAGTTTGGCAGCCAGATCCGGACGCGTCTTGACGCTTTGCCGCCCCATCCGGCCAAGGCCGGCCTGGTGCGCGACGCGGTCGCCCTGCAGGCGGCGATCCGCGACAGGGCCGACCCGCAGGTCGTGGGAGATCAGGCCAGAACCCTGGCCGGTGCCGTCTTGACGGCCTATCCGAGCCCGCTGGCACCCTCATTTCCGCCCGATCTGACGAAGGGCGCGACGCTCTATGCCGAACAGTGCGCAGTCTGTCATGGCGCGACCGGCCGCGCCGACGGCGCGGGCGCGGAAGGACTCGATCCGCCTCCGATCGCTTTCGCCGACGTGGAGCGCGCCCGCCAACGCAGCGTGTTCGGTCTCTACCAGGTGATCGACCAGGGGCTAGACGGGACGGCGATGGCCAGCTTCGCCCATTTGCCGGCAGAGGATCGTTGGGCCCTGGCCTTCTATGTCAGCCGCTTCGCCTTCACTGACGCCGAAGCCGCCGAAGGCGAGCGCCTCTGGAAGGCCGACCCGGCGCTCCGCGTCGCCTACCCCGATCTGGCCGCCGTCGCCACGGCCACGCCGGCGGATCTGGCGAGCCGGATCGGCGAGACCAAGGCACGTGCGGTGACGGCCTATCTTCGCCGTCACCCCGAGGCGACGGCGCGTCCCGAGGGGGCGACCCTGACCCTGGCGCGAACGCGCCTCGCGGAAAGCGAGGCGGCCTATCATCGCGGCGACCGCAAGGCCGCCACGGACCTGGCGCTGTCGGCCTATCTCGACGGCTTCGAACCGGTGGAGCCCGCGCTCGGCGCCCGTGACGGGGCGCTGCTGCGCCGGATCGAGACGGCCATGACCGCGTTGCGCGCCTCGATCAGCAAGGGCGCGCCCGCCGAAGAAGTCGCGGAGAGGGTCGCCCGTCTGAACGCCCTGTTTGACACGGCCGAGCGGGCGCTCGCGCCTCAGGAGGCGAACAATCTCGCCAGCTTCCTCGGCGCCTTAACCATTCTGCTGCGTGAGGGACTGGAAGCTCTGCTCATCGTGGTGGCGATGATCGCCTTCCTCAGGAAGGCCGAACGGCCAGAGGTGCTGCGCTACGTCCACGGCGGATGGGTGGCCGCGCTGGTCGCCGGCGGCGCCACCTGGGCGGCCGCAACCTTCTTCATCTCCATCAGCGGCGCCAGCCGGGAGCTCACCGAAGGGTTCGGCTCACTTCTGGCTGCTGTCGTGCTCGTCTCTGTCGGTATCTGGATGCACGGCAAGTCGCATGCCGACGCCTGGCAGACCTATATCCGCGACAAGCTGTCCAAGGCCCTCTCGAGGCGGTCGGCCTGGTTCCTGTTCCTGCTCGCCTTCGTCGTGGTCTACCGGGAGGTGTTCGAGACCATCCTGTTCTATGCGGCGATCTGGAGCCAGGGCGGCCATGTCGGCATGCTGGCCGGTGCCCTGACCGCCGTGGCGATCCTGGCGGTGATCGCCTGGGCGCTGCTGGCCTACAGCAAACGCCTGCCGATCGGCCGGTTCTTCTCGTGGAGTTCGATCCTCATGGCCGTCCTGTCGGTCGTGCTGGTCGGAAAAGGTGTCGCGGCCCTGCAGGAGGCGGGATGGATTGACGTGCACCCGGTCTCATGGGTTCCGCGCGTTGAAATCCTCGGCCTCTATCCCACGCTCGAAGGACTGGGTGTCCAGCTCGTCACGATCGCCATTCTGGCGATCGGCTTCGTCCGCACATCCGGTGCCGGACCCGACGCGGCCGTAGCACGATGATCCGAGCGCCGCGGCGCGTTGGTCGTAACGGCCCACGCGAGGCTTGAATCACAGACCTTCACGTCTGGCGCGTCGGATCGGCGGCGCATGCGACCATCGTCGGCGTGACCGGTGGGATCGACCGTGAATCCGTGAGAAGCCAGTTGCGACCGGTTCACGCGCTCGGCATCTCGCGGTGGAGTGCCGCTGACCGCTCCGAGTGTCGCGGCCGGCCAATCAGAAGGCTGAAGCCCTCATGGCTTCCTCGTTAGTCCGACCATTGTCCGGGAGTATGCATAACTCGCCACTTCTGACGAGTTATCGATGGAAAGTCAGCATAACTCGCCAGAACTGGCGAGTTATGAACCTCGACAATCAACGCGCCTCGATCTACCCGCTAAGCTTACCGGTAGTTTGAGACGAAGCTTTCGATTACCACCCGAATCTGGGAGGGACCGGATCCAATGGGCGACAACGGCGAGCCGCGCCTCCGACGCATGATCAAGAAGACGGAATTGCGCCAGATCGTGCCGCTGGCCAACAGCACCATCTGGGAGATGGAGCAGCGGAGACAGTTCCCGCGTCAGTTTGCGCTCACGCCGTGCTGTGTGGTGTGGGATCTCGCCGAGGTCGAGGCCTAGCTCATGCTCCGGCGGGAGAATCCCATCCAACGGGTGCCGCATCCTGACGTCCTTTAGCCGCCCGGTGAAGCCGAGCAGGCAGGACTGACGGGCAACGGAAATATCGTCAGGATGCTGCCGACGAAGTCTCGGACGCCGCAGCGCACGGGGCAGACCTCCGACGCCCGGGCTCGGACCGGCGCGGACGACGCGGCCCGGGCGGTCCTCTCAAGGTTTATCGGAAGCCACTGATCCAGTCCTCGACCTGCGCGCGGGATCCTGCGGCGGCGCGTTCGAGGCCGACCTTGCCGAGGATCGCCAGATGCGGACTGGCAGTGTCCGGATGACGCGACAGGTCCATGCAGATCGACAGCACCGCCTCATGCAGCTCTCCCTTCTGACACAGGGCCAATGCCCTCGCCTTGGCTTCGCCGACATGCGTATTGACCCCGCCCGTCGAAGCCTCGGTGGTGGGTACGACGGCATTCCCGGGCCGGACGAGGTGGTTCGCCCACAACTCCAGCGCCGCCCGCTTTTCCGGCACATAGGTGTGGCGATCATACACGCTGGTGACCGCTGCCCCTTCATTGGGCGTATGTCCGAGCACCAGCCCGACCACAAAGCGGCTGACGCCGTAGCGGCCGGTCAACGTCGTCGCGCCGGACCGTCTGACGTCGTGGGGTGAGCCTACCGCCAGTTTTCTGCGCGTGCAGGTCCGCGCGAATGCGCGGGTGATGGCATGCGGATCCAGGTGTTGGCCGGGAGATTTGGCGGACGGGAAGAGATAGGGACTGCCCGGATCAAGCGCCCAGGCCACGTCCAGGATCTCCAGCGCATCGGCCCCCAGAGGTACGACGTGCTGATGTCTGGCCTTGGCCCGCTCGGACGGGATCGTCCAGATTTTCGCGGCGCGGTCGAACTCGGTCTTGAGGGCTCCGGCGACCTCGGTGCGGCGGGTCAGGGTCAGCATCAACAGCTGGATCGCCAGTCCCATGACCGATTCCAGGCGGGCATGGACGCCCGCCGTCTTTTCACCCGGGGCGCGGGGCACCGACGCCTCCGATGCCGCGTCCCAGAGCGTCCTCAGGGCCGCGTCATCAAACATGCGTTCACGCGGTGTCAGTGCCAGCGGCCGGGCCAAACCGAGCGCGGGATTGGCCTCGATCCGCTCTTCGAGCACCGCGAAGCCCAGAACCGCGTGAAGCAGGGAGCCGATCGACGCCACGCTGGCGGCCGCCATGCCGGTCTCGGTCACCAGGGTCCGCATGAATATCTTGACGTCCGCGCGGCGGATCTCCGTGAACGGTCGTGACCCCAGCCGCGGCTGAATGTGGTTGCGCCAGGTCTGGCGTTCGTTGTTGAGGGTGACGTCTCGCTTGGGCCGGCGGCGTCCCCCGTGAAGTCCGACCGTCGCCGCCTGCCAATAGGCCTCGGCCAGTTCATCGAGGGTTTCGCCTGTTCGCGCCCGTTCGCGAGCCGCGGTCATCTCTGCGACGGGATCGCCCCCGTCGACGACCGATATCCGCAAAGCGGCGGCCTTCGACCGAGCCTTGGCGAGCGACAGATCCGGATAGGCCCCGAGGCAGAGACGGCGACGCGCGCCGTTGGTGGCGACATAGCGGAATTCGAACTGCTTCAGCCCGGTTGGAAAGACACGAACGCCGAGCCCGCGACTGTCGCCGACGGACATCTCATAGACCTTGTCAGCGGGTTTCAGGGCCGCGATCTGGCGGTCCGTGCTAGGTTGAAGGCCGGCCAACACGCGCTCTCCTCGCGCCTGCGCTGCAAATCAAACGCCACCCAGACTAGCATTTTCTGGGGCGCCAGTGGGGCAGACGATGCAGAATTTCTCGAAAAAGCAAGAAAAACGCTGAAAAATTAAATTGCCGGTTTTCTGTAGCTTATCGAGTTATGCACAGCCATGAAATGTCGTGAAAATGCCTTTGAGGCGCTTCACACCGAGGGGGTCACAGGTTCAATCCCTGTCGCATCCACCATTCAGCCCGCAGCCGGGACGGCACCGGGCAACAGCCACCGCCTCACCCGGTCCAGCAGCGGCATCCAGCCGGCGGCGATGACCGCTGTGGCCAGGGCCGCGAGCATCAGGATCGCGTCGGGCGGGCTGACCCCGAACACCGCGGCAAGGGCCGGGACGCTGAACACCGCCGCCAGCACCGCGATGATCGCCGCCGCGATCAGCCAGTAGGCCCGGCGATAGCGGGCGAACAGCCGGCCGGACCCGGCCGAGTCGGCCAGGGCCAGACCCAGGTTGCCGACGATCAGGGCGACAAAGGCGGCCCCGCGGGCCATGGTCTCGGGCCAGTCGCCCAGGGCCCAGACGTAGAGGCCGAGGACCCCGGCCATCACCCCCAGACCCTGCAGCACCGCCCGACGGATCTGGACCGGACCGAACAGGGGCTCGTCGCGGCCACGGGGCGGTCGTCGCATCGCCTTTGCGTCAGCGGGTTCGGCCTCGAACACCAGGGCGCACAGCGGATCAATCGCCAGCTCCATCAGCACCACATGCATGGGGAAGAGCAGCGGCGGCAGCCCGAACAGGATCGGCCCGAGGGCCAGGCCGGCGATCGGCACATGGATGGCGGTGATATAGGTCAGGGCCCGGCGCAGGTTGGCGAAGATGCGCCGCCCCAGCCGCACCCCGCCGACGATCGAGTCGAAACTGTCGTCCAGCAGGACCAGGTCCGCCGCCTCGCGGGCGACGTCCGTGCCCTTCAGGCCCATGGCGATGCCGATATGGGCCGCCTCGAGCGCCGGGGCGTCATTGACCCCGTCGCCGGTCATGGCCACCACCGCACCGTCGGCTCTCAGGGCCTCGACGATATGCAGCTTCTGCGCCGGCTGGATGCGGGCGCAGACCCTGACCGTGCGAAGCCGCGCGGCCAAGGCCGCGGGCGACAGGGCCGCGAGCTCGGGACCGGTCAGAACCCCGGCCGTGGTGTCGAGACCCGCCGCGCGCGCCGTGGCCATGGCCGTGGCCGGATGGTCGCCGGTAATCATCACCACGGCGATCCCGGCCGCGCGCGCCTCGGCCAGGGCCGCCGGCACGTCAGGCCGCAGCGGATCAACAAAGCCGATCAGTCCGGCAAAGGTGAAGACCCGTGTCCCCGGATCCCGGTCGAATGGGGTGGTGACCGGGGTCGAGGCCACGGCCAGCACGCGCAGGCCGTCGGCGGCATAGCGCTCGACCACGGCCTGCAGCGGCGCGATCTGCGCCGACTCGAGCCGGCACAGGGCGAAGATCGCCTCAGGGGCCCCCTTGGCCGCGGCCAGCCCGCTGCCGTTCGGACCCGGCCAGAGCTGGATCACCGCCATCCGGTCCGGACGTAGCGGCCAGACCCGCTCGGGCTCGGGCGCGGTCTCCCCTTCCCGGGGTGCGGACCCCTCGTCCGCGACGTCCATGGCCAGGGCCCGGACCGCGCTGTCCATCGGATCGACCGGTCGGACCGCCGAGGCCAGGGCCGCCAGCCGGATCAGTTCACGGGCCGGGGGACCCGGCGTGCCGGCACCCGGGATCGCCGTATCCGCCCCCGCCGTCCACAGCCGCGCGACCCGCATCCGGTTCTCGGTCAGGGTCCCGGTCTTGTCGACGCACAGGACCGTGGCCCCGCCCAGGGTCTCGATCACCGCCCCGCGCCGGGCCAGCACCTGACTGCGCGCCAACCGCCAGCCGCCAAGGGCGATGAAGACGGCCAGAACCATCGGAAATTCCTCGGGGATCAGGGCGATCGCCAGGGTGAGGCCCGCCAGCCAGCCGTCGATCCATTCGCCACGAGCCAGGCCGTAGGTCAGGACCACGACCAGACAGAAACCCAGGGCGAGCCCGCCGAGCAGGCCGACCAGCCGCCCCGCCGTCTGCTGCAGGGGCGTGGGCGTCTGGACGATTTCCGCCAGTGACGTCCCGATCTGGCCGAGGGCCGAGCGGGCTCCGGTTCGGGTGACCCGGGCCACCCCCTGGCCGCGCACCACCAGGGTGCCGGAGAACAGCCAGGGCCCGGGGGCCGACCCCGGCACCGGCTCGTCGTCGCGCGGGGGGACGGAGCCCGCCGGGGTTTTTGACACGGGGGTGGACTCCCCGGTCAGCGCGGCCTCATCGACCATCAGCACGTCGCCGCCGACCAGCCAGGCGTCGGCCGGAACGCGATCGCCCTCGCCGATCAGCATCAGGTCCCCGGGCACAAGGTCGCGCGCCGGAATCAGGTGTGGATGCCCCGCCCGGATCACCCGGGCCAGTGGCCGGCCCAGCGCCTGCAAGGCCTGGAGCGCCCGCTCGCTGCGGGATTCCTGGGCGACGACCAGTCCGATCGAGGCCATGGCCCCGGCCACCAGGAACAGACCCTCCCCCAGATCGCCGAGGACCAGATAAAGCAGGGCCGCGCCGATGAGCAGCAGGAACATCGGCTCACGCAGGGTCTCGGCGATGATGCGCAGGACACTGCGTCGCGGTCGTGACGGCAAGGCGTTGGGACCCGTCCGGGCCAGGCGACGCGCCGCCTCGACCTCATCCAGTCCGCCCAGGCTGTCCAGGGTCATCAGGGCCGCCGACTCTGCTCAGGCCCGCGCGTGCGGGACCGCAGCTTCCAGGATGCGCCATCGCCCCTGCCCGCGCCATGACCTGTATCAAGGCCGCCCTTGCCGGCCCGGGTCGGATCAGGGGGTGGGCGGGTTTCCGGCCGCCCCCGACCACCCCCCGGCCAGGGCCTTGAACAGGGTGATCTGGCCGGTGGTGACCCGGGCATCCGACTCGGCCAGGGCGGCGTCGGCGGCGGCCAGGGTGCGCTGGGCGTCCAGCACGGTCAGGAAGCTGTCGGCCCCCGCATCGAAGCGCAGGCGCGACAGGCGGGCGGCGTCGGCGGCCTGGGTGCGGGCGGCCTGCAGGGCGCTGCGCCGGTCCAGCTCATTGGCATAGTCGGCCAGCGCCGTCTCGACCTCCTGCAGGGCGACCAGCACCGTCTGGTCGAAGGTCGCCAGCGCCGCGTCGGTCGCGGCCCCGGCCTGGGCGATCCGGGCGCGGGCGGCGAACACATTGGGGAAGGACCAGCTGATCAACGGGCCCAGACCGAAGCGGAAATTGGCCGACTCGCCCAGATCACCGGCCTGCCCCGCGGTGGTACCGATCGACCCGCCCAGACTGATGCGCGGATACAGGTCGGCGGTGGCGACATTGACCCGGGCGGCGGCGGCGGCCAGGTCGCGCTCGGCCCGGCGCACGTCGGGACGCCGCGCCAGCAGGGTCGCCCCGTCACCGACCGGGATCGGCTGCAACAGCTCCGGCGGTCGGGCGCAGTCGCGCGCCGCCGTCGAGGCCTCGGCCGGGGGGCGTCCGGTCAGCGTCGCCAGACGGAACACCGCCCCCTCGCGCAGGGCCCGCAGCGGCGGCACGCTGGCGCGGGTCTGTTCCAGCACCACCTGCGCGCGCGCCACATCGAGTCCGTTGCCGGCCCCGCCGTCCAGCAGTCGCCGGGTCAGGTCGACGGTCTCGGCCTGCAGCGCCAGGGTGCGCTCGGCCACGGCGATCCGGGCGTTGGCGGAACAGGCGTCGGCATAGGCGCGGGCGGTTTCGGCGGCGACGGATACCTGTACCGCCTCAAGGGCGGCCGCGGCCGCGTCCGCATCGGCACGGGCGGCGCGGATCGATGCGCCGACCCGGCCGAACAGATCGACCTCATAGGCGACGTCCAGACCCGCGTCATAGCTGTCGGTCTCGTCCTGGGTCTGGCCGGGCGTCGCGCCCGGGGTCACGGCCGCCGAGGGCCGGCCATAGCTGTAGCCGGCGCTGCCGCTCGTCGACGGCAGACGGCCCGTGCGGGCCTCGCCCAGCGCCGCCCGGACCCGACGCAGATTGGCGGCGGCGGCCTCCAGCTCGTTGTTGTTGGCCAGGGCCTCCAGCACCAGGCCGTCCAGCACCGGATCGGCATACAGACGCCACCAGTCACCGCGCACGTCGGCGGCGGTCACGGCCGGGGTGGCGGCCCCGGTGAAGGCACCCGACGCCGCAGGGGGGAGGACGGCGTCGGGTGCCCCCGGTCCGACCGCGCACGAGGCCAGCGCCAGGACGGCGAAGGCGGTCGCGGTCGCGGCCGGAATTCGGTTCGGGAAGGTCAGCGGCATCACAGGTCTCCCGGCCGCGCCACGACGGGCTGGGTCGCCGGCGGGGGTTGGTCGTTGAGGAAGGGATCGTCGGTGCGCGGCGCATCGCCCGCCCTGCCCCGCCCGGTCGGCAGTTTCGACGCCGCCCAACGGCTGACGACATAGAAGACCGGGGTGAAGATCAGGCCGAACAGGGTCACGCCCAGCATGCCGGAGAAGACGGCCGTGCCCAGCGACTGGCGCATCTCCGACCCGGGTCCGGTCGCGATCATCAGCGGCACGACGCCGAAGATGAAGGCGAAGGAGGTCATCAGGATCGGGCGCAGACGAATGCGCGCCGCCTTGACGGCCGCATCCCAACGGCTGAGCCCCTCCTCCTCCTCGGCCTGTTTGGCGAACTCCACGATCAGGATGGCGTTCTTGGCCGCCAGGGCGATCAGCACCACCAGGCCGACCTGGACCAGGATGTTGTTGTCCAGCCCGCGCAGGCCGATGCCCAGCATCGCCGCCAGCACGCACATCGGCACGATCAGCACCACCGCCAGCGGCAGGGTGAAGGCCTCATACTGCGCCGCCAGCACCAGGAAGACGAAGACCACGGCCATCAGGAACACCAGGGTGGTGCCGCCGGACGAGGCCTTCTCCTGCAGGGCCAGACCGGTCCATTCATAGGAGAAGCCGGCCGGAAGGGCCTGGGCGGCGAGGGTTTCCATCGTGTTCAGCGCCTGGCCCGAGGACACGCCCGGTGCCGCCTGTCCCTGCAGCTCGGCCGCCGGGAACAGATTGTAGCGCACCACCCGCGCCGGGCCGGAATCGTCCCGCAGCGTGGCCACGGCACCGATCGGCACCATCGCGCCGGACGCCGAGCGGGTCTTCAGATTGGCGATATCGGCGACGTCGTCGCGATAGGCCGGCTCGGCCTGGGCCGTCACGCGGAAGGTTCGGCCCAGATAGTTGAAATCATTGATGTAGGACGAGCCCAGATAGATGCCCAGCGTGTCGAACACATCGGTCGGCTGGACCCCCATCATCAGGGCCTTGTCGCGGTCGACGTCGGCCGAGATCCGCGGCGAGCCAGTATTGTAGGTCGAGAACACCTGCTGGACCTGGTCGGGGGCCTGCATCGCCGCCCCCATCATGGCGAAGGTCGCCCCCTCCAGCGGGCGGTAACCCGCCCCGGTCCGGTCCTGGATCATCATCTGGAAGCCGTTGCCGTTGCCCAGTCCCTGCACCGCCGGCGGGGCGATGACGAAGATGTTGGCCTCCTCGATCCCCATGGTGGCACCGGTGATGGCCCCGGCCAGGGCCACGGCTGACTGCTGGGCGTTGCGATGGTCGAATTCGTCAAGCCGGACAAAGATGGTCGCGGCGTTGGAGCCGAACGAGAAACTGGTCCCGTCCAGGCCGGCGAAGGCCACCGTGCCGTCGACGCCTTCGGTCGATTCGATGATGTCCCGCGCCCGGCTCATGACCGCCTCGGTCCGTTCCAGGGAGGCCCCCGGCGGCAGCTGGATCACGCCGATCAGATAGCCCTGGTCCTGTTCCGGAATGAAGCCGGTCGGGGTGTCCGTCACACGCCAGGCCGTAAAGCCCAGCAGCACGGCATAGACGACCAGGACCACCCCGACGGTCCGCACCAGACGCGCGGTCAGACGCCCGTATCTGTCAGACAGCCAGTCGAAGCCCTCGTTGAAGCGCCGCGCGGCCTCGCCCCCGTAATGACGGAGGCTACCCAGCACGCCGGGCCGGCGCACCGACCCGTGGGCCGGGGCGTGCGGCTTCAGCAATACCGCGGCCATCGCCGGCGACAGGGTCAGGGACACCAGCAGGGAGATGACCGAGGCCGAGGCGATGGTCACCGCGAACTGCTGGTAGAAGATGCCGGGAATGCCGGGCACGAAGGCGGTCGGCACGAACACCGCGACCAGCACCAGGCCGATGGCGATCAGGGCCCCGGACACCTCCTTCATCGACCGGTAGGCCGCATCCCTGGGCGTCAGCCCCATGCGGATATAGCGTTCGACATTCTCGACCACGACGATGGCGTCATCGACGACGATGCCGATCGCCAGCACCAGGCCGAACAGGGACAGGGAGTTGATGGAATAGCCCAGCGCCAGCAGCACGGCGAAGGTGCCGACCAGCGAGACCGGAATGGCCACGATGGGAATGATGGCCGCCCGCCAGGTCTGCAGGAAGACGATCACCACCAGCACCACCAGCAGCATGGCCTCGAACACGGTGTGCTGCACCGCCTTGACGGACTCGGCGACGAATTCGGTGGGATTGTAGGGCACCGAAATAGCCATGCCCGCGGGCAGGCCGGCGCGGATCGCCTCGATCTCGGCCTCGACGCGGGCGGCGGTGTCCAGCGCATTCGCCCCGGGCTGTTGCTGGATCGCCAGGGCCACGCCCGGCTCGCCGTCGAAATAGCCGCGGATACCGTAGTCCTGCGAGCCCAGTTCGACACGGGCCACATCGCGGACGCGGGTCGTGCGACCCTGGGCGTCGGTCTTGATGACGATGTCGCTGAACTGGTCGGGGTCACTCAGCCGCGACTGGACCTGCACCGGCAGCTGGAAGGCTGCGGCATTGGTCGGAAACGGCGGCTGGCCGATGGTCCCGGCGGCCGCGGAACTGTTCTGGCCGCGCAGGGCCCCGACGATTTCCTGGGCCGTCAGGTCACGGGCAGCGGCCTTGTTCGGATCGATCCAGACCCGCATCGAATAGTTGCCGCCGCCGAACACCTGGACGGCACCCACCCCGTCCAGACGCAGGACGCGGTCACGAATGACCGAGTTGGCATAGTTGCCGATATAGTCATTGGCCAGGCTGCTGTCGGGCGAGGTCAGGCCGATGATCAGCAGGAAGTCCTGCTGCTGCTTGTTCACCGTCACACCGATCTGGCGCACCGGTTCCGGCAGCCGGGGCTCAGCCAGGGCGACCCGGTTCTGGACCAGAACCTGCGCCGAATCGAGGTCCGTGCCGGGCTCGAAGGTGACGGTGATCGTCGCCACCCCGTCCGAGGTCGAGGACGACGAGATATAGAGCATACGCTCGACGCCGTTGACCTCCTGCTCGATCGGCGCGGCCACGGTCTCCGCCATGGTCTCGGCCGAGGCCCCGGGATAGACGGCGGTCACGGCGATCGTCGGCGGGGCGATGTCCGGATACTGCGACAGAGGCAGCAACGGATAGGCGAACACCCCCAGAAGGGTGACGAACACCGCGATCACGGCCGCGAAGATGGGCCGGTCGATGAAGAAGCGTGAGATGTTCATGAGGCTCAGTCACCCGACGACAGGCTGGCGGCGAAGGTGGCGCTGGAGGCGGGCGCGGCCTGGGTCACGGGCAGATCGCTCCGGCCGGCGACCGGTTCGATACGGCCGGCGCTGGCCTGAACCTTCATACCGGGTTGCTGAATGCGCTGGACGCCGTTGATGACGACCCGGTCGGTCCGCTGCAGGCCGGAACGGACCACGCGCAGGCCTTCGACCAGCGGTCCGGTCTGAACGGGTCGCGGGGCGACGCTGCCGTCCGCCGCCACCACATAGACGATACGCCGGGCCTGGTCCGTGGTGATGGCGGCGTCGGGCACCAGCATGGCCTCATAGGTACCGGCCCCGGCCAGCCGCGCCTGGCCGAACATGCCGGGCTTGAGCAGACCATCGGCATTGGGCACGACCGCCCGCAGGCGGATCACCCCCGAGGCCGTGTCGACGGCATTGTCGGTGAAGTCCAGCGTGCCGCTGCGGCTGAACCCGGCCTCGTCCTGCAGGCGCAGCCGGACCGGGGCGGTACCCTGTCGGGTCTGGCGCTGGTATTTCAGCAGCACCGCCTCCGAGGCGTCAAAGGTGAAATAGACGGGACCACCGGCGACGATGGTGGTCAGGACATCCGCCCCCGATGACCCGCCACCGACCAGATTGCCCGGGTCGATGCGGCGGTCGGAGACCCGTCCCGATATCGGGGCGGTGACGCGGGTGAACTCCAGATCCAGCTGCCGGGCGCGCACCGCGGCATTGGCGGCGGCCACACTGGCCTCGGCCGTCTGCTGGGCCCCGCGCTGGGCGTCCACCTCGGCCCGGGACACCGCCTGGGCCTCCAGCAGACCTTCGGACCGGGCAAGATTGGTGCGCGCCAGCGCCAGCTGTGCCTGGGCCTGGGCCAGCGACGCCCGCGCCGCCGCCAGGGCCGCCTGGGCCGGTCGCGGATCAAGGGTGAACAGCAGCTGTCCCTGACGGACCTGGGCCCCGTCCCTGAAATGCACGGCGGAAATATAGCCGCCGACCCGCGCCCGGACCTCGACCGACCGGGTGGCTTCGAAACGACCGGTGAACTCGTCCCAGTCCTGCACCTGGCGCACCAGGGGGACCGCCACGGTCACGGCCGGGGCCGGCGGCGTCTGGGCCTCACTGCGAGGCGTGCAGCTTTGCAGCACGCCCGCCATCAGGACGGACGCGGCCACGATCTTGGCGGTGCGCATTGTTGAGAAATCCCTGTCTTTGTTGACCGGCGGGCAAGGGGGAGGAGCCGCTAGTCAACGCCCGCTGACTTAATGGTGCGCGCCGTGACGCTTGTCAACACCGGATGACAAAGCCATAACCGCTGCGGGGTTATTTGGAGATCACAAATTGTACTGTCCTGACGGACGCCGGCCCCGGAACGCCGAGGCGACCCGCTGTGCCATCCTGAATGCGGCGCTCGAACGGTTTGCGGGCAACAGCTACGATGACGTCGGAGTCCGCGACATCGCCGGGGACGTCGGCGTGGATGCGGCCCTGGTCTCGCGCTATTTCGGCTCGAAGGACGAACTGTTCGAAGCGGTGCTCGACAGCTGCGACAAGGGCGGTGAGCTGATGTCCGGCGACCGCGCCACCTTCGGACAGCGCGTGGCGCGGAACGTGATCTTCGAACCGAAGAACCAGACCAAGCTGAAAAGCCTGATGATCTTCCTCCGCTCCATCTCCTCCTCCAAGGCGGCGGAAATGATTCAGCGTAACGCCCGCGCCCGGTTCTATGGCCCGTTCTCCGAATGGGTCGGGGGTCCGGACGGCGTAATCAAGGCCCGGCTCGCGACCGGCTTCATCATGGGCATGGCGATCAGCCGCGAAATCACCGGCGGCTACGGTCTTACCCCCGATGAATGCGAGCGCATGATCAAGCGGATGGCGGCGGTTCTGCAGGACCTGATCGACAACTGACGCCGCGAGCGTTCGACGGAGTCCATCCGCCCGGCATCAGCGCCCCCCGAGCGCGGCACCCGCGGCCGCCAGCCGCAGGATCACGTCGTCGACCTGGACACCGCCGCGGTCGATGACCAGATTCTGGTAGTTGCGCTGGCCGTCAGTGGTCTCGGACGGGACGTTGTCGACCTCGGCGCGGAACTGGCGGCGCAGATAGGTGGCCAGTTCACCGGCCGTCACCAACTGGTCGCCGTCATGGTCCGCCTCGCCGGACATGCCGCTGCGCAGGAAATGGGACAGATAGCCCCCGGCCTGGAATTTATCGGCCACCGCACTGGTCAGGTCCTCCTCGGAGCTGAACAGGCCCATCACCCCGGGGCGGTCCACGACATTGCGGGCAAACCCGCCCGAGAAACAGGAATCCAGCACCAGCAGGGACAGCCGCGTGCGCAGACCGCCGAAAAGGCGCGCCATTTCGGTGTCGTCGATCTCACCGTCGCGCAGCACGATCGACTCGCTGCGACCATCGGGCTCAAGGCCACTGGCGACCGTGTCGGACTGGTCGCCGTGCCCGGAGAAGAAGAACAGGAACAGGTCGTCCGGCCCGGCCCGGGCCGCGACCCGGGCGAAGGCGTCGCGAACGCCGGCGACCGTGGCCTCGGCATTGGTCAGCACCACGCTGGACGGGTTCAGCACCCCTTCCCGCGCCAGGGTCTCCGCCAGCTTGCGCGCGTCCTCGTCGGTATAGGGCAGGTCAGCCTGCACCCCGCCATAGTCGGAGACCCCGACCATGACCGCGAATATCCGGGCACCCGACTGGACCGCCGCCTGGCGCGGTGACCCAAGGCTGGGACTGACGCTGAACCGATAGGAGCCCGTCTCGCCCGGCGCATAGGAGGTCACCATCACCCGATAGTCGCCGTCCTCGGACAGGACCGTATCCAGCCGGCTGTCGGTGCCGTCCTGGCCGTCGTCGTTTTCCTGCTGCTCGCCCGAGGGGGTGCGCAGGATGGTGTAGGCGTCGAAGGCCGAAGAGGTCAGCTCGACCGCCACCCGCTGCCCGCGCCGCCCTGTGAAGCTGTAGGTGTCGACATATTCGCCGCTCGACAGGGTCTCATCCCCGCTGCCCAGGGTACCGGCCACGGTCTGGCCGACGGCGATCCGGCCGCCCGCGCTCGCCTGCTCGTCCGACCGCGACGGCGGCTCGACCCGACCCGGTCCGGTGTCCGGCAGGATCGACAGCCGGTAGGCGCCGGTCTCGCCGGCCGCATAGCTGGTGGCCGTGATCCGGTACGGACCGTCGGCCGGCAGGGTGACCCGCAGCCGGCTGTCGGTGCCCCCGTCCGCATCGTCATTGAAGGCCGAAAAATCATTGGACCCACTGATGGCCAGATAGGGATCGAAATCGGTCGAGGTCAGACTCAGGTCCAGTCGCTGGCCGCGCCGTCCGTCGAAGACGAAGCTGTTGATGTATTCGCCACCGTCCAGCCGGCTGTCCGAAGGGGTCAGACGCCCGACGCGGGTCTCGCCCAGACGCAGGGCCGCGGCCTCCGTCGCCGTCCGGGCCACGGCGGATGGCGGCCCGCGCCCGTCGAGGTTCAGCACATAGGCACCGGCCTCACCGGCCGCATAGCTGGTCGCCGCCACCGTGGCCTCGCCGTCGGCCGGGGCGGTGAAGCGAATCCGGCTGTCCCGCGTGCCGCGCTGCGCCGGGTCATCGTCATTGTCCTCGCTCAGCCCGCCGGGACCGCGCACCAGCAGATAGGGGTCGAACCCGGTACCGCTGAGCGTCAGCTCATAGGTCTGGCCGCGCCGCACCTGCAGGGTGTAGCGATCGACGAATTCCCCGCTGGACAGGGTCTGGTCCCCCCGTTCCAGCCGTCCACGCGTCGGGCCGGTCGGCAGCTCGCCGCCCGCTGTCCGGGTCACGCCGTCCTGGGGAACGGCGATCGACCCGCCGATAAGGCTGAGGTGATAGGTGCCCCGCTCACCGCTCTCATAGCTGGTGGCCGTTATACGATAGGTGCCGTCCGCCGGCAGGCGCAGGTTCAGCAGGGCGTTGCGGTCCGCCTCCGACGCATCGTCATTGTCCTCGGAGAAGTCGCCCGGGCCGCGCACCATCAGATAGGGGTCGAAATCGTCGGAGCTGAGGCGCAGGCCGATCTGCTGTCCCGCCCGCCCCTCGAACTCGTACAGGTCGCGGTATTCACCGCTGTCCAGCCGGTCGTCACCGGGACGCAGGGTCCCCGTGACATCACTGCCGAGGCGCAACGGCTGCTGGGCGAGGGCCATGGTCGGCAAGGCCATGACCGCCAGGGCCGACGTGGTGAAGAGAATGGCCCGAAACATACTACCCCCGTGAGAAAGCCGGCCGGGACTCGGAGTCCGGCCATCCATATTAACCCTCAAATAACAGGAATCGTCAGACAGGAGTCCCTGACACCACCATTCGGCCTTGTTCGTGCCGCACATGGCCGCCCCCGCGCCCTCCTGTTCGCCTGCCCTGTGGCCGGCCCCTGTCGCCCCCGGCGCCCTACGGAATCTGTATGCCCTTCCCTGCCAGCCATCCCTCGCTCGACCAGGCCCTCGCCGACCGCGGCTATGCCGAACCCACCCCCGTCCAGGCCGCCGTGCTCGAAGCCGCCCCCAATGCGGACGGCAGCGGCCGCGACCTGCTGGTCTCGGCCCAGACCGGCTCGGGCAAGACGGTCGCCTTCGGCCTGGCCCTGGCCCCGACCCTGCTGGGCGAGGCCGAGCGGTTCGCCGAGTTCGGCGCGCCGGTGGCCCTGGTCATCGCCCCGACCCGCGAACTGGCCCTGCAGGTCTCCAACGAACTGCAGTGGCTGTACGCCCGGACCGGCGCGCGCATCGTCTCCTGTGTCGGCGGCATGGACCCCAAGGTCGAGCGCCGGGCGCTGGACCGCGGCTGCCATATCGTCGTCGGCACCCCCGGTCGCCTGCGCGACCATGTCGAGCGCGGCGCGCTGGACCTGTCGACCCTGAAGGCCGTGGTCCTCGATGAGGCCGACGAAATGCTGGACATGGGCTTCCAGGAAGACCTGACCTTCATCCTCGACGCCGCCCCGGCCGAGCGCCGCACCCTGCTGTTCTCGGCGACCCTGGCGCGCGATATCGTGCAGCTGGCCAAGACCTATCAGAAGGACGCCCTGCGCATCGATACGGTCGCGGGCAACACCTCGCACGCCGACATCGAATACAAGGCCATCCGCGTCGCCCCCAATGAGGTCGAGCTCGCGGTCGTCAATGTGCTGCGCTATTTCGAGGCCCCCGGGGCCCTGGTGTTCGCCAACACCCGCGAGCGCGTCAAACACCTGACCTCCAGCCTGCGCGAGCGCGGCTTCTCGGTCGTCGGCCTGTCCGGTGAACTGACCCAGAGCCAGCGCTCCGAGGCCCTGCAGGCCCTGCGCGACGGCCATGCCCGCGTCTGCGTCGCCACCGACGTCGCCGCCCGCGGTCTGGACCTGCCCGACCTGGGTCTGGTCATCCATGCCGAGATCCCGGTCAACAAGGCCGGCCTGCTGCACCGTTCGGGCCGAACGGGTCGCGCCGGCAAGAAGGGCGTCTCGGTCCTGCTGGTCAGCTACACCCGCCGCCGCAAGGTCGAGATCATGCTGAACTCGGCCTCGATCACCGCCGAATGGTCGGGCCCGCCCAGCGCCGAGATGATCGTCGCCAAGGACCGCGAGCGCATGCTGGCCGATCCGGCCCTGATCGCCCCGGTCGAGGACGAGACCATGCTGGCCCTGGGCCGGCAGCTGCTGGAAAACAGCACGCCCGAACAGATCGCCGCCGCCCTGATCCGCCTGTACCAGAAGAAGCTGCCCTCGCCGGAAGACGTCTATGACGACGAGCGGATGAAGCGTCAGCAGAAGGCCGGGGTCAACGACAAGGGCCAGCCGGACATGCCCTATACGGACTTCGCCCGTGGCGGTGACATGAGCTGGTTCCGCATCAATGTCGGTCGCGACAAGAACGCCGATCCGAAATGGTTGATGCCGACCATCTGCCGCCTGGGCCATGTGACCAAGCGCGACATCGGCTCGATCCGCATCTTCGACCGCGAGACCAAGTTCGAGATCACCAGGGAGGCCGAGGCCAAATTCCTCGCCGCCATCGCCACCGGCCTCGAGGACGGGGTCAAGATCGACTCCGCCGTGGCCCCCGGCCCGCGCGAACCGGCCGAGCGTCGTCCGCGTCCGGGCGGCAAACCCTATGAGGGCAAGTCCGAGGGCGGCGAGAAGAAGCCCTGGGTCAAGCGCGACAACGCGGGCCCGGCCGGTGAGAAGAAGCCGTGGGTCAAACGCGACAATGCCGCGCCTGCCGGGGACAAGAAGCCGTGGGTCAAGCGCGAGGCTCCGGCCGACGGCGAGAAGAAGCCGTGGGTGAAACGCGACAACGCCGCCCCGACCGGCGAGAAGAAGCCCTGGGTCAAGCGCGAGGCTCCGGCCACGGGCGAGAAACAAGCCTGGGCCGGTC
>CAXBHG010000023.1:0-22050 GCA_963975385.1 uncultured Brevundimonas sp.
TCCACGACCCGGCGCGTCTGGCCTCGGACCTGAAGCTGATCACCGGCGTGGTCGAACACGGCCTGTTTCTCGACCTCGCCGACCTGGCCCTGATCGGTGGCGACGGCGGGGTGGAGACGCTGACGCCCTGACTCGCTTGCGGGGTCAGTCCGGGGCGGCGGCGTCCTCACGCGCCTGAACGCGGCGGATCGAATCCGACAGCTCAGGCAGGCCCGAGCCGATGTTCCGCGTGCGATTGGCCCGGTACAGGCCGTTCAGATAGGTCTGGTCCCAACCCGTCAGGCCGTCCACCGCGGCCGGGCTGTTGAAGACATTCAGGATCGACTGGAAGCCGCGGATGTCCGCCTCGGGGTCGATCTGCGCCAGGGTGACCATGGCCAGATAGTCCGCCAGTTGCTGGACCGTGACGCCGCGGACCTGTTCCAGATCCACGATAATCACGGTGCGGATCAGGCTGTCGACGATCGGGCTGCTCAGACGGGTGCTGGTGGGCAGCCGGATCTTCGGGCCGAAATCCGCCGCCCCGGAACAGGGTCCGGCACATTCCCCCGGAAGCCGGACGGCCGCGGCGCCGGTCTGGCTGTCGGTCGGCATGCTGATCTGCCACCAGCGCACGGGCCGGTCCGAACTGGCGAAGGCGTTCAGGGCGGCGCGCCCCTGGTCCATGCCCGAGCCGCCGATGATGAGGGCGTTCAGCCGTTCGTTGACCAGTTCCTCGGCCACGCGGTCCGGAGAGTCCGAGGCGATGACGATGACATTGGCTTCGCAGCCGGGTTCGCCGGGCGTCAGGCCGATCTCCAGCGCCACGGCCGACATCCGGTCGACGATATACTGGGCGGCCGCGCCGCGCAGGTTGGCGACCCCGATGCAGACATCCTTCTCCCAGCGGGCGATGCCCCGGTTGCGGTTGGGGACCGCGACCTCATTCACAAACTCGCGAACCGTGGCGTCCCGCGGACGGCCGGTAATCTCGACATCCTCGATCGCGACCGCGGCCGGGCTTGCGGGCACCTGCCGGGCTGCGTCGGTCTGAGGCGTGGAGGGCGGGGCTGACTGGGGCAGCGAAGATCCCAGAAGGGCGGCAATAACGATCGAGAGCATTTTGACGGCCTCAAGATGGTGCGTGACGCGGGTCACGCCCGGAAGGGGCAATCGGCAGGATTGCCGGCGGGCGCTGCAGGAAGGCGCAGCCTAGCATGGCTGGCCCGTCAGGGCACCGGGGCCTCATCGGTGGCGAGGCCCGGGTGGCGACACGGGCCCGGTGACGGGGCGGCTCAGTCCGGTGCCGCGGTGTCCAGGCGCTCCCGCGCGCGGCGGATGGAGTCCGCGAGGGCAGAACGGGCGGCGATCGGACTGCGTCGGACCTGGACGGGCTGGTACAGGCCGTGAAGATAGGCCTCGTCCCAGTCGCTCAGGCCATCGGTCGAGGCTGGATCGTCGAACACGTTGAGTACCGAAACATAGGCCCCTGTGTCGGCGTCCGGGTCGACCTGGGTCAGGCTGATCATCGCCAGATAGTCGGCCAGCTGCCGGATCGATACCCGGCTGACCTGATCGACGTCCAGGATGATCACGGTGCGAAACAGGTTGTCGATGATCGGCAGGGCAAGGCGCGATCCGGCGACGACCCGGTTGACCGGGGCGAAATCAGTCGCCGAGGAACACGTCCCCTCGCACTCGCCGGGAAGGCGCACGGCCGGCGCGCCCGTATCGACGTTGGTCGGCATGCTGACCTGCCACCAGCGCACCGGCTGGTCGGAGTTGACGAAGGCATCCAGCGCGGCGCGGCCCCGATCCATGCCCGGGCCGCCCATCAGGAACGCCCGGCGGCGGTCCTGCACCAGTTCCGCCGCCAGCGCGTCCGCCGAAGTCGAGGCGATGATGATGACGTTGGGCGCGCAGCCCGGCTCTCCGGGCGTCAGGCCGACGTCCTCGGCCACGGTGGACACCCGGTCCACGATATACCGGGCCCCTTCAGGTCGCAGGTTGGCCACTCCGATACAGATGTCGCTCGCCCAGCGGGCCATGCCGCGATGCCGGTTGGGGGCGGCGACCGTCTCGACGAAGGCCCGGACCATGTCATCCCGCTGACCGGTAATCTCGACGTCCTCGAGTCGCACCGACGTCGCATCCACCGATGACTGCTGCGTCGGCACCGCTTGCGGAACGGCCGGTGGCGGGGATTGCGGCCCGGTGAACCCCAGCAGGGCGGCGACAACAAATGCGAGCATGTCTGCGACCTCTGGGTTGTCGGCGATGCTATTCACCGCGACCTGCCGACCGTCAATTGATATTTCCCCGCCACCGGGGGACGGGCAATACGGGGACGGGTGGTGGCGGCGACGGCGGTGAGACCCCAAGTCCCTGATCCGGAACCCGCAGGAGACACCATGACCACCTACGACTACGACCTCTTCGTCATCGGTGCCGGCTCGGGCGGGGTGCGCGCGGCGCGGCTGACGGCCCTGGGCGGTCAGAGGGTGGCCATCGCCGAGGAACATCGGGTCGGCGGCACCTGTGTGATCCGCGGCTGCGTGCCCAAGAAATTCATGGTCATGGCCTCGGAGGTCAGCCACGCCCTGCACATTGCCGAGGGCTATGGCTGGACCGTCGACAAGGCGACCTTCGACTGGCCCAAATTCCTCGAGGCCAAGGATGTCGAGATCGCCCGGCTGTCGGGCATCTATGTCGCCAACCTGGGCAAGGCGGGGGTTGATCTGGTCCACGGCCGCGCCGTGCTGAAGGACGCCCATACGGTGGCCATCCTCGGCAAGGGTGAGGGCGGCGGTGACCGGATCATCACCGCCGAACGCATCCTGGTCGCCCCGGGCGGACGGCCGTGGAAGCCCGAGGATCTGCCGGGCATCGAACACGCCATCACCTCGGAAGAGGCCTTCCACCTGCCCGAGCTGCCCAAACGGATCCTGATCGCCGGGGGCGGCTATATCGCGGTCGAGTTCGCCGGCATCTTCGCCGGCCTCGGCGTCGAGACCACCCTGATCTATCGCGGGCCCAACATCCTGCGCGGCTTCGACGACGACGTGCGTTCGCACCTGGCCGGCGAGATCGAGAAACGCGGCATCAAGGTCATCCTCGGCTGCCAGCACACGGCCATCGAAAAGACCGGAAACGGTCTGCTGAACAAGCTTGAGAACGGCCACGAGATCGAAACCGATGTGGTGATGTTCGCCACCGGCCGGGTGCCGCACGTCAAGGATCTGGGGCTGGAGGCCGCCGGGGTCGAACTGACCGCCGGGGGCGCGATCAAGGTCGATCCGTTCTCGAAGACCACGGCCGACAACATCTGGGCCGTCGGTGACGTCACCGACCGCATCAACCTGACCCCGGTCGCCATCCGCGAGGCCGTGGCCTTCCACGAGACCGTCTATCGCGACAATCCGCAGAGCTTCGACCATGAGGGCGTCGCCAGTGCCGTGTTCAGCCAGCCCCCGGTCGGCGTCGTAGGCCTGACCGAACACGACGCCCGCCAGGCCCTCGGCGAGGTCGATGTCTATCTGTCGCGTTTCCGGCCGATGAAATACGCCTTCACCGGCTCGGACGAACGGGTGCTGATGAAGCTGGTGGTCGAGGCGAAGAGCCAGAAGGTGGTCGGCGTCCATATCGTCGGCCCCGAGGCCCCCGAAATGATCCAGCTGGCCGCCATCGCCGTAAAGGCCGGCCTGACCAAGGCCCAGTGGGACGCCACCTGCGCCGTCCACCCCACCATGGCCGAGGAACTGGTGACCATGAAGGACAAACAGACCCCCGCCAGTATGGCGGTGGGGTAGGGGGAAAAGCCCGCTCTCCCATGGGGAGAGGGGCTGGGGAGAGGGTGTACGGTGCCCACCGGTTCGCACCGAAGCCGCCCCCTCTGCTTTCGTCATCCCGGGGGCGCGTAGCGAACCCCGGGATGACGAAAGCAGGGAAAGTGCGAGGTGTTTGCGCAAAATCCCCCTATGGACGCTGCCCAAACCCCAACCCCATCAATCCCTTACCAAAATCCGCCCGCAAATTTCCCGCCGGGGTCCCGACCTGCCCCACACTCCCCCCGTCCCGTCGCAAGGAAGGGCCGCCTGGCCTGCGACCTGGTGTGCGGCGGGGGTGGTGAAGCGGGGCCAGGGGTGCGGGGGATACGCATCCGGTCCGGGGACTGTGTCGCAAGCACGGCCCGCCCGTCAGGGGCGCTGCGGTAAGGCGATAAGACCGCCACCCGACGCAAGCTCCTGAAAACTCGCCACGCGGAGCGTCAGCCTTCGTCGAAACGGTATTTTTCAGAGTTCAACCGGGCGAAGGCCCGGCGCTCCGCCGCCCTTCCACACCGCCCCGCACAGGCGCGGCGATCGGTCACGACTCAATTCGTCTCCGGGCCAACGGCTTTATTGTCCCGCAACCCTCTCGCGCCTATCTTGAGACCATGACCACACGCTGGACCCCCGAGAGCTGGAGAACAAAGCCCGTCGTGCAGATGCCGACGGACTATCCGGACATGGCCGCCCTGCACCGGGTGGAGGATGAGCTGCGGGCCATGCCGCCGCTGGTCTTCGCCGGGGAGGCGCGCCGCCTGACCGCGAAACTGGCCCAGGTCGAGGCCGGTGAGGCCTTTCTGCTGCAGGGGGGCGACTGCGCCGAGAGCTTCAAGGAATTCTCGACCGACAACATCCGCGACACCTTCCGCCTGATCCTGCAGATGGCCGTGGTCCTGACCTTTGCCGGACGCAAGCCGGTGGTGAAGGTCGGCCGTATCGCCGGCCAGTTCGCCAAGCCGCGCTCGTCGGGCGTCGAACAGATCGGCGACGTCGAACTGCCCAGCTATCGCGGCGACATCATCAACGGCATGGGCTTCACGGCCGAGGAACGGATCCCCGATCCGCAGCGGCTGATGAAGGCCTACAACCAGTCGGCCTCGACCCTGAACCTGCTGCGCGCCTTCGCCGGCGGCGGCTATGCCGACCTGTACAACATCCATCGCTGGACCCTGGGCTTCGCCGACAACGGGGCCGGGGACAAATACCGTGAACTGGCCGAGAAGATCACCGAGGCCCTGGCCTTCATGGAAGCGGTCGGCGTCACGCCCGAAAGCCATCCGGACCTGAGCCGGGTCGAGGTCTTCACCAGCCACGAATCCCTGCTGCTCAATGTCGAGAGCGCCCTGACGCGGCTGGACGGCGGCTCGGGCGAATGGTTCGACACCTCGGCCCATATGCTGTGGATCGGCGAACGCACCCGTCAGCTGGACGGGGCCCATGTCGAATTCATGCGCGGCATCAAAAATCCGATCGGCGTCAAATGCGGACCGACGATGGAGGCCGACGACCTGCTGGCCCTGATCGATGTGCTCAATCCCGACAACATCCCCGGCCGGCTGACCCTGATCGGCCGCTTCGGCCACGACAAGGTCGGCCAGCGTCTGCCCGGCCTGATGCGGGCGGTGAAGGCCGCCGGCAAGCGGGTGGTCTGGTCGATCGATCCGATGCACGGCAATACGCTGAAGGCGGCCAACGGCTTCAAGACCCGGCCGTTCGACCGCATCCTGGGCGAGGTCCGCACCTTCATCGATGTGGCCGAGGCCGAGGGCGTCCACCCCGGCGGCGTCCATCTGGAGATGACCGGCCAGAACGTCACCGAATGTCTGGGCGGGGCCCAGGCCGTGACCGAGGACGAACTGTCCAGCCGCTACCACACCCATTGCGATCCCCGCCTCAACGCCGACCAGGCGCTGGAGCTGGCCTTCCTCGTGGCCGAACGCCTGAAGTCCGGACGCCAGTCCCGTTCGGCGGCCGCCTGACCATGGTCGGCGACGCTCCGGCCGGGACCGACACCGCTCCGGGCCGGGTCGCCTATCAGGGCGCGCCGGGGGCCTTCAGCCATGAGGCCTGTCTGGACCTGCGCCCGTGGGATGAGGCGGTGGCCTTCGACACCTTCGCCGACGCGCTGGACGCCGTGCGGTCGGGCGACTGCGGCTGTGCCCTGATCCCGGTCGAGAACTCGATCATCGGCCCGGTCGAGCCCGCCGCCGGCCTGGTGGCCGCCGCCGGTATGGCCGTGGTGGCCGAGGTCTGGCGGCCGATCCGCCTGGCCCTGATGGCCCTGCCCGGGGCCCGCCTGTCCGATATCCGCACGGTCGAGAGCCATCCGGTCGCCCTGCGCCAGTGCGCGACCACGCTCGCGGCCATGGGCCTGACCGTGGTCGAGGGGTTCGACACCGCCGGCGCGGCCCGGTCCGTGGCCGAGGCCGGTGACCCCAGCCGCGCCGCCGCCGCCCCGGTGCGGGCCGCCGAGGTCTACGGACTGTCGATTTTGCGCAACGATCTTCAGGATAGCGAGGATAACCGCACGCGTTTTGTCCTGTTGAGCGCCCATACGGGTTGACGACGCACGGATGTTGCGCGCTTGATGGCCGCATGGCCCCTTCGCATGCCCTCGCTGCGACCTATCCCGTCCGCGTTCTCGCGGCCGACGGCCTGTATTTCGGCTTCTATGGCTTTCGATACGCCGGCTGAGGCGTCGGGCTCCCCGCAGTCCTGACCTCCTCGCCGGCGACCGTCCCTCAAGGGGCGGCGGTACCTGTCGCAACCCGTCGAAATCTCCGTTTGAAAGTCTCCCAGTGTCCCAGTCCGCGCTCCAGAAATCGCTCCCCGCCACCCTGACCGCCGCGACCGTCTCGCCCGAGCAGATGGCCCTTGCCGCCCTGCGGCACGAGATCGACCACCTCGACGACGAAATCCTGGCCCTGTTCGAGCGTCGACTCGCCCTGGCCTCACGCGTCGGCGCCGCCAAGGACGCGCCGACCGGTCCCCACACCAAATTGCGTCCTGACCGCGAACAGGCGGTCATGGCCCGTATGCTGGCCGCCGCCGGACCCGAAAACCAGGAGGCTGTCGCCGGCCTGTGGCGCGAGATCGTCGGCTGGGGCCTGGCCCGTCAGGGGCGTCTGCAGGTCCAGGTCTGGTCGCCCAGCGAACCGGCCCGCGCCTTCGACGGGGCCCGGCTGCGCTTCGGTCGGGCCGCCCAGCTGCGGATGGTGCGTGACCCCGAGGCCGCCCTGGCCTTCGCCGCCGGGGGCGAGGGTGTGGCGGTGCTGGCCATCAACAACGACAATCCCTGGTGGGTCGGCCTGCGCCGGGAATGGTCCGGGCTCAGCGTGTTCGACGGCTTCGGCAGTCCGACGACGCCGACGGCCCTGGCCGTGGGCAAGGTTGATCCGACGGCCCTGCCGGCCGGTCGACGCGTCGTGGTCAGCGTCGGCGGTGACGCCGGCGACGGCGGCGGGGCCCGGCGCTGGGGGCTGCACACCCACCATGGCTGGAACCTGGCCCTGACCGAGGCCCTGCTGACCCCGGGTGACGCCGAGGGCTGCGTGGGCGCGATCGGCTGACGTCCGGGGCGGGCGGCCCCGGCCATGGTTACCGCGTTAACCTTCGGCCTTAAGTCTGTTCGTGAACCGGGCTTCAAATCATGGCGTGCGAGGGTCAGCTCATGATCCCTGCGCCCCTGTTCCGTTCCGTCCTGGCTGCTGCTCTCGTGTCGGGACTCAGTGCCTGTGGTGCCGTCGAAAGCGATCCCCATCGCTTCGAGAACCTGGCCAATCGCATCGCCGCCATTCCGCTGGACGGCTCCCGGGCCCCTAAGGCCTTGGCTTCGGCCCGCGATCTCGGCCTGCGCCCGGCCCAGCCCGCCGCCCTGCGGGTCGAGGTCATGGATCCGCATGATCTGTGGGACGCGCGTGACGGTGCCGTGAACGGCCTCGTCGATCGCGCCGCCCCCGCGGTCGCCCGCGCCGTGGTCCAGCAGGTCTCGACCCGGGCGACGGCCACCGCCGCCGAGGCGGGTCTGCGTCCGGCCCTGAAGGTTGAGCCGGTCGCCCGCCCGGCGCGGTCAGGCCTGATCCAGCTGGGGGCCTATTCCAGCGAGGACTCGGCCCGTCTGGCCTGGACCCGACTGACCGCCCGCGCCGATTCCGGTGCGCTGGACGGCCTCGCCCCGGTGTTCGAAGGGGTCGACATCGACGGGCGTCGCCTCGTGCGGCTCAAGGTCGCGGCACCGGCCGGTGCCGCCGCCGCCGTATGCGCCGCTGCCCGGATCGACGATCCCTGGTGTCGCCGCAACACCTGATCGCGGCAATCCACAAGCGGTGCTTAACCTTTCGTTGACGCCGGCCCCGCCCGCCGCGACTCTGGCCGGGACCCGCCTCATGTTGAGTCGGCGATCACAACCGGGATCGTGAACGTAATGGCTGACCCTCAGGTCATCGTCGTCGGCAATGAAAAGGGCGGGGCGGGCAAGTCTACCCTGGCCATCCATATCGCCACCGGCCTGCTGCACGCCGGGCGGCGCGTGGCCATCATCGATCTGGACCTCCGCCAGCGCTCGATGGCGCGCTTTTTCAGCAATCGCGCGGCCTGGATGGCCGCCAACGGCCAGGTCCTGCCGATGCCGGTCGAGCCCGACATGGGAGACGGCAAGCTTCTGGCCCAGGCCGGTGAGTCGGAGCAGATCGCCAGTTTCGACCGTGCCTTCGCCGAGGCCCGCGCCCGGGCCGATGTGATCCTGATCGACACCCCCGGCGGCGACACGCCCCTGTCGCGGGCCGCCCATGGCCGCGCCGATCAGATCGTCACCCCGATGAACGACAGCTTCGTCGATTTCGACCTGCTGGGTCAGGTCGATCCGGTCACGCTGGAGCTTCAGAAACCCTCCATCTATTCGGAAAGTGTCTGGGAGGCGCGCAAGCACCGGGCCGTCGAGCGGGGGGGCTCGATCGACTGGATCGTGGTCACCAACCGTCTGGCCGTGGCCGAGGCCCGCAACCGCCGCCGCCTGTCCGACAAGCTGCAGAAACTGGCCAAGCGCGTCGGCTTCCGTATGGGGCCCGGCCTGCGCGACCGGGTCATCTACCGCGAGCTGTTCCCGTTCGGCCTGACCGTGGCCGACCTGTCCGCCGAAGTCCGGCCGGTCTCGGTCTCCCTGGCCCATATCGCGGCCCGTCAGGAGATGCGCAATCTGATGAAGGCGCTCGGCCTGAACGAGGTCGTGACCGCCCTGGACGCCGCCGCGTGATCCCTTGGGCCTGATCTGGCTGGCGCTGGCGGGGATCACCGTCTGGGCGCTGGCGCGACTGGGCCGACAGACCGAGGGCCCGCGCCGCGGTCACTGGCGCGTGGCGGCCACCCTGTTGAGTGCGGTGTTGCTGGCCGGCGGGGCCATGGCCGCCGCCCGCGGGGCCTGGCTGCCCGCCGCGGGCCTGCTCGGCACCGGGGTCTGGCTGGTACTGAATTCCCGCATCCGCAGCGTGGCGGCCCGGTCCGAAACGATGAGCGCGGCCGAGGCCCGGTCGGTGCTGGGTGTCGATGCTGACGCGACCGCCGAACAGATCCAGACCGCCTGGCGGCGTTTGATGGCGCGGGCCCACCCCGACCAGGGCGGCAGCGAAGGGCTGGCGTCGCGGCTGAACGCGGCGCGTGACCGGTTGCGGAAGGGCTGAGCCCTCTATTCCGGCCGCACCACCATACAGGTGACCCGACGTTCGGCCAGGGCGGCACAGGCGGCCTGGGCCCCGTCCTCGGTCAGGCCGATGAAGCGCGACCGATACCAGCCGGCGGCCGTCTGGACCGAGCGTTCGGCGGTGGCGAACTGGCTGCGGAAGCGGCGGTTGACCTCGATCAGCCAGTCACTGGCCACCGTCTCGTCACGGAAGGCACCGACCTGAACCGCCCAGCGACCCGCGGGTGTCGCTGTCGGGGTGGCGCGCGGCGTGGCCGCCGGGGTGGTGCGGCGCGATGACCGGGCCCCGTTGAGCGTGGCGGTCAGATCCGGTGCCGGGGTCAGTTCGGCCTGGACCACGGGCGCGGCCATCCGCGCGGCCAGGGCCGGCGGCGGTGCGGGTGCGGCCGTATAGGCGACGGCGGTGGCCCCGTCCTCGTCACCATCCGCCTCAACCGAGGCATAGACCGTGGCGGCGGAGTTGTCGGTGCTGATCCCGAAACCGCGTTGCTCGAAGAAGCTCTGGGCGACCTGGATCGGCTGGCCACGATCGCGCAGGCGTTCCAGCTCGAAGCCGGTGTCCATCAGTTCGGCGACGTGGGCATTGCGTGACGCGGTGGACCGCCCGCCGAGGACGATGGTGATCAGCCGTTTGCCGTCGCGCACGGCAGACGCCGCGAGGTTGTAGCCCGAGGCGTTGGTATAGCCGGTCTTCATCCCGTCATAGCCCTGGCCGGTGGCCAGCAGGCCGTTGGTGTTGCGGTACTGCCGTCCCTGGTAGCTCCAGTCATGGAAGCCGAAATAGCGGTAGTATTGCGGATAGTCGCGCATCACCGCCCGGGCCAGGATCGACAGGTCGCGGGCCGAGGTGAGCTGGCGGCTGTCGGGCAGGCCGTTGGCGTTGACGTAGCGGGTCTGGGTCATCCCCAATTCCTCGGCCTTCAACGTCATCAGAGCCGTGAAGCGCGCTTCGGAACCGCCGATGTGCTCAGCGATGGCCACGGCCATGTCATTGGCCGAACGCACGGCCGTGGCATGCATGGCGTCGTCGAGGGTGATGGTCTGGCCGGCGGCGAGACCCAGTTTGGACGGGGGCTGGGACGCGGCGCGCGGCGAAACCGTGATAACATCGTCAAGCTTGGCACGCCCTTCCGACAGGGCCTCGAACGCCATGTACAGGGTCATCATCTTGGTGATGGAGGCCGGATACCGACGGTTGTCGGCATAGCGGGCGAACAGGACCTCACCGGAGGCCGCGTCGACGACGATGGCGGCGTAGCGCGCGTTCTCGGACGATTGGGCGACCGGCGGCGCACCTGTCGCGGGCGACAGGGTCAGCACGGACAGGGCCAGCATAGTGACCAGTGCGCGGCGGAGAATTGCGATCATCGGCAAGCGATGCCTCATTACTATGGCGTGGTCGCGACCGCCGGACGCGCCGCTGACAGAAAAGCTAGCATGGGCCTCACGGGGTTTCATGGCGGTTAACAAGGAGTCAACGCAGATTTGAACGCCCGCCATGGTAGTCATGAAATTGTTGCGATGCACAATGGCCCTTGACGCGTGTTCGCAGGTGCACCATATGAGGGCCGTGGCGATCGAGACCCTCGTTCGCCGACTCATCAACTGGCGGCCCCGCCGCGATCAGCTTCAGGAGACTTCCCCATGGCCGACAGCGCCGAAACCGTGAAAAAAACCGTCGAAACCGCCACCGCGACCGTCAAGGCCCAGGCCGACAAGGTCCAGGCCAGCGCCAAACAGGCCCAGGCCGCCGGTGCCCAGGCTTTCCGTGAAGGCGTCGACAAGTCGGTCGCCTCGCTGACCGAGCTGAATGCCCTGAACAAGAAGAACCTGGACGCCGTCGTCGAGTCGGCCACCGTCGCCCAGCGCGGCGTCGAGGCCCTGTCGTCGCAGTCGCTGGCCTATGGCAAGAAGTCCTGGGAAAACGGCGTCGCCGCCGCCCAGAGCCTGTCCAAGGCCCGTTCGGTTCAGGAACTGGTCGAGCTGCAGACCACCTTCGCCAAGTCGGCGATGGAAACCTATATGGCTGAAATGACCAAGATGACGGACGTTCTGACCGCCTCGGTCAAGGACAGCTTCAAGCCGATCAACGAGCGCGTCAGCGCCTCGGTCGAGACGTTCCAGGCCGCCCGCTAAGGCGACCTGCGCTTCAAGCCAGCGTTTCAGGAGGCCCTCCGGAGAGATCCGGGGGGCCTTCTCGCTATTCGACCGCGGCGTGATCGATGCTGAAGGCCCGGGCCAGGCGCCAGTGGCCGTCCTCGAGCCGCCACAGGACGGAAAAGCGGGCCCGTCCGACCAGATGTTCCGGTCCGTCACCCTGACGTTCGTAGAACAGGTGGCTGCCTTCCTCGACCGCGCCGACGCCGGGAATGGCGAAGACCCGCAAGGTACCGGGCACCAGTTCCCGTCGCGACCGGAAGGCGTCGGGAGCCTGTCGGCCCGCGCATCCCCGGGCATAGTCCTCGACGAAGGTTGCGGCCGTCGCCGTCAGTCCCGCCCGGTCGTGATAGAATTCCAGGTCATCGGTGACCAGTTCGGCCAGGGCGGCCGGATCGCACAGGTCGAACATGACGTGAAACAGTTCAGTGTCACGAGCGGCGATGGCCGCCGTCAGCTCCGGACCGTCGTGCAATTCGACGGGTTGGGCCTGACCCAGCAACAGGGCGGCGAACAGCGCGGTAAAGGGCATGGAAACCTCCGGCGACGATAATGTTGCTCGCCTGACAGTACCGGGCAGGGGGTGCGGAAACCCGTGAAACTTCGGTCATGACACCCTTGTCACGCAAGCTGTGACTGGACGCCTCTTCAAATCAGGCCATCATCGCCTATCTGAGCTAGCAACTCCCCGAGACGGATTACGAATGCCCTCCAAGCGGCCAGGTGAACGACAGGGCGACGGCTTCGGCTCCGCCACCGTCACCGAAACAAAGCCCAGGCTCCAGAAGCCCTCCCTGTACCGGGTGTTGATCCTGAACGACGACTACACGCCGATGGAATTCGTCGTCTATGTGCTGGAGCGGTTCTTCCAGAAGGACCGCGAGGCCGCGACTCGCATCATGCTGCATGTGCATCAGCATGGTGTCGGGGTGTGCGGCGTCTTCACCTACGAGGTCGCCGAAACCAAGGTGGCCCAGGTGATCGAGACGGCGCGGCGCCACCAGCATCCGCTGCAATGCACGATGGAAAAAGACTGAGAGGAATCCCCGATGCCCTCATTTTCACGTCCTCTCGAAGAGACGCTGCACCGCGCGGTCAGCTACGCCAATGAGCGTCGGCATGAGTACGCCACGCTTGAACATCTGCTGCTGGCCCTGATCGACGATCCGGACGCCACCGGGGTCATGACCGCCTGCAACGTCGATCTGGTCGCGCTCAAGACGGCCCTGACCCTCTATGTCGATACCGACCTGGCCGCGCTGGCGACCTCGGACGGTGAGGACGCCAAGCCGACCGCCGGCTTCCAGCGTGTCATTCAGCGCGCGGTGATCCATGTCCAGAGTTCGGGCCGGGAAGAGGTGACGGGGGCCAATGTGCTGGTCGCCATCTTCAGTGAGCGCGAAAGCCACGCCGCCTATTTCCTGCAGGAACAGGACATGACCCGCTATGACGCGGTCAATTTCATCGCCCACGGCATTGCCAAGAAGGCCGGGGCCTCGGAAGTCCGCACCGGCAAGGGTGACAGTCCCGAGGATTCAGAGGATGCGGCCACCGTCAAATCCGGTGGCGAGGCGCTGGAAGCCTATTGTGTCGATCTCAACGAGAAGTCGCGCCAGGGCAAGGTCGATCCGCTGATCGGTCGTCAGGCCGAGGTTGATCGCTCGATCCAGATCCTGTGCCGGCGCACCAAGAACAATCCGCTGCTGGTCGGCGAGCCGGGCGTCGGCAAGACTGCCATCGCCGAGGGGCTGGCGCGCAAGATCGTCAACCACGAGGTCCCGGACGTGCTGGAAGGCGCGACCATCTATTCGCTCGACATGGGGGCGCTGCTGGCCGGCACCCGCTATCGCGGGGATTTTGAGGAGCGGCTGAAACAGGTCGTCAAGGAACTGGAAAACCACGAGAACGCCATCCTGTTCATCGACGAGATCCACACCGTGATCGGGGCAGGGGCTACCTCCGGCGGGGCGATGGATGCGTCCAACCTGCTGAAGCCGGCCCTGGCCTCGGGCAGCCTGCGCTGCATGGGCTCGACGACCTACAAGGAATACCGCCAGCATTTCGAGAAGGACCGGGCCCTGGTCCGGCGCTTCCAGAAGATCGACGTCAATGAGCCGACGATCGAGGATTCGATCAAGATCCTGCGGGGCCTCAAGAGCTACTACGAAAGCCACCACAAGCTGCGTTACACCGAGGCCGCCGTGCGCTCGGCGGTCGAACTGTCGGCCCGGTACATGAGTGACCGCAAACTGCCGGACAAGGCGATCGATGTGATCGACGAGGCCGGGGCCAGCCAGATGCTTCTGCCGGAATCGAAGCGTCGCAAGGTCATCGGCCAGAAGGAGGTCGAGGCCGTCATCGCCAGGATGGCCCGTATTCCGGCCAAGTCGGTCTCCAAGTCGGACACCGAGGGACTGCAGAAGCTGGAGGCCGACCTGAACCGGGCGGTGTTCGGCCAGTCGGCGGCCATCGAACAGGTGGCGGCGGCGATGAAGCTGGCCCGGGCCGGTCTGCGCGACCCGCAAAAGCCGATCGGTTCCTTCCTGTTCGCGGGCCCGACCGGTGTAGGCAAGACCGAGGTGGCCAAACAGCTGTCCTCGACCCTGGGCATCGAGATGCTGCGCTTCGACATGTCGGAATATATGGAGCGGCACACCGTCAGCCGTCTGATCGGTGCGCCTCCCGGCTATGTCGGCCATGACCAGGGCGGCCTGTTGACCGACGCCGTCGACCAGCATCCGCACGCCGTGGTGCTGCTGGACGAGATCGAGAAGGCCCATCCGGACGTCTACAACATCCTGCTGCAGGTGATGGACAACGGCATGCTGACCGATGCGGTCGGCAAGAAGGTCGATTTCCGCAACGTCGTGCTGATCATGACCACCAATGCCGGGGCCGCCGATAATGCCCGGGCTGCGATCGGCTTCGGTCGCGGCAAGGTCGAGGGCGAGGACGAGAAGGCGATCCAGCGTCTGTTCGCGCCGGAGTTCCGCAACCGGCTGGATGCCATCGTCAGCTTCAAGCCGCTGGCGGCCGAGACCATTCGCCTGGTGGTGACCAAATTCATTCTCCAGCTGGAAGCCCAGCTGGCGGATCGCAACATCACCATCGAACTGACCGACGATGCGGCCGACTGGCTGGCCAAGAACGGGTTTGACGAACTGTATGGTGCGCGTCCGCTGGGCCGGGTCATCCAGGAACACATCAAGAAGCCGCTGGCCGACGACATCCTGTTCGGACGTCTCACCCGTGGCGGCCATGTGAAGGTCAGGTTGAAGGACGGCAAGATCGTCTTCGACGTCAGTGGCCCCTCGGGTACCCCGGTCAAGGAGCCGGCCGACGAGACCGCGGGCTGAGCCCCGGTCCGAAACGACAAGGGCCCGGGCGGTGACGCCCGGGCCCTATTTGTTGTGGCGTGCCTGACCCCTAGCGGCGGCGACCGGCTCCGGCCAGCAGCATGCCCAGGCCGGCGACGATGGCCGTGGTCAGAAGCGGTTTGCGGCGGGCGAAGTCGAGACCGGTGCGGGCCGGGTCCTTGAGGTCGGACGGAGCCTTGTCGACCAGGCGGTCAAGCCCGTCGATGGCCTGGCCGTACAGGTCCTGGGCCTTGCCCTTGGCCTGGTTCAGGCGACCCTTGAGCTCAAGTCCGGGGTTGTCGGTCAGCTTGCCGAGGCCGGACTGGACCTTGCCGCCGATTTCAGTGGCGGTGCCTTCGATACGTTGGTCGGTCATGGATGTGTCCTTGAAATGGAAAAGGGGCCGGGGAGGCTGACTGTTCAGCGCGCGAGAACAGTCCGCGGTTCCCCGAAACAGGGACTTCGGGGCCTTTTGCCGCAGGCCGAAACACGCGACAGTCCGGGGGAAGTGGAGAGACCCATGCCCGACCCGGCGATGACCGAGAGACAGAAGAAATGGTTCGCCACCGTTCAGGCCAACCTGGAGGCGAAGACCGGGCGGCCGCTGGCGGTCTGGGTCGATATCCTGAAGGGCTGCCCCGAGACCCGACCGAAGGCCCAGGCCGCATGGCTGAAGGCGACCCACGGCATCGGAGCCAATCACGCGGCGATGATCCTCGACGCGGCCCGGCCGACGGATACGCTTGGCTGGAGTGACGCGGAGGGGCTGCGGGCCGCGCTGTGGGCCGAGCCGCGCTCGCTGGCGGCGCTGGAGGCCGTCGAACGGATCGCGGCGGGTCTGGAGGACGTCGTCGTCAGCCAGCGCAAGGGTTATACGGCCTTCTCCCGCGTGGTGCAGTTTGCGGCGATGCGGCCGCTGAAGGGCGGTGGGGCCCGGCTGGGTCTGAAGCTGGATCCCGACGGATCCGACCGGCTCGCGGCCCCGTCCCGCAGTGAAAGCTGGTCCGAGCGGCTGACGGCGGTGGTCGATCTGGACGGACCCGGGGCGGCCAATGCCGGGCTGGCGGTCCTGTTCGCCCGCGCCGCAGAAAACGGCCGGAGCGCGGGCTCAGACTGAGCGATAGGGCGACTGGTCGGCCGTCAGTTCGGCGATCCCTGCGGCGACGGCCGGACGCTCGCCCTCCAGATAGTGGGCCACGGCCTCGCGCAGCCCCGGATGGGCGATGTGATGGGCCGAGTAAACCGGGGCGGGCAGGTAGCCGCGCGCGATCTTGTGTTCGCCCTGGGCCCCGGCCTCGACCCGCGACAGGCCGCGGCTGATGGCCAATTCGATGGCCTGGTAGTAGCAGAGTTCGAAATGCAGGAAGGGGACCTCTTCCAGCGCGCCCCACTGGCGGCCGTACAGGGCGTCGCGCCCGATCAGGTTCAGGGCTCCGGCGATCGGCTGCCCGTCGCGGAAGGCCATGACCAGGGCGATTCGGTCGGCCATGGTCGATCCGATCCGGCTGAAGAAGTCCCGGGTCAGATAGGGCCGGCCCCATTTGCGCGAGCCGGTGTCCAGATAGAAGGCGAAGAAGGCGTCCCAGTGCGACTCGGTCAGGTCGGCCCCGGTCAGGACGCGGATGTCCAGCCCGGCCTGGGCCTCGCGTCGTTCACGGCGGATGGTCTTGCGGCGGCTGGATGACAGGGCCGCCAGGAAGTCGTCGAACGTTGCATAGTCCGCATTGCGCCAGATGAACTGCATGTCCTGCCGCTGCAGCAGCCCGGCCGCGCCCATCGCCTGCCATTCGGCCCCGGTCGGGAAATTGACATGCAGGGAGGAGACGCCCAGGCGCTTGACCAGGGCCAGGGCCCCCTGCAGCAGGGCGTCGCGCACCGTGGCGGCGTCGGCGTCCGGGTGGCTGAGGAAGCGCGGGCCGGTAGCGGGGGTAAAGGGCACGGCTCCCAGCAGCTTGGGATAGTAGCGACCGCCGGCGCGTTCGAAGGCGTCGGCCCAGCTGTGGTCGAAGACGTATTCGCCCTGGCTGTCGCCCTTCAGATAGAGGGGCATGACACCGAGAACGGTCCCGGCCTCGTCGCGCAGGGCCAGATGGCGGGGTGCCCAGCCCCGGGCCGGGACGGCGCTGTCCGAGGCTTCGCAGGCGTGCAGAAAGGCAAAGGAGACGAAGGGATCGCCGGTCGGGACCGCGCAGGCGTCCCAGGCGGCCGGACCGATGTCGGCGATCCCGTCGTGAACCGTTAGCGTGAAGCTCACTTCACCTCGACGATGGCGTCCACCTCGACCGCGAAGCCCAGCGGCAGACGATAGACGCCGACGGCCGAACGGGCGTGGCGGCCCTTGTCGCCGAACACCTCGACCATCAGGTCGGAACAACCGTTGATGACGGCGGGAATGGCGGTGAAGTCACCGGCCGCCTGGACGAAGCCGCCCAGCTTGACGATCCGCACGACGCGCTCGAGGTCGCCGTCGAGGGCGGCGCTGATCTGGGCCAGCAGGTTGACGCCGCACATGCGGGCCGCGGCCTGGGCCTGTTCCGGCGAGACGTCGTCGCCCACGGTGCCCTTGATCCCGCCCGCGGCGTCGTTCGACAGCTGACCCGAGATGTGGACCAGATTTCCGGACCGCACATAGGGGACGTAGTTGGCGACGGCCTTGGCGGGTTCCGGCAGGCTGATGCCGAGTTCGGCGAGGCGGGCGGCGATGGTCATGGCGGGGCTCCGTGTTTGAGCAGCGGACTTAGCCCGTCGGGCGGCGGCTGGAAAGTCGCAGGCGTGTTGGTGGCGCCTCCTGATTGTGGTAATCTCCGGCTGTATTCTGAGGAGGTGGCTCTTGCGTCACTTTGCCTTGATGTCTGGAGTGATCGCAGTCTCGTTGATCGTGACTGCGGATGTGAATGCCCAGTCCGCCGGAACGGTCTCTCCCCCGGATCCCGCCACGGCGACGGCGTCCGCCACCGAACCGCAGGAAGCTGAGGCCGCCGAAGCGCCGGAAACGCCGGAGGAGACGGCCTACCTTGATCAGGTCGTCTGTCGCGCGGTCGCCCGCGCGGCCAGCCGGCTGCGCAGTCGAACCCGGGTATGTGACACCCGCCGGGCCTGGCGGGACATGGAAGAAGCGGCGGCGGCCGAGACCAGCCGGCTGCAGGGCATGGGCCGGTATAATCCCACCGAAGATCCGCTGGGTCGCCGTGACGGTACGCGGCGACAGTAGGGCGGGCCGACCTGAACCTCTGGGCTCGATCGATAGTGGCGACCGCCCCGGCATCCGCCGGTCGGGATCCGGAAGCGAGGTACACCGTAAAATTACGCATGGGCATCCGGTTTACCCGGTTGTCGCCCTAAAATTCGCTGCTACGGTTGCTGCGATATTTTGGAGATCATCAATGCGTGCTTTTCGTCTTGCTGCCGCGATCGTCGCGGTGCCTCTGTTCCTCGCCACCGCCGCCCAGGCCCAGGAGGCCGAACAGGCTCCGGCGCAGGCTACCGCGGTCGCCGCAACGGAAATGGCCGAAGCCGCCGAGACTCCTGATCAGACCGCCGCGCTGGACGAGGTCGTCTGCCGGGCCCAGGGCCGCGCCGCCAGCCGGCTGCAGTCCCGCGCCCGGGTCTGCAAGACGCGTCGCGAATGGCGGACCATCGACGAGGAGACTGTAGCTGCGGCCACGCGCCTCCAGAACGGTGGACGTTTCAATCCGCCTTCCGAGGCCACACGGCCCCAATAGGCCAGGCAAACCGGCCCGGTCCTGTCCTCGTCAGCGTCTCAGGGCGCGTCCTGCGACCACGGCGTCCTTGCCGAATTTCGCGCGCAGGGCGTCGATCGCTGTCTCGGTCTTCAGGGCGCGCGCCTCCGCGCTTTCGAACAGGGCTGACGGGGCCCCGGCCGCCTCGACCACCTCACCCAGGCCGATGCCGATCAGCCGGTAGGGGATGCCCAGCTCCGGGGTCAACAGCGCGCGCCCCGCGGTGAACAGGGCCCACGCCGTCTGCACCGGCTCGGCCAGGCTGATGCGCCGGGTGATGATGCGGAAATCGGTGCGGCGCAGTTTCAGCACGATCACCCGGCTGGCCACGCCGTCACGCCGGGCTTTTGACGCCAGCTTCTCACACAGGGGCCAGAGCGCGGCCTCAAGGTCCGCGGCGCTGGTCAGGTCGTCGTTGAAGGTGGTCTCGGCGCTCATCCCCTTGCGCTCATGCCCGGGTTTGACAGCGCGGGCGTCGCGCCCGTTGGCCAGGTCGTGCAGGCGCAGGCCGCTCTCGCCATAGCGTTTGATCAGGTCGCGCGGATCGGCGGCGGCCAGGGCACCGACGGTGGCAAATCCGTCGCTGCGCAGGGTCTTCGAGAAGACCGGCCCGACGCCGGGCAGAATGCTGACCGGTTTCGCGGCCAGCAGGGCCGGAGCCTCGGCCCCGATCACCGAAAAGCCGCGTGGCTTGTCCAGTTCGGAGGCGATCTTGGCCAGGAAGCGGTTGGGAGCCAGGCCGATCGACACCGTCAGACCGGTCTCGGCCTCGATCCAGGCCTGCAGCCGGACCAGTTGCAGGGCCGGCGGGCCGCCATTCAGACGTTCGGTGCCCGACAGGTCGATCCAGGCCTCATCCAGCGACAGGGTCTGGACCAGGGGCGTCAGGCGGCCGATGGCGTCGAATATGCGTTGGCTCTCGACCACATATTTGCTGAAGTCGGGCTTGATGACCACGGCCTCGGGACAGGCCTTCAGCGCCCTGAACATCGGCATGGCGGAATGGACGCCGTACTGGCGGGCGATATAGCAGCAGGTCGAGACGACGCCGCGCCTGCCGCCGCCGATGATCACCGGCCGGTCACGCAACTCGGGCCGGTCCCGCTTCTCGACCGAGGCATAGAAGGCGTCGCAGTCCAGATGGGCGATGGTCAGGTCGGCCAGCTGATCATGGCTGATGACGCGCCACGAATCGCAGGCCGGGCAGCGCGTGGTGCGCTGGTCACCGCTCCACAGGCAGTCGCGGCAGATGGCCCGCAGGGTCACGACGGCGGATCTCCAGGTCCAGCTTTCACGTCAACTTAAGACTGGGCGGCCCAGACTGCACGCGAAGAAGGCGCAAAGCCTCAGCGCAACCGCGCAGGCGATGAGGCAACAGACCGGGTGAAAATGTCCAAGAAAGTCCTCATCGTCGAGGATAACGAGCTGAACATGAAACTCTTTCATGACCTGCTCGACTCCCAGGGCTACGAAACGCTGCAGACCCGCGAAGGGCTGTCGGCCCTGGCGCTCGCGCGTGAACACCATCCCGACCTGATCCTGATGGACATCCAGTTGCCCGAGATTTCAGGCCTGGAAGTCACCAAATGGCTGAAGGACGACGAGGAGCTGGCGCATATTCCCGTCATCGCCGTCACCGCCTTCGCGATGAAGGGGGATGAGGAGCGCATCCGTCAGGGTGGATGCGAGGCCTATATCTCCAAGCCGATCTCGGTGATGCATTTCCTCGATGTGATCCGGCTGCATCTGGGGGACACCAAGCCGGCGGTGCCCGTTTGACGGCGCGGATTTTGGTCGTCGACGATGTCGACATCAACGTCCGGCTGCTCGAAGCCAAGCTGACGCTGGAATACTACGACGTCCTGAGCTGCAACGACGGGGCCACGGCCCTGACGATCGCCGCCAGTGAACGGCCCGACATCATCCTGCTGGACGTGATGATGCCGGGGATGGACGGGTTCGAGACCTGCCGGCGGCTGAAGGCCGATCCGGTTACCCGCCATATCCCGGTGGTGCTGGTGACGGCGCTGGACGGCCGTGAAGACAAGATTCGCGGCCTTGAGGCCGGAGCGGATGACTTCGTCACCAAGCCGATCGACGACCTGGTGCTGTTTGCCCGGGTGCGGTCGCTGGTGCGGCTGAAGGCCGTGATGGACGAGCTGCGCGATCGCGAGGAAAGCGGCCGGCGCATGGGCGTTGACACCGACGGGGCGGGCCGACTGCGTGGCTCCGGAGGGCGGGTGTTGATTGTCGACGACAATGAGCCCCAGGCCAGGCGAATCGCTGAACAGTTGGCCGTCGACCACCGCCCGGTGATCGAGGCTGATCCCGAAAATGCGCTGATCGCGGCCCAGGGCCCGATCGACCTGGTCATCGTCAATGTCTCGAGCGACGGCTTCGACGGCCTGCGGCTGGTGGCCCAGATCCGGTCCCGGGAGGTGTCCCGTCGGGCCCCGATCCTGGCCGTGGTCGACTCTGCCGACCGACCCCGGCTGGTCAAGGCGCTGGAGCTGGGTGTCAACGACATCCTGGCCCGCCCGGTCGATCCCGAGGAGCTGGCCGCCCGGGCCCGGACCCAGATCCGGCGCAAGCGCTACACTGACTTCCTGCGCCAGAAGCTGGACTACAGTCTGGAAATGGCCGTCACGGATTCCCTGACCGGACTGCACAACCGTCGCTACATGGCCGGCCAGCTGCAGGCCATGGTCAACCGGGCCGGGCAGGGGGGCAATCCGGTCGCCGTCCTGGTCATCGACATCGACCACTTCAAGGCGGTCAACGACGGCTTCGGCCATGACGCCGGCGACGAGGTGCTGCGCGAGTTCGCGGTCCGGCTGGCAACCAATGTCCGGGCCATCGACCTGCCGTGTCGCTACGGGGGCGAGGAATTCATCGTGGTCATGCCCGGAACCAGTCTCGAGGACGCGGTGATGATCGCCGAACGCATCCGCCGGGACGTGGCCACGGCCCCGTTCCGCATCATGGACGGCGAGGAACACCTGACCATCACCGTCTCCATCGGCGTGGCGGCGTCCCTGCCGGGCGACACACCGGATGCCCTGATCAAACGCGCCGACGAGGGGGTCTATGAGGCCAAGGGCGGCGGTCGCAACAAGGTCATCGCCCGCGCCGCCTGACCCCGTCCAGGCCGCACGCACAGAAAAACGCCCGGTCCTGCGACCGGGCGTTTTCACATGACTGCAGATCTTCGGACCGGCGACGCGGCGAGCGCGCCTGACGGCGTCCTACTTGATCTTGCCTTCCTTGAACTCGACGTGCTTGCGCACGACGGGATC
>CAXBHG010000024.1:0-21849 GCA_963975385.1 uncultured Brevundimonas sp.
CTGCCGGGGCGCGCGACAGGGCGAAGGCGAAGGCCGTCGCCAGGTCACCGGGGCCGGCCGCACACACTTCTTCCAGCACCGCCGGAGCGGCGGGATAGGTGGCGTATGAGAGGCGGGGTGACGGGTCCATGAGCATCCAGAAACTGAATGTTCACTCTTTGTTCTGATTCAATCCGGAGTCAAATGCGAACTGGCCGCCCGCAGTCAGGCCTCTGGATGAAAGGCAGCGGGGCTCAACCCTTGGGGCGGGCCTTCAGCGCGTCGCGGATTTCGGTCAGCAGGGCCTCGGTCGCGGTCGGGGCCGCCGGAGCCGCCTCGGGTTCGGCCGCCTGTTTGCGGCGCATGGCGTTGATGCCCTTGACCACCAGGAAGACGACGAAGGCCACGATCAGGAACTGGATCAGGGTGTTGATGAAGGCCCCGTACTGGATGGCGACCTCCTCGATCGCCTCCGTCGCCGGATTCTCGGCTGTCAGCACCCATTTCAGATTGGAGAAATCGACCCCGCCCAGCAGCAGGCCGATCGGCGGCATGATCACCTGTTCGACCAGGCTGGTGACGATCTTGCCGAACGACGCCCCAATGATGACCCCGATGGCCAGGTCAACGACACTGCCCTTGACGGCAAATTCCTTGAATTCCTTCAGCATACCCATCCGAGCACTCCCTTGTTCAGGCGTCGCCCGAGGCGTTCAGCCGCTCACGCAGCTCCTTGCCGCTCTTGAAAAAGGGCACGGCCTTGGCCGGGACGTCCACCGCCTCGCCCGTCCGGGGATTGCGGCCGGCCCGCGCCGGCCGGCTGCGAACCGAAAAGGCCCCGAAGCCCCGGATCTCGACCCGTCCGCCCTCGCCGAGGGAGTCGATCATCTGGCCCAGAACGATGTTCACGACCCGCTCGACCTCAGCGTGCGTCAGGTGGACGTTTTCCGCCGCAAGTTTCTCGATCAGCTCGGATTTGATCATCATCACCCCCCTGCCCAGTTCCGCCGCTCCGGCGTTGCGTCAGACGCAAACCCGACCGCACGACCCCAACACCCTAGCCTTCGCCCGTCGGGGGAAAAAGGGCTTGTGCATCTTTTGACCGCAAATAGGTAGTTAACGGCCAGCAACCGTACACAAATCGTCCGTCCAGACCATATGCCGGCAGCTTCCACGCATGAAAAAGGCGGCCGGATCGCTCCGGCCGCCTCGTTTCATCTACCGGGAGGAAGGTCTATTCCTTCGAACCGGCCTTTTCGCGCAGGGCGGCACCCAGGATATCGCCCAGGGACGCGCCGGAATCCGACGAGCCGAACTGTTCGATAGCCGAGGCTTCGTCCTTCATTTCCAGAGCCTTGATCGAAACCGAGACGCGGCGCGTGGCCTTGTCGATGCCGGTGATCATGGCGTCGACGCGGTCACCCACGGCGTAGCGCTCGGGGCGCTGTTCGGCCCGGTCACGCGACAGGTCGGACTTGCGAACGAAGGCCGTGACCGGCGCATCGTCTTCACCGAATTTGACTTCGATGCCGCCGGTCTCGATCGAGGTGACGGTGACGGTGACCTGCTGGTTCTTCTTGTACGGGTCGCCTTCCATCGGATCGCCGCCCAGCTGCTTGATGCCCAGCGAGACGCGTTCCTTCTCGACGTCGACGTCCAGAACCTTGGCCTTGACGGTTTCACCCTTGCGATAGCGCTGGATGGCTTCCTCGCCCGAGACGTTCCAGTCGAGGTCCGACAGGTGGACCATGCCGTCGATGTCGTTGTCGAGGCCGATGAACAGACCGAATTCGGTGGCGTTCTTGACCTCGCCCTCGACGGTCGAGCCGATCGGGTTGGCGGCGACGAAGGCATCCCACGGATTGTCCTGGGCCTGCTTCAGACCCAGCGAGATGCGGCGCTTGGAGGCATCGACATCCAGGACCACGACGTCGACTTCCTGCGAGGTCGAGACGATCTTGCCGGGGTGGACGTTCTTCTTGGTCCAGGACATTTCCGAGACGTGGACCAGGCCTTCAACGCCGGCTTCCAGCTCAACGAACGCGCCGTAATCGGTGATGTTGGTGATGCGGCCGGTATATTTGGCACCGACCGGGTATTTGGCTTCAACACCGTCCCACGGATCCGACTGCAGCTGCTTCATGCCGAGGCTGATGCGCTGGGTGTCCGGGTTGATCTTGACGATCTGGACCTTGACGGTGTCGCCAACGGCCAGGACCTGGCTGGGGTGCGAGACGCGCTTCCACGACATGTCGGTGACGTGCAGCAGGCCGTCGATGCCGCCCAGATCCACGAACGCGCCGTAGTCGGTGATGTTCTTGACCACGCCTTCGCGGACTTCACCCTCTTGCAGCTGGCCGACCAGCTCGGTGCGCTGTTCGGCGCGGGCTTCTTCCAGGATGGCGCGACGCGAGACGACGATGTTGCCGCGCGGACGGTCCATTTTCAGGATGGCGAAGGGCTGTTCCTTGCCCATCAGCGGGGCGACGTCGCGCACGGGGCGGATGTCGACCTGCGAACCCGGCAGGAAGGCGGACGCGCCGCCGAGGTCGACGGTAAAGCCACCCTTCACGCGGCCGACAATGGCCCCCATGACCGGCTGGGCTTCGGCGAAGACCAGTTCCAGACGGGTCCAGGCTTCTTCGCGGCGAGCCTTGTCGCGGCTGATGACGGCTTCACCGAGGGCGTTCTCGACGCGCTCCAGATAGACCTCGACGTTGTCGCCGACCTTGGGCAGGGCAGCGCCGTCGCCCTGGCCGAATTCGCGCATCGCGATGCGGCCTTCGGTCTTGAGGCCGACGTCGATGATGACGACGTCCTTTTCGATGCCGACGACCAGACCGTGGATGACCTGGCCTTCGCCAAGGTCGCGGCCCTGCAGTTGTTCGTCGAGCAGCGCGGCGAAATCGTCACGCGAGGGGGTGAAGGATTGTGTATCGGTCATGAAGCTATGGGGTTTCTGAATGGGTTGTGGCGCGTGACCGGACGGCCCCGCGCGAGGTGAAGATAAAAGGGGAATCCAGTCGATCGACGCGAGACGGTAGGAAGCCAGAACGCCCGCGGAAGCCGAGAATGACGCGTTGGATTTGTCCGTAACCCTTACAGGCCGTGTCGGACGCGCGCCGCCTCGACGATACGGCGGGCCGCATCGAAGGCCGTCTCTATATCCATATCGGTCGTATCCAGCAAGACGGCGTCGTCGGCCTGGACCATCGGGGCCGCGCCGCGCCCGGCGTCGCGCTCGTCGCGACGGATGATGTCGGCCAGCATGTCCTCATAGGCGATGATCTCGCCGCGCCCGGTCAGCTGTTTCCAGCGGCGGGTCGCCCGCACCTCGGGGGTGGCGGTGACGAACAGCTTGGCCTGGGCCTCGGGCGCGATGACAGTGCCGATGTCGCGACCGTCGAGGACGGCGCCGCCGGCCTGCTGGGCGAAGGCCTTCTGGAAGGCGAGCAGGGCCGCCCGCACGCCGGGCCAGCCGGCCACGCGGCTGGCCGCCTCTCCGGCCCCGCGGTCGGTCAGGCGGTCGGTATCCGTCAGGTGGCTGGCATCCAGGGCGCGGGCCACGGCCTCGGCGGCGTCCGCGTCGTCGAGCGAATGGCCGGCGTCGAGCACACCGAGGCCGACGGCGCGGTACAGCAGGCCGGTATCGAGATGCGGCAGGCCATAGGTCTGCGCCAGCCTGGCGGCGATGGTGCCCTTGCCCGAGGCGGCCGGGCCGTCGACGGCGATGATCAGGGGGAGGGTCATTCGGGTGCCGCGATATCCGCCCCGAGGCCGCGCATCAACTGCACGAAGTCCGGAAAGCTGGTGGCGATCATGCCGGGCTCGTCGACGGTGACCGGTTCGGCGGCGGCCAGCCCCAGCACCAGATGGCTCATGGCGATGCGGTGGTCGCCGTGGGTGGTGACGGTGGCCCCGCCCCGGACCGGACCGCCGGTGACGGTGAAGCCCTCCGGCTCCTCCTCGACCGTGACGCCACAGGCGGTCAGGCCGGCGGCCATCAGGGCGATACGGTCGCTCTCCTTGACCCGCATCTCGCCGATGCCGCGCATGACGGTGCGCCCCGTGGCGAAGGCGGCGGTGGCGGCCAGGACCGGATATTCGTCGATCATCGAGGCGGCCCGTTCCGGCGGCACGACCACGCCGGTCAGGGTCGAGTGGCGGGCAGTGATGTCACCGACCTCCTCACCGCCGGCCATGCGGCGGTTGGTGACGGTCAGGTCCGCACCCATCTCGATCCAGGTGTCGAACAGGCCGGTACGCAGCGGGTTCAGCATGACGCCTTCGACCGTGACCTCCGAACCGGGCACGATCAGACCGGCGGCGAGCGGGAAGGCGGCGGAGGACGGATCACCAGGGACGGCGACGGCGGTTCCGGTCAACGGCTGGCCGCCCGTCAGGGTGACGCGCCAGCCGGTGCCGTCCGGCAGAACCCCGACCTCGACCCCGAAGGCATGCAGCATCCGCTCGGTGTGGTCGCGGCTGGGTTCGGGCTCGGCGACGGTGGTCACACCGTCCGCGTTGAGGCCGGCCAGCAGGATGGCGGACTTGATCTGGGCCGAGGCGACGGTCTGCCGGTAATCGATAGCCGCGAGGTCGCCGCCCGTGATCGTGACCGGCAGCCGGTCCTCTTGGCCGGGCCAGTCGAAACGCGCGCCCATGTCGGCGAGGGGGCCGGTGACGCGCTTCATCGGCCGCTTCCGCAGGCTCGCGTCGCCGTCGAAGGTGACCGTGATCGGATACCCCGCCGCCGCGCCCATCAGCAGGCGGACGCCTGTGCCGGCGTTGCCGCAGTCGATCACGCCGGCGGGCTCACCGAACCCGCCCTGCCCCGTGACCCGCCAACGGCCCTCGCCGAGCCGTTCGACGATCGCGCCGAAGGCCTCAACCGCCCGTCCGGTCGCCAGGATGTCGTCGCCTTCCAGCAGGCCTTCAATCTCGGTGACGCCGGTCGCCATCGCACCCAGGATCAGCGCCCGATGCGAGATCGACTTGTCGCCCGGCGCACGGACGACACCCGCCAGCGGCGGGCTCGGGCAGGCGGTCAATTTCAGGGGGGTGGGCACCCGCAGCGCTCTCTTATGGTGGACGGACGACCCTGGCCCGGAGGCGGCGGCGCGAAGATGGCTTTTGACAGCGGGGCCTCGGAGTGGCAAGGGACGCGCCCGAATTCCAACCCCCTGCCAAAGGTATCATCCGTGGCCAATCCCGAACTGGGTGCCAAGCAGGTCTGCCCGAACTGCCAGGCCAAATTCTACGATCTGGGCCGCCGTCCGGCGCACTGCCCCAAATGTGCGCACGACTTCGATCCGGAAGAGGCGCTGAAACTGCGCAGCCGTCGCGGCCGCCCGGGCGGTTACCCGGCGGACGATGCCGAGACCGAAGAGGTCGTCACCAAGAAGCCCGCATCGGATTCTGACGATGATGATGAGGACGATACGGTTGCAACGCCGGAAATCGACCAGGAAGGCCACGAGCCGATCGTGACCCCTGACGACGATGACGACTCGTCGGCCGAAGGCTCGGACGAGTCCGGCATGAACACCACCGACGGCGACGATGACGACGTGCTGGACGAGGATGACGACGACGACTCCGTGCCCTTCATCGAGGACGAGGATGACGACGCGTTCGAGGGCGCGGTCGCCAAACCGGTCAAGGACGAGGACTGATTTCAGGGGCCCGTTCAGCCCGTACGACAAGGGTTTGAACGGGGATGAAAATAAATGGCGGAACCGGGCTTGATCCCTGAAAGGCCCTGACATAGGTTCCGCCGCCTCGCCGCACCCCATCCCTTCGGGATACGGCGTACCGACCGAAAGGTTCGGGGCTTTAGCTCAGCTGGTAGAGCGCTTGCATGGCATGCAAGAGGTCAGCGGTTCGACTCCGCTAAGCTCCACCATCGAAGGCCCTGCGGGACACCGCGGGGCCTTCGTCCTTTCCGGCGCAGGTTGACCTGCCCCCTCCCCCTCACCATCTAGGGTCTGCAGCCCAGGCCTCGCCGATTTCCGGGGGGTTTATGGCTGAGGTCGCTTCCGCGAGGGCCTTGAGATGACGACACGCACCATCCTGTTCGACAGCCCCTTCCTGCTGGGCTTCGACCATACCCGGGCCCTGATCGACCGGGCCGCCCGGGCCGCGGCCGAAAGCTATCCGCCGTACAATGTCGAACAGCGCGGCGAGGATTCGGTGCGAATCAGCCTGGCGGTCGCCGGCTTCGCGCCCGACGACCTGAGCATCACGCTGGAAGGCCGGCAGCTGACCATCACCGGCAAGCGCGAGGACCCGGGCAAGGCCGAACCGGCCTTTCTGCACCGGGGCATCGCCGGACGCGGCTTTGTCCGCAGTTTCGTGCTGGCGGACGGCCTCGAGGTCGAGGAAGCCCGCCTGGAGCATGGCCTGCTGCACGTGGACCTGCGCCGCCCTGATGACGCTGTCGTCGTGCAGCGCATCCCGATTTCGGCGGGCTGAGGCCGCCCGTCCCGCCATAGCGACGGCCCGGCCGTCGAACCGCGCGCGTCCGCGTGCGTTCCATAGACCGTAGGGAGGCGCATCGATGACGCCGATAAACATGACCAAGGAAGACTTTGCCGGACTGGGTGCGCCCGATCTCGTCTATGTGCGCGAGATCAAGGCGGCCGAGGTGCTGGCCAATACCCCGATCACCGAGATCAAGGGGCTGGATATCCAGCCGGACCAGATTCTGTTCGCCGTACACGGGGCCGACGGCGAGCGGCTGGCGGTGATGATGGACCGCGAGACCGCCTTTGCCGCCGCGGTCGCCCATGAGTTGGAGCCGGTCTCGGTTCACTGACGGCGACGACCCACGCGCCGGCCCGCAAACAGGCCTGAAGCGGCCGCTGAGCGACAGGATGGCGTCGACGGCCGCGGACCTCCGCGGCGACCGGGAGGTGCCTCAGGCGGCCGTTGCCGGGGCTTCGCGGACAAACAGGGCGTGAATGGCGTCGGGCGTGCGGGCCTGGCGCAGATGCTCGCGCAATTCCGGAGACCTCAGCGCCCGCGACACGGCGGCCAGGGCTCGCAGATGCTCGGCCCCGTCACGGGGCGGGGCGAACAGGGCGAACAACAGGTCGACCGGGCGATCGTCCACGGCCCCGAAGGCCACGGGCGTATCCAGACGCACAAAGACCGCCAGCACCCGGTCCATACCCTCGATCCGGGCGTGCGGTACGGCGACACCCGATCCCAGCCCCGTCGACCCGAGGGCTTCGCGTTCCAGCAGGGATTCCATGACGCGGGCCTCGGGCAGGCCCAGCGCCGCGGCGGCCGCCTCGGCCACCACATGCAGGGCCTGTCGCTTGGACGACGCACCGCTGCGCAAGACGACACCGTCCCGGGCAAGCAACTCACCGATATCCATCGAAACCCCGACTGTTACGCAATCATTTCCCCGAAGGGGCGGGCGCCGTTTAGACGCCCCCCCCCCTTAAGGGAAAGCACTATGATCCGGAACCGTTTACAGAACGGTGTCCATTGACGGCCCGGGTCCGCTCGGGATCGATCCAGCCGACATTGCCGTCCGGACGACGATAGACCACCGACAGGCCACCATGCCCGGCATTGCGGAACAGCACGACCGGATAGCCGGTCATGTCCAGTTCCAGCACGGCGCGACCCACCGTCAGGGTCCGGATCTCGGCCTCGGTCTCGGCGATGACCATACCGACGGGCGGCGGTTCATCGGCCCGGCTGGAATCGCCGAACTCGTCATCCTCGACCGAATCGGGATCGCGGAACACGGTCATCGAGGCCACTTCACGGGCGGCATTTTCGGACTTCTCGGGCGACAGTCCCTTGGGACCGGCGTGATGATTCTTGAGCCGGCGCTTGTAGCGGCGCACCCGTTTCTCAAGCTTCTCGAGACTGTCGGTAAAGGCGGCCTGGGCGTCGCCGCCCTGGCCCGAGGTGATGATGACCTCGCCGGACGCCAAACGGACCCAGCAATCGACCTTGAAGCCGTAGCCGTCCTTGGACACCACGACCTCGGCCTTGGAGCCGCCCCGTTCGAAATATTTGCCAACTCCATCCTGGAGTTCGAGGGTGATGCGCGAGCCTAACGCTTCGCCGACATCCACGTGCTTGCCGCTAACCTGTACCTGCATGTCCGTACAACGCGACCGACCGCGTTTGGTGTCAACGCCGATCACAATTTTGTGGTGGCCGCAGGCGATTTCCCAACGGGAATTCGACGGCAAGGCCGCAGGAGAAATTCGACGTTGGCGTGGGCGATTCGGACCCTTCCGGGCCGGCGGCGGTCAGCCGGTCCGCAGCATCCGCTTGCGTTCGACCGACGAGGGGATGCGCAGGGCCTCGCGGTATTTGGCCACGGTGCGCCGGGCGATGTCTATTCCGGTCTCGCTGAGAATCTCGACGATGCGGTCGTCGGAGAGGATGTCGCCGTCCCTTCCCTCGGCGTCGATCATCGTCTTGATGCGATGGCGCACCGCCTCGGCCGAATGCAGGGCCCCGCCGTCCGACGACTGGATGGCGGCGGTGAAGAAGAATTTCAGCTCGAACACTCCGCGCGGGGTCGAGACATATTTGTTCGAGGTGACGCGGCTGACCGTCGATTCGTGCATGCCGATGGCCTCGGCCACGGTCTTGAGGTTCAGCGGGCGCAGGAATTCGACGCCGAAGGCCAGGAAGGCGTCCTGCTGACGCACGATCTCGGACGAGACCTTGAGGATGGTCCGGGCCCGCTGGTCCAGCGACTTGACCAGCCAGCTGGCCTGGGCGGCGCAGTCGGCGACGAAGGCCTTTTCGGTCTCGGAGCGGGCCCCGGCCGCGACGACGCCGTGATAGCGTTTGTCCATCAGCAGGCGCGGCAGGCTGTCGGCATTGAGCTCGACCCGCCACCCCCCGGCCGGATCCGGCCGGACATGGACATCGGGAATCACCGTCTGGGCCGGTTCCCCGCCGAAGCCAGCCCCCGGCCGGGGCGTCAGCGCCTTCAGCTCGGCGATCATCTCGGCCATGTCCTCGGCGTCGACACCGCAGGCCTTGCGCAGGGCGGACAGGTCGTGCCGGGCCAGAAGCTGGAGGTTGTCGAGGAGCGCGGCCATGGCCGGGTCGAACCGGTTGCGGTCGACCAGTTGCAGTTTCAGGCATTCAGGGACGGAGCGGGCCATGACCCCGGTCGGCTCGAAGCCCTGGCACAGGGTCAGCACGGCCTCGATGCGCTCGATGCCGCACCCCAGCCGCTCGGCGATCTCGTCCAGGTCGGCGCGCAGATAGCCGCCCTCGTCGACCCCGTCGATCAGGGCCAGGGCGATGGCGTGGTCGGTGGTGTCAAACCCGGCCGATGAGGCCTGGGCCTGCAGATGCTCCCACAGGGTCAGTTCGCGCCGGTCGGGGCGTTCGCCGCCCTCGCCGTCGGCGATGGAGCCCCCCTTGCCGGCGCGGGACCAGTCGGACAGACCGGGCTGGGCATCGTCGGCCATACGGTCGGTGGCCCGCTCGCCCTGGGTGGCGTCGCCATAGACGTCGTCCTCGCGGGCATCCAGCGTGCGTTCGCCGTCCCGGGCCCGGCCGTCCTCGAAACTCAGCTCGGCACCCTCCGTGGATACGGTCTCGGCCGGGGCGTCAGCGGTGTCGGCCTCGGCCTCCTCACGCTGCAGCAGGGGATTGCGCTCGATCTCGGCCTCGACGAAGGCGTCGAGCTCCTGGTTCGACAGCTGCAGCAGCTTGATCGCCTGCTGCAGCTGGGGCGTGATGACCAGACCCTGGCCCTGCCTTACCTCAAGCCTCTGACCGATCACTTCGGATAGCTCCCCCAGCCTCGTCACCGGGCGTGGCCCGAAACTTGCTGAGGGCAGAATGCCGGGAAGCGGTTAACGAGCGGCGAACGCGCGCCGGTTCAACCGTACATGTCGCCCAGATAGACGCGGCGGACCTCGGGATCGCGGATGATGTCCTGGGCCGCGCCCTCGAACAGCACCGCCCCGCCCGAGATGATGGTGGCGTGGTCGATGATCTCCAGCGTCTCGCGGACATTGTGGTCGGTGATCAGCACGCCGATGCCCTGGCCCGACAGGTATCGGATCACCTGACGGATGTCGGCGATGGCCAGGGGGTCGATGCCGGCGAAGGGCTCGTCCAGCAGCATGAAGGACGGCCGCCCGGCCAGGGCGCGGGCGATCTCGCAACGCCGCCGCTCGCCACCGGACAGACCGGCCGCCGGGGCATGACGCAGATGGTCGATACGCAGTTCTTCCAGCAGCCGGGTGGTTTCCTCACCGATGGCGGCCCCCGACTGATGCAGTTCGGCGACCGCACGGATGTTCTGCTCGACCGTCATGCCGCGAAAGATCGACGGCTCCTGCGCCAGATAGCCCAGTCCCATGCGGGCGCGCTGGTACATCGGCTGGGCCGTGATGTCCTCGCCGTCCAGCCAGATGGTGCCCGAGTCCGGCGGAATCAGGCCGGTGATCATGTAGAAACAGGTGGTCTTGCCGGCCCCGTTGGGGCCCAGCAGACCGGCCACCTCGCCCCGCTGCACGGTCAGGGACACGTCCCGCACCACCTGACGTGCGCCAAAGGAGCGGGCCAGATGCTCGACGCGCAGCCCCGTCGCGCGCGACGGCTCGACCGGCGTCCCGGCGGCCGGGGCCTCATCCAGGTTCAGGGCAGAGAGTTCCTTGCGTGCCACAGGCTCAGATCCGACTGGCCCGGGGGCTCAGTTCCGGGTCCCTTGCGGATAGAAAACGCCCTGGATGCGGGTGCCGCCGCTGCCGGACGCGCCCTCCATCCGGGCCGCGCCCGTATCGATGTTGTAGACCAGCCGGCCACCCGTCAGCACGTTGCGGCCCTGGGTCAGGATCACATCGCCGGTGACGACGATGGTGGTGTCGGACACGGTATAGACCGCGCGATCGCCGCGGATCGTCTCGGTCGGGGTGACGTAATAGACATTGCCCGAGGCGGTGACCTGGGTGATGGATCCACCCGAACTGACCCCCTGGATGGCGTCGGCCCGCAGGCGGTTGTCGCCCTGCAGCACCTCGGCCCGTCCGCGCAGGGCGAAGCCGGTCGGCGTCTGTTCGGCGCTGTCGGCCCCGACCATGATGGGCTGCTGGCTGGGCGTGGGCCGGCCCTGGGCCGTCGCCGCACCCGACGGGGCCGCCAGAACGATACCGAGCGCCGCAACGCCCGCGAGGACTGATCTGATCATGGTCTTCTCATCCACCCGACCGGGCGGTGTTGAAAACCCCCCGGATCTTGTTGTCGCCAGAGCCGTTGAACACGACCCGCTCGCCCTGGTCATAGATCGCATAGGACGAAGCCGAGATGGTTCCAAGGGGGCCGACCCCCTCTACACCCTTCGAACCGGTCACAATGCCTGTCGCCGTATCGACCACCGCCTCGGGCGTGGTCAGGGTGAAACCCGAGCCGCCGTCGGTGATCTTCACATTCGGTCCGATCGTCACGGTACGCGCCGCCTCGTTGTAGACGCCGCCGTCCGCCGTCATCTCGGTGACCTTGCGGCCCCCGAGGTTCAGGCGCATCACCGGGCCGATCAGGCGGAAGAAGCCGGTCTGCGGGTCCCGGACCGCGCCTTCGGCCCCGATCACGAAGGACCGGCCCTGGGCGTCCTGACCCCGGAACATCGGATTGTCGAGCCGGACCTCCTGGGTCTGGCTGGCCTTGCGTTCGACGCCGGACATGACACTGCGGACCACCGTCCAGGTCACCGTCCCGCCCGCCAGCAGCAGGATCACCACCGGCAGGACACGCCGTAGCAGTCGCACCCGTTTCGACCGGACACGCCAGTGGGCACCCTCGGTCGCGACCCGGGCCTCGTCGTCGCGGATTCTGGTTTCTGACGGATCCGGCAGGGTCATCTGGGTCAGGCGTGGGCGAAGATGTCGACCTCGTCCCAACCGGCGAGGTCGAGACGGGCCCGCACGGGCAGGAAGTCAAAACAGGCGCGGGCCAGGTCGGTCCGGCCCTCGCGCGCCAGCATCATGTCCAGCTTCGCCTTGATGGCGTGCAGGTACAGGACGTCCGAGGCGGCATAGTCCAGCTGGGCCTGACTGAGTTCGGCCGCGCCCCAGTCCGAGCTCTGCTGGGCCTTGGACAGGTCGATGCCGGCCAGTTCACGCGCGACGTCCTTCAGGCCGTGACGGTCGGTATAGGTGCGCGCCAGTTTGGAGGCGATCTTGGTGCAATAGACCGGACGGGTCTCGACCCCGAGGTGCAGCTGCACCATGGCGATGTCGAACCGGCCGAAATGGAAGATCTTCAGCACCTTGGGGTCGGCCATCAGCCGTTTGAGGTTCGGGCAGTCGTAGGCCGGGCGGTTCAACCGCACCACATGGGCGTCGCCGTCGCCGGAGGACAGCTGGACCACGCACAGGGGGTCTCGTCCCAGGCGCAGGCCCATGGTCTCGGAATCGATCGCGACCTCGGGTCCGAGGTCGAGCGAATCGGGCAGGTCGCCCTCGTGCAGATAGACAGTCATGGGGTCTGGGCTTTCATCACAGCGATACTAGAGCATTTTCGGTCGGAAATGCGCCAGTGCGCGCCGGACGCGATCTCCGGGAAAGTCCGCCCGGCAGGAAACAGGGGGCCGATAAACGAACGGCGCCGCATCCCGAGGATGCAGCGCCGCCGAAAATATGGTGCCCAGGAGAGGACTCGAACCTCCACGACATTTCTATCACTGGCACCTGAAGCCAGCGCGTCTACCAATTCCGCCACCTGGGCCCGGACGTTTCCGTCCGGAAGGCGCGGACCCTTAAGGCAGCGTACCGGGCGGGTCAACAATCCTTTTCCCCTCTTTGCGTTGCGGGGCGGAAAAGCATCGTCTATCCCGCCCCGGTCAGCCCGTGTTGCGGGCGGCGCAGACTTTCTTCTGGAGCACGTCATGAGTGAGTTCAGCCCGGGCCTGGTCACTGTTTTCGGCGGCTCCGGTTTCGTCGGGGCCCAGGTGGTGCGCGCCCTGGTCAAACGCGGCTGGCGCGTACGGGTCGCGGTGCGGCGGCCGGGCCTGGCCTATGACCTCAAGCCACTGGGCGACGTCGGCCAGATCCAGACCGTCCGATGTGACATCGCCGACGAAGCCGCCGTGGCGGACGCCCTGCGGGGCGCGAGCGCGGCCGTGAACCTGGTCGGAATTCTGTATGAAACACCCGGTCGCAAATTCCAGGCCGTCCATGTCGATGGCGCGCGCCGGATCGCCGAGGCCTGCGCCGCCGCCGGCATTGACCGTCTGGTCCAGGTGTCCGCCATCGGTGCCAAGCCGGACAGTAATGCCGCCTATGCCCGCTCCAAGGCCGAGGCCGAAATGGTGGTGCGCAAGGTCAAGCCCGACGCCGTGGTCGTGCGCCCGTCGATCGTGTTCGGGGCCGGCGACGACTTCCTGAACCGGTTCGCCGCCCTCGCCGCCATCGCCCCGGCCCTGCCGCTGATCGGCGGCGGCCAGACCAAATTCCAGCCGGTCTATGTCGGGGATGTGGCCGAGGCCATCGCCCGGGCCGTAGTGCGCATCGACGCCGCCGGGCGCACGTTTGAACTGGGCGGACCGGCGGTCATGACCTTCGAGGCCGTGCTGAAGCTGATCCTGCGCGAGACCAACCGCAGCCGCGCCCTGATCCCCCTGCCCTTCTTCGCTGCCCGGATGATCGGCAACCTGGCGCAGCTGACCGCCCTGGTCGGCATCGCCCCGGTGCTGACCGCCGACCAGGTGGAGATGCTGAAGGTCGACACGGTGGTCGGGCCCGACTCCGAGGGGCTGGAGGCGCTGGACATCCAGCCGACCGGGATCGACGCCATCGCCCCGGCCTATCTGTGGCGCTATCGCCGCGGCGGCCAGTTCGCCGAAAGCCCGGCCATGCGGGACGCCGTCACCGCGCAGTAGCGCGGCGACGGGCTAGACCACCCCGCCCCAGATCAGGCCCAGACCGATCACCCCGACCACGATCCGCCACCAGGCGAAGGGCGTGAAGCCGTGCCGGGCGACGAAGTCCAGCATGGTCTTGATGATGAAGGCCCCGCTGATGAAGGAGACGACGAAGCCGATCGCGATCAGGCCGAGGAAGTCGCCCGTCAGCATGTCGCGGCTTTCCCAGAAATCGAGGGCGAAGGCCCCGACCATGGTCGGGATGGCGAGGAAGAACGAGAATTCCGCCGCCGCCCGCTTGTCGACGCCCAGCACCAGCCCGCCGGCGATGGTCGCGCCGCTGCGCGAGACGCCGGGGATGACGGCCAGACACTGGAACAGGCCGACCCCGAAGGCGGTCTTCAGTGAGAAGGTCATCGAGTCGTGCAGGCGCGGCTTCGGGGCCCAGCGCTCGAGCGCGATCAGCAGGAAGCCGCCGATGATCAGGCTGACACAGACCACGGTCGGATTGAACAGCACCTGTTTGATGAAGTCGTGCAGGGCCAGGCCGACGAAGGCGGCGGGCAGGAAGGCCACCAGCACCGCCATGGCGAACCGTCGCGCCGACGGATCGGTCGGCAGGCCGATCAGCACCTTCCACAGCCGGGTGAAATACAGGGCCACCACCGCCAGGATGGCCCCCAGCTGGATCATGACGATGAAGGTGTCCCAGCTCGGGTCGGTCAGGCCCAGCATGGCCTTGGCCAGCAGCAGATGCCCCGTGGAGGACACCGGGATGAACTCGGTCAGCCCCTCAACGAGGCCCAGAATGATTGCCGCCAGCCAGTCCGCCATGAACACTCCGTCAGGGCCCGGCGGGATCAGTTCGCGCCGGGTTCAGGCCCCACATAGCGCAGCCGCGCCCGGATAGGCGAGCCGTTCGTCGCCTGATCCAGCGCATGGCCCAGCAGGCCGGTCAGACGGCCGAGCATGAACAGATCGGCCGCCCCCTGACGCGGCAACTCCAGACGGCGGGCGACGAGGGCCAGGGCCATGGCAAAGGTCGCCTGGCCGCCGGCCAGTTCCTCGCCGGCGCGCTGGACGGCCAGCAGATCGGCCGGCAGGTCCGCAGCGGCCAGCAGGGCGGTGGCACGTGCGGCGTCATGGCTGCCGGCGACGGCGGTGAAGCCCGGCAGGCGGCCGGTCTGCTGCAGGCGTCTCCGGGTGGCGTCCGCCGGTTCGCGCCGCGCCTCCACGACCCAGGTTGAGGCCTCCGTCAGGTCCTGCAGGTCCGTGGAGCCGACCAGGGTGGTGATCCCCGCCAGGGCGGCCCCGGCGAGCGGGGCCCCGCCACCGGCGGCGGCGCGCGCGGCCAGCACGGCCGAATTCAGTTCATCGTCCGCCGCCAGGACGAGGGCGCGCCGGATCATGTGGGAATCGCGGTCGATAATCTTCCAGGCCCGCGCCAGCCGCTGGTGAAAATGCAGCCGGGGCCCCGGCCCGGACGCGGCATCAAAGGTTTCGTTGAGAATGCAGGCGGCCTGGAGCCTGAGCGCCTCGGCGTCACCGGTCAGGGAGGTGACATCCTCCTCGGCCCGACGGGACAGGATGGCGAAGGTTCGTGCCCGGATCGACACCCCGATGACCCCGTCCAGTCGCGGCTTGATCGCGGTGAACAGATTGGCGTCCCGCAGACCCCACAGCCGGCAGGCGATTTCCTCGAGCGTGGCCTGCTGTGACAGCTGGACCGCGTCGAGGCCGCGATAGAACAGCCGCCCGTCCGCCACCACGCTGAGCGATGAGGCGATATCGGCCTCGCCCCGCACACCGCTGCGGTCCGGTGCGGCAACCGGGCGCAGGGCGGGACCCTCGCCCCGGCTCAGACGGTCTATGTCTTCTGCGTCATAGAGGCTGCGTCGCGAATCCGCGGGGTCGGGGCGGGCGATGATCCGCCCGCGGCTGACATAGGCATACAGGGTCTGGGTCTTGATCCCGAGCCGGTCCAGCGCCTCGTTGCGCCCGATCCAGCGTCGGGTGACGTCTTCGATTGCCTGCAAGTCGCCCTCCACGTCCGGGTCCGATCTCAGTACGGCCCCATGATGCGGCGGTTTGGTGACGGTAAGCCTAACAGACCGATAAAAGTCATCGATCTGTCGGGACCCCCGCCATTGGCAAGGCGGCGGCTATCGGCGACAAGGCGTCAATGACCTCTCCTGCCCCCCTGTCAGCCCCGACGCGTACGGACGCCGAAACCGCCGCGCGCAACGTGACCCGGCTGTCGGTCGGGGTGGCGGCCGTCCTGATCGTCCTCAAGGCCTTTGCCCTGGGGGCCTCGGGCTCCGTGTCGATCCTGGCCTCCCTGGCCGATTCCGCCCTCGACCTCGTCGCCTCACTGGTGACCTTCGTCGCCGTGCGCTGGGCCGCCGCCCCGGGCGGGGAGGAACACCGTTTCGGCCGGGGCAAGGGCGAGGCCCTGGCCGCCCTGGTTCAGGCCGGCCTGGTGTTCGCCTCGGCCAGCTTCATCGGCTGGGAGGCGGTCCAGCGCATCTTCGACCCCCGCCCGGTCACCGCCGGCGGCTGGGGCGTGACCGTCATCCTGATCTCGACCGTGCTGACCCTGGGTCTGGTGTGGATGCAATCGCGCGCCCTGCGTCAGAACCGGTCGATGGCCATCGCCGCGGACCGGGCCCACTATGCCGCCGACCTGGCCGCCAATCTGGTGGTGATGATCGGGGTTATTTCGGGAGCCTTCCTGGCCGCCCCCGGCCTGGACGCCGCCGCCGGTCTGGTGGTTTCAGTCTGGCTGTTCTGGGGCGCGCTGGGCCTGCTCAGGGGGGCGGCCGACCATCTGCTGGACCGGGCCGTGCCCGACCGTGACCGGATCACGGTGACCACGGCCGTCCTGTCCGACCCGCGTATCCACGGCGTCCACCAGCTGCGGACCCGGATGGCCGGTCCGGTGATGATGATCCAGATGCATGTCGACATGGACCCGGGCCTGACGCTGGAGGCAGCCCATGCGATCATCGTCGAGGCCGAGAACCGCCTGCTGGCGGCCTTCCCCATGGCGGACATCCTGATCCACCCCGACCCCCACGGCCGCGCCGAACCCGCCGATATGCCCGCCGCCGGCCCCGCTGCGGATGAGGCCGATGCCGATGCCGACGCCACGGCGACGGCGGCTGCACCCGGCCCCCGCGGCCCGTGGTCCTGACCCGCACAATGGCGTCGTCACTAACGAGCGATTAACGCCCCCTGGCGCATGGATTTCGCATGTCGGCCTGCGTCCTGTTTCATTTCCCCTTCGACCCCGGCTCCCGCACGGCGCGTCTCGCCCTGGGCGAGGCCCGGGTGGACTGGTCGGAGGTTCTGGTCCGCCCATGGGAAGAAGGCTGCCCGCTGGGCGAGCTGAATCCGTCCGGCATGCCGCCGGTGGTCCAGACCACCGAGGCCGGCAAGGCCCTGACCCTGTGTGAGCCGGCCGCGGTGCTGGGCTGGCTGGAAGACCGGTCCAAAACGCCGTTCCTGTTGCCGGCGGATCCGGCCGAACGGGCCGAGACCCGGCGACTGGTGACCTGGTTCGACCGCCGGTTCACCGACGAGGTCGACGCCGTCCTGCTGCACGAACGGATGGAAAAGCCCCTGCTGCGGCTGGGGCCGCCCGAGGCACGGGCCCTGCGCGAGGGGCGTGAGGCCCTGCGCTTTCATCTGACGATGCTCGAGGATCTGGCCGCGCAGCGCGACTGGCTGGCCGGTCGCCGTCTGGGCCAGGCCGACATCATCGCCGCCGCCCATCTGTCGGTGCTGGACTATTTCGGCGAGATCGCCTGGAAGACCTATCCGGCGCTGAAGACCTGGTACATGAAGCTGAAGTCGCGTCCCTGTTTCCGTCCCCTGCTGTCGGACCGGTTCCAGGGGCTGCAGCCGTCGGCCCACTATACCGACCTCGACTTCTAGGACGCGGCGCGTCAAACGACGCCCATGGCGACCGACCTCCGTCAATCCATCCGTGACCGCGCCGCCGCCCTCGGCTTCGACGTCTGCCGTTTCGCCTCGGCGGCCGAGCCGTGGAGCGCGGGCGAGCGGCTGGCGCAGTTCGTTGAGACCGGGCGGCACGGTGAGATGGGCTGGATGGAGACGACGCTGGAGCGCCGCAGCCATCCGACCGCCATGTGGAGCGAGGCGCGCACGGCCATCGTGCTGGGCCTCAACTACGGCCCCGACCATGACCCCCTGCCCGAACTGGCCGACCGGTCAGCCGGCTATATCTCGGTCTATGCCCGGGGTGACGACTATCACGAGCTGATCAAGGGGCGGCTGAAGACCCTGGCCGGTCAGATCGCGGCCCGCACCGGCGAGGACGTCAAGGTGTTCGTCGACACGGCCCCGCTGATGGAAAAGCCGTTGGCCCAGCGCGCCGGCCTGGGTTGGCAGGGCAAACACACCAATCTGCTGTCGCGCGAGCACGGCAACTGGCTGTTCCTCGGCGTCATCCTCAGTGCCGCCGACATCCCCGCCGACGCGCCCGAGACCGTGCATTGCGGCACCTGCACCGCCTGTCTCGATGTTTGCCCGACACAGGCCTTTCCGGCCCCGTTCCAGCTGGATGCCCGCCGCTGCCTGTCCTATCTGACCATCGAATTTCCCGGTCCCTGGCCCGTCGCGTTCCGGGTCGCGACCGGCAGTCGTATCTATGGCTGTGACGACTGTCTGGCCGTGTGTCCGTGGAACAAGTTCGCGGCTGCGTCACGCGATACCCGGCTGCAGGCGCGCGACGGGCTGACCGGACCGTCGCTGGCCGATCTGGCGGCCCTGGACGACGCCGCCTTTCGCACCCTGTTCTCGAAGAGCCCGGTCAAGCGGATCGGTCGCGACCGTTTCCTGCGCAATGTCCTGTATGCGATCGGCAACAGCGGGGATGCCGCCCTGATCCCGGTGGCGACGGGACTCACCGAAGACCCGGCCCCGCTGGTGCGGGGCGCGGCCGTCTGGGCCCTGTCACGCCTGATGGCCGAGGGTGCCTTCGCCGGCCTGGCGGCGGATCGAAGCGGGATGGAGGATGACCCGGACGTCAGGGCCGAGTGGACCGGCTCCGTCGGTCGCTAGACCAGTTTTGTTTCAGGTCGAATCGACCTGAATCCAAAAAATGCTCCAGCATCAAACTGGAGCGAAATCCGAGCCGGGTTGGACTGCGTCCAACTCAACCGATTTCGCTCTAGCCCATGGCCGCGCCGACACCGGAGCCACCGCCCGGCGTATGGGCCACGTCCAGCAGCTTGATGCGGAACACCAGCACCGCATTGCCGGGGATTTTCGGCGGACCGCCACGCTCGCCATAGCCCAGGGCCGGCGGGACATAGAGCAGCCATTCGTCGCCGACCTTCATCCGCTGCAGGGCCTCGGTCCAGCCGGGCACCACATCGGCCGGCGTGGTGACATAGGGGGTGCCCCGCGCGAACGAGCTGTCGAAGACGGTGCCGTCGGTCAGCGCGCCCTCATAGTCAACCCGGACCAGATCATTGCCGTCCGGGCTCTGTCCGCCCGTCGGACCCGCCGTAATCACCTTGTACTGAAGGCCGGACGGCAGGGTCTGGACCCCTTCGGCGCGGGCGTTGTTGGTCAGGAAGAATTCGGCCGCGCGGGCGTTCGCGGCCAGATCGGCGTCCGGGGCCGCATCACCGCCGCAGGCCGCGACCAGAAGTCCCAGCGAAAGGACCGCAGCCCTACCCCATCCGAAGCGCATAACCCTTGTCCTTCAAGGCCTCGCCGATCGCGTCGGCATGGGCGCTATCGCGCGTTTCGACCATGATGTCGAACTCTGCGCCCTTGGCCGGCACGTCCAGTGCCAGACGGTTGTGGACGACATCGATGATGTTGCCGCCGACGTCGCCGATCACCGCCGCCATGGTCGACAGGATTCCGGGCCGGTCGTCGCTGAGAATGCGGAAGACCACCAGACGCCGCTCGCGCACCATCTCGCGATTCAGCACCACCGCCAGCATGCGGGCGTCGATATTGCCGCCGCACAGCACCAGCCCGACCTTCAGGCCGCGGAAGCGGTCCGGATAGGCCAGAAGTGCCGCCAAACCGCCGGCCCCCGCCCCCTCGGCGACGGTCTTTTCCAGCGTCGCATACAGGGCCACGGCCTTTTCGAAATCCTCCTCCTCGCAGACCAGCACGTCCTCGACCAGCGGATCGGCCAGGGCGAAGGGGATGTCGCCGACCGCCTTGATGGCGATGCCCTCGGCGATGGTGGCACCGCCGCATTGCGGGGCCTCGCCCTTCCGGCGGGCGCTGAACGACGGATACATGGCCGCCTCGACGCCGAAGATGCGGATGTCGGGCTTGATCGCCCGGGCCGCGATCGAACAGCCGGCGATCAGTCCGCCGCCGCCGATCGGAATGATCAGGACATCAAGGTGGGGCGCATCCTCAAGGAATTCGATGGCGCAGACACCCTGGCCCGCGACAATCCCCTCGTCGTCGAAAGCCGAGACGAAGACATAGCCATGCTCGTCCTGAAGACGCCTTGCCTCCTCCGAGGACGCCGAGAAGTCAGCCCCGTGGATCACGACCGTGGCCCCGTGGGCCCGGGTGCCGTCGACCTTGGTGAAGGGCGTGCCCACCGGCATGACAATGGTCACGGGAATGCCCAACCGGCCGCCGTGATAGGCCAGGGCCTGGGCATGATTGCCCGCGGAGGCGGCGATCACGCCGCGCTTGCGTTCGTCGGGCGTCAGCTGGCTGAGCCGGTTCAGGGCCCCGCGCTCCTTGAAGGACCCGGTAAAATGGAGGTTGTCGTATTTGACCCAGACATCGGCCCCGGTCAGCTGCGACAGCCGGCGCGAGTGGCGAACGGGGGTGCGATCGACCTGGCCCGCGATCCGCTGCTGTGCGGCCTGGATGTCGGCGAAGGTGACGGTCATGAGTGATCCTGGCGCTTCCGGTGCCGAACCTCGTCCGGTCATTGTCGCGCTTTTGACCCACAGCGACAGTCGTCGCAACCTTGACCTTGGCCGGCGCGTTAGGCGTGATGACGATATAGAGTGCCAGACGAATTTCCGGAGCCCGCCCCATGTCGATTCGCCCCCTGTTCGCCCTCGCCGCCGTGGCTGTCCTCGGCGCGGCCTGCGCACCGACCTCAGGCCCGATGCCCTACGGGCCCGCCCCCTCCACCGCGTTCAACGCCGAGGCCTTCGCCTGGTCGGCGGGGACGGGTCAGGCCGTGATCAATGGCCGGGTCAACTACCGCCAGGACGGCCAGGCCTATGACTGCACCGGCTCGGTCGCCCTGACCCCGGACACCCCCTATACCCGGAACCGGTTCAGCATCCTGTACGGGTCGATCGACCGGGCCGCCGTGCCCGAGGCGGTCGTGCGCGCCCGCACCGTGTCCGACCCCAACGCCGATTACCGGTCGTTCGTGCGATCGGCCACCTGCAATGAGGGCCGGTTCAGCTTCACCGGCCTGCCGGACGGGGGCTGGTTCGTGATCGCCCCGGTCAGCGCCGGCGGCGAGCGGGTCGTGCTGATGCGCCGCGTCGAGACCCGTGGCGGTCGAACCGTGAATATCACCCTCTAGACTGTGTCCGTGCGTCCAACCGGGTCCGCGCCAGACGGGCGGGCCACCTCCGGGAGTTAACCATGCGTCACCCCGCCCTGTTGCCCGCCGCCCTGTTAGTTTCTGTCCTGCCGCTGGCCGCCTCTCCGGTCGCGGCCCAGTATTATGGCCACCCCAATTCGGGCTATCCGACCCGGGACAATGGCTATGGGCATGATCGTTCCGGCTGGAGCGCATCCCCCGCGACCGCCGGCTGGCGCAGCCAGCTGGACCGCCCGGGCGACTATCGCTGCGACGCCTTCTGGGACGCCGGCCGCACCGACTGTGCCGCGCCGTGGCGCGATCAACGCCGGTCGCGGGATTATGGCTGGAACAGCGCCGGCCATGGCCAGTGGGGTCAGTATTCCGGTCATGGCTACACCGACCGCACCTATGGTCACGGCTCCTATGGCGGCAGCCGGCACGG
>CAXBHG010000025.1:0-20917 GCA_963975385.1 uncultured Brevundimonas sp.
CGTTCGGCGGATCGTTCGCCCATGTGGTCGGCTATGTGGCCAAGGTCTCGGACCGCGACATCAAGGCCATCCGTGACCGCGGCGAGGAACCGCCGCAACTGCTCTACAATCCGGGCTTCCGCATCGGCCGCCAGGGGGTCGAGAAGGCGCTGGACAGTGATCTGCGCGGCGAGGCGGGCGGTACCCGGGTTGAGGTTGACGCCCGCGGCCGGGTGGTGGGCGAGGACGTCGGCGGCTCGCTGCCGGCGACGCCGGGCAAGGATGTGGTCCTGACCCTGGACGCCGACGTGCAGAACCGGGCGCTGGAGGTCTATGGCGAGGAGTCCGGCGGCTGTGTGGTGATGGATGTCCGCAACGGCGACATCCTGTGCATGGTCTCGGCCCCGTCGTTCGACGCCAACCTGTTCGTCGGTGGCGTGCCGGGCAATATCTACAGCGCCTTGCGGGACTATGAGCGCAAGCCGCTGCTGGACAAGGCGATCTACGGCACCTTCCCGCCGGGCTCGACCTTCAAGATGACCACCGCCCTGGCCCTGCTGGACGCCGGGGTCGATCCGACGGAGCGGGTCGGCTGCACCGGCGGCTATCGCTACGGCAACCGCACCTTCCGCTGCTGGAAGCGGGGCGGGCACGGCGCGATGGACATGCACAATGCCATCAAGAACTCGTGCGACACCTATTTCTACCACATGTGCAACCGGGCCGGCATCGACCGGATCGCCCGCGTGGCCGAGGACCTGGGCTTCGGCCATACCTATGAGATCGGCATCGCCGGCCAGTCCAGCGGCACGGTGCCGTCGCAGGCCTGGAAGGCCGACTATGCCCGCCGGACCCGGGCGACCCATCCCGACGCCGGCAAATGGTATGCGGGCGAGACCCTGTCGGTGGCCATCGGCCAGGGGGCGCTGTCGGTCAGCGCCCTGCAGCTGGCGGTGATGACCGCGCGCCTGGCCAACGGGCGCAAGGCGATCCAGCCGCGACTGGTCAAGTCGGTCGGGGGCGAGGACCGGCCGTCCGGGGCCGAGGTCCCCAACCTGCCGTTCAGCCAGGAGCATCTGAACATCGTCCGCGGCGGCATGGCGGCGGTGGCCAATGACGTCACCGGCACGGCCTATCGCGCGTCGCAGCTGGGGCTGGGCGACATCCAGATGGCCGGCAAGACGGGCACCGCCCAGTCGCGCGACTACGGCACCGGCTCGCGCGGGCCGCGCGACGCCGTCTGGACCCGGCGCGACCACGCCCTGTTCGTGGCCTTCGCCCCCCATGACGCGCCGCGCTATGCCATCGCCCTGATCATTCAGCATGCGCCGGCCGGCGGGGCCGCAGACGCGGCCCCCCGGGCGCGCGAGATCATGAAGACCGTCCTGCTGAAGGATCCGGACATGCGCGCCCGCATCGAGCGTCCGGCCCCGCCCGAGGCCGTCGCCGGCGAGGCCGACGAGGGCGAGGCCGGGGCACAGCCGGGCGGCGAGGTCACCGGCGAGGCCGCAGCCGAGGTGTTGACGAGTCGCCCGCCGGCCCCGGCCCGGCCGACGGCCACATCCGGTCCCCGTCCCTATCTGTCGGAGCCGCAATGACCTCCTCGGCCCTGACCCGCCCCGGCGAACGCGACCGGCTGGCGGTCAAATTGACCCAGATCGACTGGCGGTTCGTCGGTCTGCTGGCCGTCGTCTCCTCGATCGGGGCCGGCATGCTGTTTTCGGTCGCCAAGGGGTCGTGGGACCCGTGGGCGGCCAAGCATCTGATCCGTTTCGGCGTGATGCTGGCGGTGATGCTGCTGCTGTCGATGGTGCATCTGAAATGGTGGTTCCGCGCGGCCTATCCGATCTACGGCGTCGCCCTGCTGATGCTCGTCGGGGTCGAGCTGTTCGGCTATACCGCCATGGGGGCGACGCGCTGGCTGGATCTGGGTGTGACGCGGGTCCAGCCGTCCGAGATCATGAAGATCGGTCTCGTCCTGGCGCTGGCGCGCTGGTACCACGGGGCCTCGGCCCAGGACGCCAAATTCTCGTGGAAACTGATCTTTCCGATCGGCATCATCGCCGCCCCCTTCCTGCTGGTGGCCCACCAGCCTGATCTCGGCAGTGCGATGCTGATCGGCCTGACCGGGGCGGCCATCATGTTCATGGCCGGGCTGAGCTGGCGGGTCATCGTCATCGCCGCCGGCGCGGCGGTTGCCGCGGTCGTGCCGTTCGTGATGTTTGTGATGCACGAGTATCAGCGCAACCGCGTGCTGACCTTCCTGAACCCGGAGGGCGACCCGTCCGGCACCGGCTATCACATCATCCAGTCCAAGATCGCGCTCGGCTCGGGCGGGCTGCTGGGCAAGGGCTATGGTCTGGGCAGTCAGAGCCAGCTGGAATTCCTGCCGGAGAAGCACACGGACTTCATCTTCTCGGCCGTGTCCGAGGAGTTCGGCTTCGTCGGCTCGTTCACGGTGCTGGCCTGCTATGTCGCCATCATCGTCATTGCCCTGCGGATTTCGTCCTTGTCGCACAGCCATTTCGGCCGGCTCGGCGCGGCGGGCATGACGGCGACCTTCGCCCTGTATGTGCTGATCAACGGGGCCATGGTCATGGGTCTGGCACCGGTGGTGGGCGTGCCCATGCCGCTGCTCAGCTATGGCGGCACGGTGATGGCCACGGTGATGATCGGTTTTGGTCTGGTCATGGCCACGCGGGTGCATCGCTATGCCGAACTGCCCAAGGGCCACGGCCTGATCTGATCCGGCTTCCGGCGGCGGTGGGCAGGCGGTAGGCTGGACGGATGAGCAGTCCCATACCCAAGGCCGACCCGGCCATGTTCGCCCCCTGTCCCCAGCCGGTCAGCGCCATGGCCCCCGAAGGGGCGGCGGAAATGGCCCGGGGCGTGAAGATGCGCGAGAACCCCGCCGAATGGGCCTTTGTCCGGCTGTCCAAACTGATCGAGGATTTCGAGAAGGGCATCGACAAGGATGAGGAGGTCGGGGCGCGACTGGTCGGCCTGCCCGGCGACGGGACCATGCAGATCGAGGATCTGGGCTTCTGGGGGCCGGACCTGATCCTGTTCCTGGGGCGCAACGCCGACGGCAAGGCGGTGCGGCTGGTGCAGCACTATACCCAGATCAATGTCCTGCTGAACGCGGTCAGGAAGCCCGAGGAACGGCCCGCGCGGCGCATCGGCTTCCAGCTGGGCGAGCTGGTCGAAAAGACCAATCCGAAGGACTGACGTCTAGGACGGGAGGGTCGCCGCCCAGTCGGTGCCGCGGATCAGGCTGTCGATGATGCCGGGCTCGGTCGAGGCGTGGCCGGCGTCGGCCACGATGTCCAGCTTCGCGTCCGGCCAGGCCCGGTGCAGGGCCCAGGCCCCCGAGATCGGGGTGACCACATCGAACCGGCCCTGGGCGATCCAGGTCGGGATGTGGCGGATACGGCCGATGTTCCTGATCAGCCAGTCTTCCTCGGGGAAGAAGCCGCCGTTCATGAAATACCAGCATTCGATGCGGGCGAAGGCGACGGCGAAGGCCGGGTCGGCGAATTTTTCGGGACAGCTGGACGGGCCCTGGACGCTGACGGTCTCGCCTTCCCAGCTGGACCAGGCGATGGCGCAACGGTCGCGCTCGACCGGGTCATCGCCCGTCAGCCGCTTGTAATAGGCCCCCATCAGGTCGTGACGCTCGTCTTCGGGGATCGGGGCCAGGAACCGTTCCCAGGCGTCGGGGAAGATCATCGAGGCCCCGTCCTGATAGAACCAGTGCAGCTCCTTGCGGGTCAGCAGGAAGATGCCGCGCAGCACCAGGCCGGCGACCCGTTCCGGATGGGTGATGGCGTAGGCCAGCGACAGGGTCGAGCCCCAGGAGCCACCGAACACCACCCATTTGTCGATGTCGCAGCGTTCGCGCAGCCGCTCGATGTCGGCGATCAGGGTCCAGGTGGTGTTGTCTTCCAGCGAGGCGTTGGGACGGCTTTTGCCGCAGCCGCGCTGGTCGAACATGACGATGCGGTATTTCGCCGGATCGAAATAGCGGCGCATGCCCGGATTGACCGAGCCGCCCGGGCCGCCATGCAGGACCAGCACCGGCAGGCCCTGGGGATTGCCGCTTTCCTCGTAATAGATTTCGTGGGGGCCGTCGGTGGACATCCAGCCGGAGGCAAAGGGTTCGATCTCGGGATAGAGTTCGCGGCGGGGTGTTTCGGGCGTGGGGAAAGCCATACGGGACAGGAACTTTCAGCTTGACGGGTCAGGCACCGGGAGTTTGTGGGCGGAAACCGGCGAAAGCCAGCAAAATCCAGCCCAGGATCATCAGCAGGCCGCCGACCGGGGCCACGGCCCCCATGACGGACAGGCCGCCCAGGGCGATCAACGCCAGGGCGGTGGCGAAGACGAGGCCGCCGACGGCGGCGCACCAGCCGGCCAGACTGACCAGACGACCGCCGTCGCGCGTGGCCCAGATCGCGCAGACCAGGGCCAGAACGGCATGGACCAGCTGGTAGTGGGCCCCGGTCGTCAGCAGGGTCTTGATCGCCGGGCCGGCACCATGGGCCGCGAAGGCCCCGGTCATCACCGCCATCGCGCCGTTCAGGGCCGCGAACACCACCAGGTTACGGGATCGGATCATCGACGAAATGCCTAGCCCATCAGACGGGCCGAGTCTGCTATCGGTCCGCCCATGACCCCCGCCTTCCGTATGGCTCTTCAGTATGTGTTGCTCTTCGGTGCCACCGGGGTGAGCCTGCCCTATGCCGGGCTGTGGTTTCGCGCCCAGGGACTGACGGGGGCCCAGATCGGCACCCTGCTGGCGGTGCCGATGCTGGCGCGGGTGCTGACCGGGCCGCTGATCGCGGTCTGGGCCGACGGCTTCGCCACGCGGCGCGCGCCGATCGCCATCCTGGGCCTGGTCGCGGCCGTCGGCTATGGCGCGGCCGGGCTGGTCGAGGGGTACTGGGCCTGGCTGGTGTGCTGGTTCGTCGGGGCCGGGGCGGCGGCGGGGATCATCCCGCTGACCGATGTGCTGAGCCTGCGGCTGGCGCGGCACGGCGGCTTCGCCTTTTCGGTGCCGCGCGGCTTTGGTTCAGCCGCCTTCGTCGTCGCCAATGTGGTGATGGGGGCGCTGCTGGTGCGGGCCAGTGTCGACCTGATCATCGTCTGGATCGTGGTGGCCGCCCTGCTGATCGCCGGGGTCGCGGCCGTCGTCCTGCCGCCCGAGCCGGTCGACGAGGCCGGTCCCAGTCGCGGGGCGGACCGGTTCCGCGGCATGGGGCGGCTGGCCGCCGATCCGGCCTTCATGACCGCCCTGTTCGCCATCGGCGCGGTCCAGGCGGCCCATGCCTTTTTCTATGGCTTCTCGGCCATCCTGTGGAAGGCGCAGGGGATCGCCGAGAGTGTGACCGGCCTGTTGTGGGCCTTTTCGGTCGTGGTCGAGATCGGCTTCATGTGGTGGATCGAGCCGTGGCGGCGGCGGCAGGGCATAGGGCCGTGGATCATGCTGCTGATCGGGGCCCTGGCGGCGGCGGTGCGCTGGACGGCCATGGCCTTCGCCCCGCCGCTGTGGCTGCTGTGGCCGCTGCAGGCCCTGCATGCGCTGAGTTTCGCCGCCACCTATCTGGCCGGGGTCGAGATCGTCGAGCGGCTGAGCCCGCCGGGCAGCCACACGGCGGCGCAGACGCTGAGTTCAGTGCTGTCGGCGGGGATCCTGATCGGTCTGGCCACGGCCCTGGCCGGGCCGCTGTATGACGCCTTCGGGGCGGGCGGCTATCTGGCGATGACGGGGCTGGCCCTGACCGGGGCGGTGGCGTCGCTGTGGGTGCGACGGTCGCTGGTGAAGGCCGCCGCCGGCCAGGGCGAAATCGGTTGAGTTGGACGCCGTCCAACCCGGCCCGGATTTCGCTCCGGCTTGAATCCGGAAAATGGTCTAGGCGCTGTGTGAGCGGGGCAGGGGCGACAGGTGGCGGGCCATGGTGGCGGCGGCGGCCTTGACCCCGCGCTGCATCGCGGCGTCGGACGAGTCCGCGGGCGCGCGCAGCAGGCCGATGGCCGGGCTGTCGGCCCCGTCGGGCAGGCTGGAGAGGATGCGGTACAGCAGATAGCTGCCGGCGTCGGGCTCGGACTCGGACGAGGCCGCCACCGCCAGACCGGCGTCATTCAGCGCCTCGACGATTTCGGCGACCGGGGCCGTGGCCCGGGCCAGGCCGGGACCGGTGTCGTCAAGACGGCCGGTGCCGTTGAGGACGCGGTTCTCGGCCCGCATCTGGACCCGGAAGGCATCGCCGTGGCCGGTCCGGCCGACCAGCAGCAGGGCCCGGCAGCCGCGCGCCCGGAGATGGTCCTGCAGGGTGGTCGCGAGGGCGTCGGGATCGTCGGCGGCGACCTGAACGGTCCGGGCACCGGGCGGATTCCACGCGACGCCCGACAGGTCCTCGACCGGGTCCCAGCCGGTTTCACCGGCGTCCCAGGCGCAGATCACGATCGCGGGTCGGCGATCGGGCGCGGCTTCTGCCTGGATATCGAGCATGGACCCTGCTTACGCATGACACTTACATGACGGCTGGTGGAACGGTGTCCTTAACCTCCCGTCCGCGTCAAGCATCGAATGCCCTCGATCCCGGCGGATAGGGGGTTTTCCCGATCAGCCGAGGTCGCCGATGGCGGCGTCCAGCAGCATGAAGGCGCGGCCGCCGTCCGAGGTCAGCAGGGCCAGGACCGCAGCCCCGTCGCCGGTGCGGGCGCGCAGGCGCTGGCCGAAGCCGTGCACGAACTGTTCGGCGTCGTTGCGCAGGTCGGTGTCGCTGAGCACGCGGCGCGAGACGCTGCGCACGGCGGCGGGGGCGACCCGTCGCACGATCTGACGGGCGCGGTCGGGGTCGCGGTCGGCGATGGCCTGGCCGGACTCCTCGACCCGGGAACGCGGCAGCAGGGCATTGGGATCGACGCCCATGCGGCGGATGGCGGCGATGACCCGTTCCGTCAGCACCTCGAGCTGGGCGTCGGTCTGATCACTGCCCTTCGCCTCGGGCATGACCGGCGTGTCCAGATCCAGCGGCGTGTCGTCCGGGTCGCCGGTCTCCAGATCGCTCCAGTCAAGGCGGTCGTCGGCCGGGGTGGGCGGTGGCGTCTTGCCGGCGGGCTCGAGCTTGAGCCGGCCACGCAGACCGAAGCCGCGGCCCTCTTCGGCCCGCGGCGGCCGGGCGCGGGGCGTGTCGCCCGACTTCGGCTCATCGGCAGGCTGGGGATCGCGACGGCGCGGTGCGGGCGTGTCGCCGGAGACGACGCCCATCAGCCGCACGGCCTCGGTCAGCATTTCATAGTTGCGGCGCACCCGCTCCTGGAAGCCGGCGTCGAGGGCCTCGGTATCCTCGGCGGCCTTGCGGGAGGCGGCCGTCAGGGCGGCCAGCCCTTCCTCGACCGAGGTGCGCACCGCCGCGATGCGCTGCTGGGCCTGGTCAGGCAGGTTGCTGGCGCGTTCATCCAGTTCGCCGATGGCCTCCTCCATGCGGGCGAAGGTCATGTTCATCCGCTCGATGGTGGCCTCGAGCCGTTCCAGCGCCCGTTCGCCGGCCTCGTCGACCAGACCCGCGGTCTCCCCGACCAGGCGGCGGGCGCCCTCGATCCGGGCGTCGGCGGCCTGGTCGGCCTTCTGGGCCGCGTCGAACAGGGCCTCGCCCAGCCGGTCGGCGCGAACCTGGGCCTGGTCGGCGGCCCCCGAGGCGGCGAGGCGGGAGTCCTCGGCCGTCGCCTGCAGGGCGGCCAGGGCGCGGCGGGTTTCCTCGACCAGATTGTCACGCGCCTCGGCGGCCATGGCCTCGAAGCGGTCGAGGGCGATCTTGGTGGCGTTGTCGAAGCCGTCGGCCTCGCGCTGCGACAGGTCGACAAGGGCGCGGAACTGATCGGTGGCGGCGTCGACCAGCTCCTTGAGGGCGTCGGTCGAACTGGCCGAGGTCTGGCCCAGATCGGCGGCGGCGGCGCGGGCGGCCGACAGCTGTTCGATCAGCTGGGCGCGCTGGCTCTCGACCTGGGCGGAGAAATCCTCCTGGTCTGTGCGCAGGGCATAGGCGGCGGTGACGAGGGCGGCGCGCTGCTGGCCGAGGCCGGCCTCGACCGACTGGATCTGTTCCGACACGCCGGTGCCGGCGTTTTCCAGACGCAGGGTCTGGCGGGCCAGGTCGTCGGCGGCGATGCGGGCGGCGTCCTGGGCTTCACCGGCGGCGGCGGCCAGGTCGGCGGCACGGGCGGCCAAGGCGGCCTCGGCCTCGCGCAGCTGGGTCTGGGCCAGGTCGGAGGCGTCGATCACCATGCGCGACTGGCGTTCCACCGCGTCGAGGACACTGGCCGCCTGGGTGTCGAGCTGCAGGCCGAGGGTCTGCATGCCCTCGCGTTCGCGGCCCAGCTGTTCGGCCAGGCGGCGGGCGGTGCGGCCGGCGGTGTCGGCGGCTTCATTGAGACGGGTGGTCTCCTCGGCCAGGGCCTCGCGCAACAGCGACATTTCCGAGCGCGCGCGTTCGGTGGCCAGGGAGGCCTGGTCGATGTCCTGACGCAGGGTGGAGAGGACATCGCCGGCCTGCTGGGCGGCCAGGGCGGTCGGGGCGACCAGCGCCTGGGCCAGTTCGCGGGCGCGGCGGGTTTCGGCGGCGATGGTCGATCCCTGCCGCACGGCATGGGCCAGCATGATGGCCAGACCGGTCGGGGCCAGGGCGATCAGGGCATAGATGGCCAGCCGCAGGGGCTCCAGCTCAGCCGCGCCCGATCCGATCTCATAGGCCAGCATCGAGGCGACACCGCCGATCCACAGGACCGAGCCGGCCCCGGCGATCAGATAGGCCGAGCGGCCGGGCGGAGCAGGCAGGTCGGACGCCACCACGGACGATGCGGGCGGGGCGGGGGTAGACGGCGGATCCCAGGCGACCGGGGGCGCATCGGCGGAGTCGGCGAATTCGGGGGTGACGGGCGGTTCGGCCCCGGCCTCGGTCCGGGCAGGGGGAGACGGTTCGGCGGCGCGTTCGGCGCTGAGCCGCCGCTCCTCGGCCAGTCGGCGGCGGCGGCGCTCGGACATCGGACGTTGCGGCTGGGCGTTCGAATCGACGGTCGGTTCGGCGTCATCCCGGGAGTCCGGCACCGGCTTGCCCGCGTCCGCGCGCGGGCTGTCAGGAGCCGGGAGCTCAAGGTCGGTCAGGTTCAGCGGCGTACGTTTCGGAGGCTTCATGGAGCGTCGATCTCGATCCCGGGGACGTCGTCACGGCCATGGGCGCGCGAGCGTCGGCAACCCTAACCACTTCGCGAAGGGGAGCAAAGGCGGACGGGGCGATTCCCCGGGACACCCGGACGATTGCTCAACAGTCGCGATCGGTTCCGGCGGCGGGCGTGATCACGGTTGTGGGGGTGTTTTCGCAGTCGGTGACCCGGTGGATTTCCCGGTCAGCCTGTCGGGGCGCATGCATGTTGACGCCGAACTGGGACAGGGCGGCAGCCGCCAGCAAGGCGATGAAACCGGCAATCATCTGGATCAGCGCCTGCATCGCCGATCTCCCCCCGTTCAGAAACGACGGTGTTTCTATGCGCCAAAACCGGCGATCGGGCAAATCCCGGCCTTCGGCGCGGCCGGAGATGATTGACCGCACCGCTTTGGCTGTGGAACGGATGACCGGTTCAAACGTCCTGCATGCGGCGCGCACAGGGACGTCATGCGAATCGGTCAGGCTGACGCCATGCAAGATGAGACCGACAGCCATGATGGGCCCCTGCTGCATCCGGGCGAGGATTGCTGGCGGGTCGAGACGGCGGACCGGTTCGCCGTCCTCATGGAAAATGAGGCCTATTTCGACGCGTTGAAGTCGTCGCTGGACAAGGCCCGGCGGTCGATCGTCGTCCTGGGCTGGCAATTCGATCCGCGCACCCGGCTGGATCCGGAAACCCGCCACGGCGACCGTCAGGCCGAGATCGGCCATCAGCTACGAATGCTGGTCAAGTCGCGTCCGGATCTGGATGTGCGGCTGCTGATCTGGAAGTCGCCGCTGCTGATCGCCGCCTCCCAGGGCTTTTATCCGCACCGGGCCCAGGGCTGGTTCCGCAAGCGGATGGTCGAGTTCCGCCTGGATTCACCGGGCCCGATCGGGGCCTGTCATCACCAGAAGGTGGTGATCATCGATGATGCGGTGGCCTTCTGCGGCGGCGGGGACATCGCCACCGACCGGTGGGACACCGCCGAACACCTGGACGGCGATCCCCGCCGTTGCCAGCCGTCGGGCCTGATCCCGGATCCGCGGCACGAGACGATGTGTGTGATGGACGGGGCCGCGGCCCGGGCGCTGGGGGACCTGGCGCGGGAGCGCTGGTTCCGGGCCACCTGGGAGCGGACGGTGCCGGATACGGTGGCCGGCGACCCCTGGCCCGACGGCGTCCAGCCCGATCTGGTGGACACGCCGGTGGCGATCGCCCGCACCGAGCCGAAATGGCGCGGTCGCGGCGAGGTCCGCGAGAACGAGGCCCTGTATCTGGAGATGATCCGCCGGGCGCGGCGGCTGATCTATATGGAGAACCAGTATTTCACCTCGCCGGTGATCGCTGCGGCCCTGGCCGAACGGCTGGCCGAGGCGGACGGACCCGAGGTGGTGTTGATCTCCACCGCCGGGAGTCCGAGCTGGTTCGACCGGATGACGATGGACACGGCCCGCTCCGAGGTGCTGTTCCGGCTGGAAAGCGCCGACACCCACGGGCGGTTCTCGGCCTTTGCGCCGGTCACGGCCGAGGGAGCCCGGATCATCGTCCACGCCAAGGTCGCGGTGATCGACGACCAGGTGCTGCGTATCGGCTCGACCAATCTGAACAACCGGTCGCTGGGGCTGGATACGGAATGCGATGTGGCAGTGGAGCCGGGCACCGAGGCCGGGCGGGCGACGATCGCCCGCTTCCGTCACCACAGTATCGGCCATTTCATCGGGGTGACGGCGGAGGAATTCGCCGCGGCCGAGGCGGTGATGGGCGCGACCGGCGCGGCGATCCGTCAGTTCGATACCGGGCGTATGCGGCCGCTGGGGGCCGCGCCGCCCTCGGTGGTGGAACGGTTCATCGCCGAATGGCAGCTGGGCGATCCCTCGTCGTCGGACGATGCGTGGCGGCCGTGGCGGCGACGCAATCCGTCGCAGCGGACCGTGCCCGGGCGACTGAGCGACCTCAGGGCCCGGGACGGCGAATCGCCTGCGGACTGACGTCGAAATCCATGATCAGCGGCAGGTGATCCGAGGCCATCCGCGCCAGCGGTGAGAACGGGGCGAACATCGCGCGGATATGGATGTCCGGGCTGACGAAACAGTGGTCGATCCGGATCGCCGGAAAGCTGGACGGGAAGGTCTTGATCGAGGGCTTGAGGCCGAGCGTGCGCTGGGCGTCGGGCAGCCGGCTGACCAGGGTCTGGTAGGGACGGGTCAGGGAGGTGGCGTTGAAGTCGCCGGTCAGGATGGTCGGTCCGGTGCAGTCCGGATGGCCGAGCCAGTCGGGACCGGCGAGCGCCTCGGCCTGCAGCCGCTGTTCGCGCGGGACCAGCCCCAGATGGGTGTTGAGGACATTGACCGGCACGCCGTCGATGTCGACGACCGACCAGAGCGCCCCGCGGGGTTCCAGCCCCGGAATCCCCCGGACCGTCGGCAGGCCGGCCGAGCGGATCAGCCGCTCGGGCCGGTGGGTCAGGATGGCGTCGCCGTACAGTTCCGCCTCGACCTGCATGGCCGGGTGGAAATGGAAGGACATGGACAGGCCCTCGGCGATCGCACAGGCCTGATCGATGAAGCCGGTCCGGGCGCGGCCGACGTCCAGTTCCTGCAGACAGACGATGTCCGGTTCATGTTCGGCGATGACGCCGACAATACGGTCGATATCGAGACGCCGGTCCACCCCGACACAGCGGTGGACATTGTAGGTCAGAAGGCGGGCCATGGGATCCTTGGCGGGCGGCGTGGCGAATGATCAGATCACGACCAGGCGGTCGGCGATCTCATTGTGGTTCTGTGCGCCGGGCGGGAACTGTTCGGCCAGTACCTGGCCGCACAGGCCTATGGCCTGTTCGAAACCCTCGACCGGCCGGTTCGAGCGCAGGCCGCGGACCAGGACCTCGACCGCGCCGGCCCAGACATCGGGGTCGACCCGGGAATGGATGCCCCGGTCGGCGATGACCTCGACCTGATGATCCGACATTGCGGCGAAGATCAGCACGCCGGTGCGGCCCTCGGTCATCTGCAGGCCGTGGGCGAGGAACTGGCTCAGGGCGACGCGGCGGACGCGGGCGCGGCGAACCGCGGCGGGGGTTACCAGACGGCGCACCATCGGGATCGAGGTGACCATGAAGACGGCCAGGAAGACGGCCGCCTGGACGACGGCATAGGCCGACAGGGTGCGGCCGACCGTCACTTCGCGCGCCGCCAGATGGGCCACTTCCCAGCCGTCACCGAAGCCGGGCAGCCAGGTGGCGTCAAAGCCGAGCGGGACGAGGGCCAGCGGCAGGATCAGGGCCGAGGCCGCGGCCCAGCCAAGGGAAATGTCGCGGTAGGACGAGACCTGGCCCGCGAGCACGCAGAAGATCTCGCCCGAGGTCCGGGACTCGGCCGCGGCGATGGCGCGGGCGATGCGGGCATGGTCATCCGTCGTGAATTTCATCACCATCCCCCCGAGGCGCCGCCGCCACCGAAACTGCCGCCGCCACCGCTGAAGCCGCCGCCACCGCCAAAGCCGCCGCCCCCGAAGCCGCCGCCGTGCCGGCCGCCGGAGCCGCTCTTGAGGGCCTCGGCCGCGGCCCAGATCAGGATCGGGGTCAGGCCGTCGCCGCCGCGTCGTCGCCGGCCGCCGGCCGTGGCGGCCCCGATCAGACCGAACAGCAGCAGCAGGAAGACGGCCCCGATGACCACGATCGCCGCGACCGGCACCTCGGTCCTTGGGGTCGCGGCCTCGGCCGCCATCGCCCGGGCCTCGGTCGGGTCGAGACGCAGCTGGGAATCGATGGCCGCGACGCCCCGGGTGATCCCCGCCTCATAGCCGCCGGTGCGGAAGGACGGCAGGATCTCATTCTGGATGATCAGGGCCGACAGGGCGTCGGTCAGGACCGGTTCCAGGCCGTAGCCGACCTCGATCCGCACCTTGCGTTCCTCCGGGGCGACGATCAGCAGGACGCCGTTGTCGTCGTCCGTCTGGCCGATGCCCCAGGCGCGGCCCAGCTGGTAGCCATAGTCCTCGATCTCGAGACCTTCGAGGCTGTTGACGGTGACCACCACCAGCTGGTCGTCGGTGTCCCGCTCCAGCGCGGCGAGGGTTTCGGTCAGTTCCGCCTCGCGGGCGGGGCTGAGCAGCCGCGCCTGGTCGACGACCCGACCGCTCAGCGCGGGAAAGGTCGGCGGCGCGGCGAGGGCCGGCAGCGCCGCCAGGAGCCAGACCAGCAGCACTGTGATCAGGGCCGGGATCGCCGGCGGCGCAGGGTGATGGGCCGGTGACCGGCGCAACCCGGTCACGGAGCCGGTGTCGCCGCCGGGGTGGTTCCGGGGGTGACCGGCGGGGCGGCACCGCCCGGCGTGGCCGGGGCGAGGCCGTCAAAACTGACGCTCGGGGCCGTCTGGGCCGCGGCGCTGGCCGTGAACAGCTGCATCGGCTCGGCATCGGAATGCAGGGTGTTGGCCCAGATCAGGGTCGGGAAGGTGCGCAGCGAGGTGTTGTAGCTCTGGACCGCCGCATTGTAGTCGCGCCGGGCGATGGCGATGCGGTTCTCGGTGCCTTCCAGCTGCGACTGGAGGGCGAGGAAATTCTGGTTGGCCTTGAGGTCGGGATAGCGTTCGACCACCACCATCAGCCGCGACAGGGCCTGGGACAGTTCGCCCTGGGCCGCCTGGTAACGCTGGAAGGCGGCGGGGTCGTTCAGGGTCTCGGGCGTCACGGTCACGCCGGTGGCGCGGGCGCGGGCCTCGATCACCTGGGTCAGGGTGGTGCGCTCCTGGATGGCCGCACCCTGGACCGTCGACACCAGATTCGGGATCAGGTCGGCGCGGCGCTGGTACTGAGACTGAACGTCGGCCCAGCGCGCCTTGGCGGCTTCCTGTTTGGTCGGAATGGTGTTGTAGCCGCAGCCCGCCACGGCGGGCAGGATGATGACGGCTGCGGCGACGGCGGAGGCACGCGGGGTAAACCGGATCATGGACGTCTCCTGGACGGGTCGTCGGGGGTGCGATGAGCCCCGACTATCCGCTCAAGATGACAGGGCTTCAAGCGTCGAGTGGTTCCGGGGTCACGCCGGCGGCGCGGCAGGCGGCCGTATAGGTGTTGGCCAGCAGGCAGGCGATGGTCATCGGACCGACGCCGCCGGGGACCGGCGTGATGTGGCCGGCGACCGTGACCGCCTCGTCGAAGGCAACATCGCCGACCAGCCGGGTCCTGCCCTCGGCGGCCTTGACCGGGTCGAGGGACGGCAGGCGGTTGATGCCGACGTCGATGACCGTCGCCCCGGGGCGGATCCAGTCGCCGCGGATCATTTCCGGCCGTCCGACGGCGGCGACCAGGATGTCGGCGGTGCGGCACAGGGCCGGCAGGTCGCGGGTGCGGGAATGGGCGATGGTGACGGTGCAGCTTTCGCCCAGCAGCAGCTGGGCCATCGGCTTGCCGACGATATTGGAACGGCCGACGATCACGGCATTGAGGCCGGACAGGTCGCCGAGCTCGGCCTTCAGCAGCATCAGACAACCCAGCGGGGTGCAGGGGACCAGACCGGGCAGGCCGACCGCGAGGCGGCCGGCGTTGACGACGTGGAAGCCGTCGACGTCCTTGTCCGGGTCGATCGCGCCCAGAACCGCCGTGGTGTCGATATGGCCGGGCAGAGGCAGCTGGACGAGGATGCCGTGGATGCCTGCGTCGGCGTTCAGGGCGGCGACCAGGGCCAGCAGGGTCTGCTGGTCGGTGGAATCCGGCAGGCGATGGGTGTCGGACCGCATTCCGGCCGCCGCGGTGCGTTCGCCCTTGTTGCGGACATAGACCTGGCTGGCGGGGTCCTCGCCGACGATGACGACCGCCAGGCCGGGCTTGACGCCCCGGTCGGCAATCAGGCGGGCGGTGGCGGCGGTGACGCGCTCGACGAGGCCGGCGGCGAAGGCCTTGCCGTCGATCAGGGTCGCGCGGGCGGGCTGGGCCGTCATACGGCGCTCCTGTCGTCATGAATCGATAAAGACAGACGCGATTTACAGTCCCCCCGGTTCGGCGTCTATGATCGCGGCAGGAACAAGGGGGCTCAAATGCGTCGATCACTCTCCATCGCCACCGTCAGTGCTCTGGCCCTGATGGCCGTCGCCGGTCCGGTCCTGGCCCAGGACGCGATTCGTATCGGTGCCTCGATTTCGGCGACGCTGGACGCGTCCGACCCGGCCGCGCCGGATGATGCCTACCGCTACAACGACTACCGGTTCACGGCCCGCAGCGGCCAGCGGCTGGAAATCACCATGCAGTCGGAGGCGTTCGACACCTATCTGGCCGTCTATGCGGCGGAGGCCCGGGACGAGGAACTTCACGGTGACGACGACGGGTTCGGACTCGGTACCGACTCGCGGCTGCGGTTCACGGCCGACCGTAACGGAGACTATGTGGTGCGGGCGCGGACCCTGTCCGGGCTGGAGGGCGGTGCCTATACGCTGAGCCTCAGCGAGCGGCCGGCGGCGGCGCGGGCCCCGCGGCCGACGGCGATCCGGCTGGGCCAGAGCCGGTCGGGGGAGCTGACCTCACGCGATCCGGAAACGGATGAGGGCTCCGTCTATGACGCCTACAGCTTCCGGGCCCGGATCGGCGACCGGGTCGGGATCCGGCTGGCCTCCAGCGCCTTCGATCCGGTGGTCCGGGTCGGCCGGATGAATGGCGCGGCCTTCGACGAACTGGCCCAGAACGACGACGGCCCCGGCGGCGACGCCCTGGATTCCTATCTGGTGTTCACTGCCCCCGAGACCGGCAGCTATGTCGTGCGCGTCACCCCGCTGGGGACCAACGGGGCCGGTGCCTATGAGCTGAGCCTGTCGGAGGTGCCGGATGTGGCCCCGGGCGACCCCATCACCCTGGGTGAGTCCATCGAGGGAGAGTTGACCACGAGCGACGGCCCCAATGACGCCGGGGTGCCGGCGGACAGCTACCGCTTCAGCGGCCGGGCCGGACAGCGGGTCCAGGTGGAGATGAGCTCCCCGGTCTTCGACACTTATCTGGAGCTGTTCAGCATCGAGGGCGCGAGCGGTGCCCTGACCAGCCTGACCACCAACGACGACGGGGGCGAGGGCACGGATTCGCGGCTGACCTATACATTCGCGGCCGACGGCGACTACCGGATCGAGGCGCGTGGCTTCTCCGCCGACGCAACCGGGGCCTACAGCCTGTCGATCAGCGAGATCGAACCCGAACGCGCGCCCGAGGCCCTGGCCTTCGGGGCGACCGTCGAGGGGGCGATCGCCGAGGACGATCCGCGCGATTCCGATGATCGCGGCTATGATTCCTACAGCTTCAGCGGTGAAGAGGGGCAGCGGGTGCAGGTCATCATGCGCTCGGGCGATTTCGATACCTATCTGCAGGTCGGCGCGGCGGCGGGGGAGTTCACCTCGCTGGCGGAGGATGACGACGGCCTCGGCCAGGGTACGGATTCGCGTCTGAATTTCACCCTGCCGGAGACCGGCGACTATGTGCTGCGGGCCTCGCCCCTGGGCTCGGAGGGGGACGGCCTGTATTCGATCGAACTGATCGACCGCGGACCCGAACCCGTGGCCGGCAGTATCCTGATCGGTGCCACGGCACGCGGGACCCTGACCGACAATGACGCGACGGCGGAGGACGGCAGCTATTTCGACGCCTATGCCGTGCAGGTGAAGGACGGCGACAAACTGGTCGTCACCATGGTCTCCAATGATTTCGATGCCTTTCTGGTGCTGGGCCGGGACCAGGACGACGGCGGGTTCGAGACGCTGGAGTCCGACGACGACAGCCTGTCCGACACCCACGCGCGGATGGAATGGACCGCGCCGGACGAAGGCACCTATGTGATCCGGGCCGGAAGCTTCGGCCAGGGGCAGACCGGGGCCTATGCGATGACCGTCGAGCGCCAGCCCGAGCGCCGGTGACGTCTGCGCCCCCGACGACGGGCGGCCTGAGCCGCAAGGACCAGCATCTGGACGTGGTCCTGTCGGGTGGCGGGCGGCACCGGACCGATGCCGGGTTCGACGCCGTGCGGTTCGTGCATGAAGCCCTGCCGGATCTGGATCACGGCAAGATCGACCTCGGGGCCGACCTGCTGGGACGACGGCTGCAGGCCCCGCTGCTGATCAGCGCCATGACCGGCGGACCGTCGCGGGCCGGGGCGATCAATGCGCGGCTGGCCGAGGCGGCGCAGCATCTGGGGATCGCCCTGGCGGTCGGCTCGCAGCGCGGCGCGCTGGAGGACGGCGGGGCTGCCGGGCTGGATCTGGGACTGCGGCAGCGCGCCCCGGACACGCCGATCCTGGCCAATATCGGCGCGGCCCAGCTGACGCGGGGCTTCGGGGTCGATGAAGCGCGGCGGGTCATCGACATGATCGGGGCCGACGCCCTGATCGTGCATCTGAATCCGCTGCAGGAAGCCTGTCAGCCCGAGGGCGACCGCGACTGGTGGGGTGTCGGGGCGGCGCTGGGGGCGCTGGTCCTCAGGCTGGATGCGCCGGTGCTGGTCAAGGAGACCGGGGCCGGCCTGTCGGCCGCCACCGCGCGGCGGCTGGTCGAGATGGGGGTCGCCGGGCTGGACGTGGCCGGGGCGGGCGGCTCGAACTGGGGTCTGATCGAGGGCGAGCGGGCGCTGGACGCCGCCGACAAGGCCCATGCCGCGGCCTTCGCCGACTGGGGCAATCCGACGGCGGCAGCCATCGCCGCCGTGCGGGCGGCCTGTCCCGAGACGCTGATCATCGGCTCGGGCGGGGTGCGCGACGGCGTCGATGCGGCCCGGGCCATCCGGCTGGGGGCCGACATCGTCGGTCAGGCCGCCGGGGTGCTGAGCGCCGCCACCGTTTCGACCGGGGCGGTGGTCGCGCATTTCCAGACCGTGATCCGGCAGCTGAGGACGGTCTGTTTCTGCACGGGCTCGGCCAGTCTGGCGGCGCTGCGGCGGGCACCGTTGCAGGACTGAAACGAAGACGGTTGAGTCAGACGACGTCCAGCCCGGCCCCCCGACTTGAATTCTGGGCCGTCTAGGGGGCCCAGTCACCGGTCACCCGCCGGGCGGTATCGGGATCATCGACGACAAGGATCAGGCGGTTGGCGTGGTCGCTGTACTGGGTTTCGATATTCACCCCCGCATCCGCCAGTCGTCGGGCGATCGCCCCCAGCTCGCCCGGACGCGCCTGATTCAGTCGCCGGACCAAAACCGCGCGCACCGCGCGTACATCCAGCCCGGCGGCCTCGGCGGCGGCACGGGCGGCCCTTCCGTCGGCGACGAGGAAATGCGCCCATCCCGCGCCGTCCACCGAGAAGACGCCACCGCCTTCCAGTCCGACTCCGGCCCGGCCCAGGGCCTCTCCGAAATCAGCCAGGGTGCCGGGCCGGTCCGCGAGACGGACGCAGATGTCGAACATCGCGCTCATCCGTGCACCGTCCGGCTGTCGGCCGGGGCCTGGGCCCGGTCATGTTTGCCGTAGTCGCGCACCACCTCAACCACTCTCAGCCTGTAGTCGATGAAGATCGATGTTCGTCCCGTCGCCTGGGCCCGCCGGTGTTCCAGGGTGTCGCGCCAGCGCGCGACCGCCGCCGCGTCGCGCCAGACGGACAGGGACAGGATCTTGCCGGGCTCGGCGGTGCTGGCGAACCGCTCCATCGAAATGAAGCCGTCGATGCCTTCCAGCGTGGGGCGCAGGGCGGCGGCGAGGTCATAGTAGGCGTCCGTCCTGCCCGGCTCAGGCCAGGACTCGAACAGCACCGCCATCGTGCGCGGCGTGGTGTGGGTGGTCTGTGCGGTCATGTCATGGTCTCCCGGTTGGAGTCCTGACCTACTCTCTCGCGGTCGCGCGTTGCTTCGATGCGGGTCGAAGGACAGATCGCCGCCGTTCGACTAGGATCGAACCATGAGATCCGGCCCCGACATCGCCCTGCTCGCCGCCCTGATCGGCGACCCGGCCCGCGCGCACATGCTGGTGGCCCTGATGGGGGGGCAGGCCCTGACCGCCGGCGAGCTGGCACGCGAGGCCGGTGTTACCCTCCAGACCGGCAGCTTCCACCTCGCCAGGCTGGAGGCCGCGGGTGTGGTCGTGGTCCGCAAACAGGGTCGCCATCGCTATGTCAGCCTCGGCGGTCCGGAAATCGCGACCGTGCTCGAGGCCCTGATGGCCGCCACGGCGGCGCGGGGACCGCAGCGGGTGCGGCCCGGCCCGGCCGAACCCGCCCTGCGTGAGGCGCGCCGCTGCTACGATCATCTGGCCGGGGAGGTCGCGGTGGCGATGCTGGACCGACTGATCGATCAGGGCGCGATCCGGTCTTCGGAGGATAGCCTCGCTCTCACGCCGGCCGGTGCCGAAAGGCTGGAACAGTTCGGTATCGACACCGCGACGCTGGGCCGGGGATCGCGTCCCCTGTGCCGGCCGTGCCTGGACTGGAGCGCACGCCGACCGCATCTGGCCGGAAGTCTCGGCAAAGCCATGCTCGATCGCATGCTCGAACTCGGCTGGGCGCGGCCCGATCCCGGCTCCCGGGCCATCCGCTTCACATCCGCCGGACGCGCCAATCTGCAGGCCTGGCTCGCGGACTCCGGAAGGCAGGGTTCGGTCGCCCGGGTCGCAGGCTGACCGTCAGGCTTGCGACGGCAGCAGGCCGGTGGCGAAGGCCCGGTAGCGGCCGGCCCGGACACCGTCGGTCGCCCGGGCGATGTCGGGGGCGAAATAGTGGTCACTGCCGTAGGCGGCGGCGGCTTCGCGGACGATGGCATAGACCTGTTCCAGATCGGGCGAACTGGTCAGGGGGCGGTGGAATTCCAGCCCCTGGGCGGCGGCCAGAAGTTCGATACCGACCACGGCGGCGGTGTTCTCGGCCATGTCGAGCAGGCGACGCGCGCCATGGGTGGCCATGGAGACGTGGTCCTCCTGATTGGCGGAGGTCGGGACGGTGTCGACGCTGCACGGATGGGCGACCATGCGGTTCTCGGCCACCAGGGCGGCGGCGGTCACCTGGGCGATCATGAAGCCGGAGTTGAGGCCGCTCTCCTTCACGAGGAAGGCGGGCAGGGCGCTCATGTTCGGATCGACCAGGATGGAGGTGCGGCGTTCGGAGATATTGCCGATTTCACAAAGGGCCATGGCGATCTGATCGGCGGCGAAAGCAACGGGTTCGGCGTGAAAATTGCCGCCCGAGATCACGTCGCCGTCGTCGATGAAGACCAGCGGATTGTCGGTCACGGCATTGGCCTCGCGCTCAAGCGTCGCGGCGGCATTGTTCAGCACATCGAGAATGGCCCCCATGACCTGGGGCTGGCAGCGCAGGGAATAGGGGTCCTGGACCTTGGAACAGTCATGGCGGTGGCTGTCGCGGATGGCGCTGCCGGCCATCAGGGCGCGCAGACGTTCGGCCACGGCGATCTGGCCGGGCTGGCCGCGCAGGGCGTGGATGCGGGCGTCGAACGGGGCGTCGGACCCCTTCAGCGCATCGACGGAAAGGGCCCCGGCGGCGATGGCGGCGGCATAGGTGGCCTCGGCCGCGAACAGGCCGGCGAGGCAGAGGGCGGTCGAGCACTGGGTCCCGTTCAGCAGGGCCAGACCCTCCTTGGGACCGAGGGTCAGAGGTTTGAGACCGGCGCGGGCCAGGGCGGCGGTGGCGTCCAGCGTCTCTCCCTGATGGCGGGCCTCGCCGACGCCGATCAGGACGCAGCTCATATGGGCCAGCGGGGCGAGGTCGCCGGAGGCCCCGACCGAGCCCTTGGACGGGATACAGGGCAGGACATCGGCAT
>CAXBHG010000026.1:0-19918 GCA_963975385.1 uncultured Brevundimonas sp.
GATGCGCTCTACCACTGAGCTACGGCGGCGAAATCTGAGGAAGCGGCCGTATAGCCAAACCAATCCCGGGGGGGAAGCCCTCTTTTCCAAGGCTTGAACAAATGTTTCGCCCGGTCTCTGATGACGGGATGCCAAAATCGCCCGTTCCCCCCGCTGAAACCCCCGCGCCGCCGCCCTCCAAGGCCCTGACGGCCCGCAATGCACGTCTGGCGGCGGCGCTGCGGGATAATCTGCGCCGACGCAAGGCGGCCGCGCCGCCCCGGCCCGTCAAGGAACGGAACTGAAAGTCATCACCGCCGGTGCGCGAGGACTTTCACTCCGACCGGCCTCCGGGCTAGATAGCCACCCCCCGGCGCCCCCGCGGCGGGCGCTTCAAGGACCAAATGGACAGTATTGCCATCCAGGGCGGCAACCAGCTGAACGGGACCATCCCCATCAGCGGTGCCAAGAACTCCGCCATCAAGCTGATGGCCGCGTCGATCCTGACCGACCAGCCCCTGCTGCTGACCAACATGCCGCGTCTGGCCGACACCAAATTTCTCGGACGGCTTCTGCGCGAGTTCGGCATCGAGGTCACCGAGCGGGACGGGGCCGATGGACAGGAGACCCTGTTCCATGCCCGCGAGATCACCTCGACCTTCGCCCCCTATGATCTGGTCCGCCAGATGCGGGCCTCGTTCAATGTGCTGGGCCCGTTGCTGGCGCGCACCGGCCAGGCCAAGGTCTCGCTGCCGGGCGGCTGTACCATCGGTGCGCGGCCGGTCGACCTGCACCTGCAGGCGCTGACGGCGCTGGGCGCGGAGATCGAGCTGGACGAGGGCTATGTCACCGCGACGGCCCCGAACGGCCTGATCGGGGCCGAGATCGAGTTCCCGTTCGTGTCGGTCGGGGCCACCGAACATGCGCTGCTGGCCGCCGTGCTGGCCAAGGGGACAACGGTGCTGCGCCGTGCGGCCATGGAGCCCGAGATCGGCGACCTGGCCCGCTGTCTGGTGGCCATGGGCGCGAAGATCGAGGGAATCGACACCGATGTGCTGACCATCACCGGGGTGACGTCGCTGGGCGGCACCACCTGGTCGGTGATTCCGGACCGGATCGAGATGGGCAGCTATGCTGTCGCCGCGGCCATGGCCGGCGGCGAGGTGCGGCTGACGCGGTCGCGCCCGGGCCTGATCCAGGCCCTGACCGACCGGCTGATCGAGGCCGGGGTTGAGGTGGTCCCGACCGACGACGGCGTCATCATACGGCGCGATCCGACGGTGCGGCTGAAGGCGGTCAATGTCACGACCGAGGTCTATCCCGGCTTCGCCACCGATCTGCAGGCCCAGTTCATGGCCCTGATGACCCTGGCCGAGGGCGAGAGCGTCATTCACGAGAACATCTTCGAGAACCGGTTCATGCACGCGCCGGAACTGGCGCGGCTGGGGGCCGAGATATCGGTCCACGCCGGGGAGGCCCGGGTGACCGGCGTTGAGGCCCTGCACGGCGCGCCGGTGATGGCCACCGATCTGCGGGCCTCGGTCTGTCTGGTCATCGCCGGGCTGGCGGCCCAGGGGGAGACGACGATTGGCCGGGTCTATCATCTGGACCGCGGATTCGAGCGGCTGGAAGAGAAGCTGAGCGCCTGCGGGGCCGATATCCGCCGGATCGGGGGCGATGGTCATGAACACTGAGGCCGTGCCCCAGGCGACCGCCGCCGCCCCGCCGCCGCTGCGGCTGCTGGCTGAGGACGCGGTCGACCTGCAGATCATGTCGGCGGCCCTGCAGGATGCGATCCTGCGCCCGGCCGACGTGACCTGGGAGCCGGGCGCGCGGACCCTGACGATCGCTCTGAGCCGGTTCTGCTGGGAATGCGGCGGTACGCGGGTCATGGCGGCGATGCAGTTCGGCGATGTGCTGGCGGTCAAGAGCCGGCGTCTGCCGCGCGCACCCGAGACGGCAATGGAACTGCTGGCTATCGATTTCGAGCCGGGTGAAGCCCCCGGCGGTCGGGTGATGCTTATGTTCGCCGGCGGTGGCGACCTGCGCATTGATGTGGAATGTCTGGACGCAGTGGTCGCCGACCTGTCCGAACGCTGGCCGGTCCGTGTTTCGCCGGTGCATGACGGCGACGACGCCGCATCCGGGGCGGGCGAGCCGTGAGCGATCTGCACAGACTGGCGTCGGTCGATCTGGACCCGGCGACCCTGCCGGCGGCCAATGCCGAGATCGAGCACGAGCGCCGTGTCGCTATCTTCGACCTGCTGGAGACCAATCGTTTCGAGCCGGCGGGCGGCCAGGGTGGTCCCTATGCCCTGACCCTGTCGCTGCAGGACAGCCGTCTGGTCTTCGACATCACCGGTCCGGAGTTCGCCCGGGCCCATGTGTTGTCGCTGACGCCGATGAAGAAGGTGCTGAAGGACTATCTGCTGATCTGCGACAGCTATTTCGAGGCGCTGCGCGGCTCGTCGCCCAGCCAGATCGAATCGGTCGACATGGGCCGTCGTGGCCTGCACAACGAGGGGGCCGAGCTGCTGAAGGCACGGCTGGACGGCAAGATCACCATCGACCACGAGACGTCACGGCGGCTGTTCACCCTGGTGACGGCGCTGTACCGGCGCGGCTGAACTCGACTAAGCCGAAATTTTGGTGCATGAGGCGCCCTCTTTTCGGCTCACACTCCGCCCGGTGTGGGCCCCGAACCGTATTTTCAGGGCGCGAGAGGCCGCATGGCTAAGGAAGAACTGCTCGAGTTTCCCGGTGTCGTCAGCGAACTGCTGCCGAACGCCACCTTTCGTGTGACGCTCGAGAACGACCACGAGATCATCGCCCACACCGCCGGCAAGATGCGCAAGAACCGCATCCGCGTTCTGGCCGGTGACAAGGTGCTGGTCGAGATGACGCCCTATGACCTGACCAAGGGCCGCATCACCTATCGCTTCAAATAGGGGCGGGGCGACATGCCCGCCTCCGGGGTGCGCCCCGACCTGGTCCTGGCCTCGGCCAGTCCGCGCCGGATTGAACTGCTGGCGCAGGTCGGGATTGTTCCCGACCGTATCGACCCCGCCGACATCGACGAAACCCCGCTGAAGGACGAGACGCCGTCGCGCCTGGCCGTGCGGCTGGCCCGGACCAAGGCGGCCGTTGTTGCTGCCCGCTGGCCTGACGCGGTGGTTATTGCCGCCGATACGGTCGTGGCCCTGGGCCGCCGTCTGCTGGAGAAGCCCGCCGACGAGGCCGAGGCCGCGCATTTCCTGCGTCAGCTGTCGGGCCGCAATCACCGGGTCTTCACCGCCGTGGCGGTGGCCGCCGGCGACAAACTGATCAGCCGGGTGGTCGACACCCGGGTCAGCGTCAAATGCCTGTCCGAGGCCGAGATCGCCGCCTATGTCGCCACCGGCGACTGGCGCGGCAAGGCCGGCGGCTACGGCATCCAGGGGCCGGCCGGGGCCTTCATCCTGCGCATTGTCGGCAGCCATCCGGCGGTAATGGGTCTGCCCCTGCCCGAGACGGTCAATCTGCTGTCCGGCATGGGCTGGCGGCGGTCGTGAGCGATGCGGTCGAGGTCTTCCTCGACGCCATGCCCGGCGAGACCCGGGGCATGGTCTTTCGCAACGGCTATCCCGAACATCTGCTGATCCAGCGCGACAGCGACGTGCCGCAGCATCGGCTGGGCGCACGTTGCGTCGGCCGCGTGATCGAGGTGAACGCGGGACTGCGGGGGGCCTTCGTCGATCTGGGCGCGGGCGACCCACCGGGCTTTCTGCCGCTGGGGCGTCAGGTCCCGGTCCGCACCGGGGACCGGATCGTGGTCGAGATCACAGCCGAACCGCGTGACGGCAAGGGGCCGGCGCTGCGCCTTGCCGGTGCGGGGGAGGGGGCACCCGGTCTGCTGGAGCCGGGCCCCGATGTTGCCGCCCGACTGGCCGAACTGGCACCCGGGGTGGAAGTCCAGACCGGACTGGCCGCGATCGACGCCGGGCGCGAGGCCGTCGAGGCAGCACTGGGCGTAACGACGGTGGTTCCGTCGGTCGGGCTGGACCTGGCGGTTCAGCGCACCCGGGCGCTGGTCGCCGTGGACGTGGACCATGCTCCCGTTGGCGGGCGCGATGACCGCAAGGGGCGTGAACGCGCCAACCGCGAGGCTCTGGTCCATGCGGCGCGCCTGATCCGGCTGAAGCGCTGGGGCGGACTGGTGGCCATTGACCTGATCGGCACGGGGTTGGACGGCGAGGCCGTCCTGCGTACGGCGAAGGCCGCCTTTGGGGGGGACCCGGCGGTGGTGTTCGGGCCGCTCAACAAATTCGGCGTTCTGCAGTTGTCGCTGCCATGGCGGTGGCGGCCGATCGAGTCGGCTCTGGGGCGGACCGTCGAAACTCGCGCACTGGAAGCCTTGCGGGCATTGCACCGCCGTCTGCTGGAGGATACCGCGTCGCCGCGGCTCACGCTGGTGTGTGCGCCGGACGAGGCGGCGGTGGCCGCCCCGCTGGTGGCCCGGCTGGGGCCGCGGGCCGCGCTGCGGATCGAACCCGGCATGGCCCCCGGCGGCTGCCGTATCGAAGAGGACTGACCATGGCCAACTGCCCGATCTGTCGCCAACGCCCGGCGGTGCCCGAATACAAGCCGTTCTGCTCCAAGCGTTGTGCTGATCTGGACCTGCAGCGCTGGTTCACCGGCGGCTATGCCATTCCGGCCGGTCCCGAGGGGTCGGCGGAGGGCGAGGTCGAACCCGAGTGATCGGCAATGGGGGCGGGGACTTTGAGCGCGGCGTCAGGTTCGTTTCAAAGCCCTATGGACACCCCCGGCAGCCTCGCCTATAGACGCCGCTCCCGCGAGCCGGTGCGCGCGCCTGGGTAGCTCAGTTGGTAGAGCAGCGGATTGAAAATCCGCGTGTCGGTGGTTCGAATCCGCCCCCAGGCACCATTCCCCCGAACCGGTACAAATCCCCTCCAGACGGGGACCGGCCGGTGTCGCCGCGGATATCGTCCGCACGGAACGCTGCCGCTGATACGGCGATATCTTAATCATTGGACGTTCAGCTAGCGGATCGTTGTGTCATTCGCTCGCGAGTTTCCGGTCTTGTATCCGTTTCTTAGACTCTTCGTCCTGTGCCTGGGACTGCTGCTGATGCCCCAGGTCGCCCATGCCGCGGCGGCCGAGGGGCACGCCAAGGCCGCTAGCCAGGCCCTGGCCCTGGCCGGCGTGGTTGAATCGCGAGCCTCGCAAACGGATTTTGCGGCCCTTGAACGGTTCGGTGACGCGGCGCTTCTGAGAAATGACCGCGAGGGACTGAACCGGCTGTACCATGTGGCCTGGCTGTTCCAGAGCCAGGCCGATTACGAGAAGGCGCAACTGTGGAACGGGCGGTTGGCGGTGGCGGCCGAGCGCCAGAACGACGTCCGCTACAAAATGATTGCCCGCCTCAACAGTCTCGCCACTCGCCTGACCCAGGGGGACCTGACGGTTGTGCCGGAAATCACCCGGATTCATGCGACCGAGCTTGACTGGTTCACGCGGGCCCATGCCGCCCGCCTGCGGGCGCTGGCTCTGATTGACGATGGCCAGACCGGTCAGGCGCTCCGCATCCTGACCGACGCCGAATCGGCCATTCCGATGACCGGGCCCCAGGTCGACACGGCCCGGGGCGGGATATGGGAAGTGGTCGGTATCGGTCTGATGCAGATTCATGACTATGAGGGCAGTGCCGCCGCCTTCAACCGGTTTGAGGTGGAGTTCACCAACCCCCTCTATCCGCGTCCCGATTTCGACAGCCTCTACAACCTGGCCAAGATGGCATCCCAGAGCGGGGATTTCGAGGTCGCCGACCGGCTGGCCGCGGCCCATCATCGCCTGTCGGAACGGACGGGGATGCACAGCCTGAAGCTCTGGGACGTCAATCTCTGCGCCCGACTGGCGAGTGATCGGGCACAACCCCACGCCCTGCTGGGCTGTGTCGCCCCGGTAAGCGCCGAGCTGGCCAACCCGACCGCCATGACGACGGGCCTGCTCCGTCTCCGGGCTGTCGCCCGTGCCCAGACCGGTGATCCACGTGGTGCACGGCGCGATTTCGAAGTGGTTCGCCGCCTTGAGGGCGGGGCGGGCGACAATAAGGCTCGACGCCTGGACCTGCTGAATGCCGAAGCCGAGGTCCTGTTCGCAGAGGGGCGCATCCGTGAGGCCTTCACCATGCTGCGTCGTTTCAACCGGGCGGAAAACGTGATGCAGTTGCAGACGTTCAGCAGCGGCATCCACCAGGTCACCGGTGATCTGGAAGTCCAGCTGGCGGAACGCCGCAAGGCGCTCGCCTCGGCCACCGCCCTGGCCGAGGCGGATTCCCGCATGCTGTTGTTCGGGCGCTATTTGATCGCGCTGGCTTTCATTATTCTGGTGTCGCTCGTCGGGGTGCTGTTCTGGCAGGTCAGGCAGGCGCGCCGGCTCAAGGTCGCGACCCGGCTGGCGGACGAGGCCAACCGGTCCAAGAGTGAATTCCTGGCCAATATGAGCCATGAGATTCGCACTCCGCTGAACGGGGTTATCGGCATCAATGCCGCTCTGGCGCGGACCGATCTGTCGCCTGAGCAGGCCAGGATGGTCGACCTGATCGCGACCTCGGGCGAGACGCTGGAGACGCTGCTGACAGACGTTCTGGATCTGGCCCGTATCGAGTCCGGACATCTGGAGTTGAAGGCCGAGGCCTTTGACCTCGAAAGCTGTCTGGAGAATGTCGTGGCCCTGTTCGAGACCGGGGCGCGGCAGAAGGCGCTGGAATTCAACCTGGTGGTCGCACCCGAGCTGGCAGGGGCCTTTGTCGGCGATGTCGTGCGGATCCGCCAGGTGGTCAGCAATCTGCTGTCCAATGCGGTGAAATTCACCAATGAGGGCAGCATTTCGCTGAAAGCGCACCAGGCCGATGACGGCGGGGTGGTCATTTCCGTCACCGACACCGGCATAGGCTTCGACGCCGACTTCAAGGCCCGACTGTTTCAGCGCTTCGAGCAGGCGGACGGCTCGATTACCCGCCGATTCGGCGGGACGGGTCTGGGCCTGGCGATTTCCCGGGCCCTGGCCCAGGCGATGGAGGGGGAGCTGTCGGCGAACTCCGAACCCGGCGTCGGGTCGACTTTCACCCTGACATTGAATTTGGCGCGCGCCCCGGAGGGGGTCGTTGTCAAGGTCAACCGGGTGGATCAGGCCCGGCCACAGGAGTCCGGAGCCCCGCGCGTGCTGCTGGCCGAGGACCATCCAATCAACCGCAAGGTGGTGGAGTTGCTGTTTGACGGCACGGGCGTCGACCTGACCTGCGTCGAAAACGGTGCGGAGGCCGTTGCCCTGTACGAAAAGGAGGCCTTCGACATGATCCTGATGGATATGCAGATGCCGGTCATGGATGGGTTGACCGCCATCCGGCTGATCCGTGCGCGTGAGCTGGCCGAGGGCCAGTTCGCTACCCCGATCTACACCCTGAGCGCCAATGCCATGCCTGAGCACGCGGACGCGGCGGCGCGGGCGGGTGCCAACGGCCATTTGACCAAGCCGATCGCGGCAACCAGTCTTTTCGGGGCTCTTGAGGCGGCGCTGCAGGCCGGCGGCCGGCATCGGGCCGATGATGATCGGGAAATTGACTCCACGTCTGGAGGCAGCGAACTGGCCGGGGTCGGCTAGGCGGAAAAAAATTGCGCGCGGTGACCGTCGGGATTGTCCGTAGTCGTTGCAAACGCCCGAATTTCCCCGAATTGCGCGGGCAACTGCCAACCCGCTCCCCCGAGAGGGGAAAAGAGCCCTTACGGACTTGACGCTCGGGTATGGGTTCTTCAAAGGAGCCTTACCGCTCCTTAATTCTAGCGGCCTCTCGTCCGAGAGTATGCTAATCCAAGGGCGCTTGACATCGTAGCCGGAAGTCGCGAGGCAACCGGATGCGCAAGCAGGCGTTCCGTAGTCGATGGTCTCAGGACCGAGCCTGCGGGCGACATTTTTCAACTGGGGTCGACCGCGCTCGTGGCGACGATCCTTCAGGCTTTCACGAGTCAGACCAAAGCAGGAACTGGCGAACTATGCTCGATAGCAAAATGAAGAACACGCTTCTCGCTCTGGCCGGCACCGCCGTCCTCATGGCGGGTTCGCCGGTCCTCGCGCAGGATGCGGTCCCAGCAACACCCGCAGCCGCAACCGCCCCGGCGGCTGACGCTGCGGCGGCAACCCCGGCTCCCGAAGCCGCTGCCCCCGCCGCCGACCCGGAAACGGTCGCCGAGGCCGTCAGCGGCCACGGCGGCGGCATCACCCCGATCTCCATGTTCATGGACGCGGGCATGGTCGTTAAGGTCGTGATGATCGGCCTGGTTCTGGCCTCGGTCTTCTCCTGGACCCTGCTGCTGATCAAAATGTTTGAGTTCGGTGCCCTGGGCCGCACCACGGACCGCTTCCTTGAAGCCTTCCGCGGCGCTCGCACCATCGCCGACATGCGTCGCGTCGCCACCTCGGACGACTTCGACGGCAACCCGCTGGCCGATATGGCCGCCGCGGCCACCGAAGAAATCGAACTGTCGCGTCAGGCGGGCCTGAGCGTCACCGGTGATCACCGTGACTCGGCCGTGCTCCGGGCCCAGACCGCCGTCGCGGCTGTCCAGGCCGGTCTCGCGGGTCGCCTCTCGGGCGGTCAGCAGTTCCTCGCCTCGGTCGGTTCGACCGGTCCGTTCGTGGGTCTGTTCGGTACCGTTTACGGGATCATGAACTCCTTCATCGGCATCGCCGAGTCCAACACCACCAACCTGGCGGTCGTGGCTCCCGGTATCGCCGAGGCCCTGCTCGCAACCGGTATCGGCCTGTTCGCCGCTATCCCGGCCGTTATCTTCTACAACTACTTCAACACCCGCATCTCGGCCTATGGCACGCGGTCGGACGGCTTCAACGCTGAACTGATCAACGGCATCTCGCGTCAACTCGACAAGGGGGCGTAAGACGGATGGCCGCCAAGCTTTCAGGTTCCGGCGGCGGGAAGTATCACGTCGAGGCGAACGCCGACATCAACGTCACCCCTTTCGTTGATATCATGCTCGTTCTCCTGATCATCTTCATGGTGGCGGCCCCGCTCGCCACCGTGTCGGTGCCGGTGACCCTTCCGCGAGCCGTCGCGCCCCCGGCGCAGAACCCGCCGAAACCGGTCTTTATCTCGATCCAGAATGACGGCGATGTCTTCATCGGCGACTTCCGGACAGATGTCGGCAGCCTCGGCGAGGACCTGACGGCCCAGATCGGCCGCCGGAACCCCGCCGAAGAGCGGATCTTCATCCGCGCGGACCAACAGACGCGGTACGGTGACTTCATGCAGGTCATGAACGCTCTCCAGGACAACGGCTTCTACAGCGTTGCCCTGGTTGGCGAAGACCAATCATCCTAGGGGTCGGTCGAGAGTATGACAGCTGAAACCCACGCCCATCGCGATCCAATTCTGGATCCGCCGCGTAAGAAGAAAAAGGGCCTGTCCACGGGCGCGATCATCGGCATCGCCATGTCGGTTATCGTCCACCTGCTGGCCGGACTCTGGCTCTACAACGAAAAGTTCGTGTTGAAGGAATTCAACTACACCGACGATGCCGTCGATGTGGAACTGATCGAACCGGCACCTCCGCCTCCGCCGCCGCCGCCACCGCCGCCGCCGCCTGACACGCCGCCCCCGCCGAAACTTCAGGTGCGGGAACCGGTGATCAACACCCAGGCTCCGCCGCCGCCGGTCACGCTGCCGATCGAGCCGACGAAGAAGGCAGACCGCGTCGAATATACGGGCCCGCCCGTGATCGTTCCCGGTCCGCCGCCTCCGCCGGCACCGCCCGCGCCGCCGCGTCCGGCTGTTGTGACCAATCCGGCCTGGTCGCGTCGTCCGGCCGGTGACTTCCCTGACCGCGCCATTCAGCGCAACGTCGAGGAGGGCTCCGTGACCCTGGACTGCCAGGTGCAGGCCAACGGCAGCGTCAGCGACTGTAACGTGCTTGATGAATCGCCTTCGGGCATGGGCTTTGCCCAGGCCGCTATCCGGGGCACCCGCAGTGCTCGCCTGACCCCGCGTCAGGTGGACGGTGTGGCGACCGGTGGCCGGGTCCGGTTCACGACCCGCTTCCGCCTCGAGTAGTCGGTTACAAGTATCCATCGGAAACGCCCCGGAGTTCGCTCCGGGGCGTTTTTGTTTGTGCGCGGGGACACTGCGGGGAGCCTACGGCGGGGTTAAGCGTTACAGTGGACCTTTCCGGAGACCCGCTTATGACCCTGACCCGTTTCGTCGTGCCCGCCGCGCTCGCCGCCCTGACCCTGGGCGGCTGCGCCTATAATGAGACCCTGGGGCGCAACCAGCTGCTGATCGTCGATAATTCCGCGCTGGTCCAACAGGCGGACGCCGCCTGGGCCGAGGCTTTGCGCACCCAGCCGGTGTCGCGCGATGCCGCCCTGAACCAGCGTATCCGCCGGGTCGGGGACCGTGTGGTCGCCGGTGCACGTCTGGGCGATCGCAATTGGGAATATGCCGTCTTCATCAGCGACTCGCCCAATGCCTTCGTTCTGCCGTCCCACAAGATCGGCGTGACCACCGGCCTGCTGGCCCTGGTGAAAAATGATGACCAGCTGGCGACGGTCATCGGTCATGAGGTCGGCCACGTCGTTGCCCGTCACGGGGCCGAGCGGGCCTCGAACAGTGCGCTTGGCGGTTTGATCCAGAGCGGGGTCGGCAGCTATGGCGAGACCGCGGGCGGACTGGCCGGGGTGATCACCCAGTATGGCTTCCTGCTGCGCTATTCGCGCCGCGATGAACTGGAAGCCGATCGACTGGGGCTCGACTATATGCAGGCCGCCGGCTACCGGCCGTCGGAAGCCGTCGCCCTGTGGCGGCTGATGGGTGAACAGCGCCAGACGGCGACACCGGAGTTCGCCTCGACCCACCCGTCGGACTCGTCGCGGATCGCGGCGCTCGAGCAATATATCGCCAGCCGCGGCTGGAACTGACCCGGACCCGGACATATATCCTTCCCCAGCCGCTTGATCGGCTGGGGAACTCCCGATAGAGAACGCCCCTCGCGTCGATAGCGCCGCCTTAGCTCAGTTGGTTAGAGCGCCGGTTTGTGGAACCGGAGGTCCTCAGTTCAAGCCTGAGAGGCGGTACCATCGCTGTCACGGACGTGGAGCCAACCGCCATGACCGACGCGACTCCCGTTTGGGATCCCCGACAATACGGCCGGTTCGACGGCGAGCGTGATCGCGCGGCCCTCGATCTGCTGCTGCGCCTGCCTGACGGCCTGAAGCCTCGCGAAATCTGGGACCTGGGCTGCGGGGCGGGACAGCATGCGGCCCTGCTGAAGCGTCGCCATCCGTCCGCCGTGGTGCACGGGCTGGATACCAGCGCCGCCATGTTGGCCGAGGCGGCACAGCGCGAAGCCGCCATCGACTGGGTACAGGGCGACATCGCGGGCTGGAGCCCGGCCCATCCCGTTGACCTGATCTTCTCCAACGCGGCCCTGCACTGGCTGCCGGACCATTCCGGATTGCTGTCGCGGCTGGTCGGCACCCTCGCGCCGGGCGGGGTGCTGGCAGTGCAGATGCCGATGGCACACGGGACCCGGCACCATGAGCTGCTGCGCACCGTCGCGGGCGAGGGGCCGTGGGCCGCGGCGTTGGCAGCTGTGCCGCGCATGGCCGCCCTGTTGCCGGCGGAGACCTATTTCGATGTGCTGGCGGGCGGGGGGCGGTCCGTCGATATCTGGTCGACCACCTATCTGCACGCCCTGACCGGGCCCGATGCGGTGCTGGAGTGGATGAAGGGCACCGCCCTGCGCCCGTATCTGTCGGCCCTGGCTGACGATCCGCCTATGCAGACGGCTTTTGTCTCGGCGCTCGGCGCGGCGCTTTGCGAGGCTTTTCCGCCGCGCCCCGACGGGGTGACCCTGTTGCCGTTTCCGCGGCTGTTTCTGGTGGCGCAGCGGCGTTGACCGACTGACGCCGGCGCAGGTCGGGAACCGGTTTGTCGAGGGTGGCCAGGACGTCGCGTGTGGCCTGGTAGCCGGCAGCGATGCCGGGCCTGAAGGCCTTCCAGTCGCGGATGTCGATGCCCTCGGGTGTCGGCTGGATCAGCACATCGGTGGCGGCACGCGACTGTTCCAGTTCCGAATCCGACGTCAGGGTCGCCGCCCGCATCAGGATCGAGACGATCGGCGGGCCGCGCTTCCAGGAGCCGGACACAATCATGTTCCAGATCGACTGCGGATGCTGGATGATGGTCGGATCGACGCCGCGGGTGCGCGAGACGTCGCAGCCGACAACCGGGCCGCTGTTCATCTGGCGCATCACATCGGTCGGAAAATTCTTGAGCACGGCCCCGTCGACCAGCACCTGGCCGTCGATGACCACCGGCGGCATGACACCGGGAATGGCGATCGTGGCCCGCATGGCCTGACGCATCAGGCCGCGGCGGTGCACCTGGATCTGACCCGAGGTCAGATTGGTCGAGACGGCGAAGAAGGGGCGGACCAGATCGGCCAGGTCGACCTCGCCATAGGCCTCCTTCAGCAGTTCGGCGACCTTGCCGGCCCGGGTCATGGCGACCAGGGGGAAGGTGATGTCGGACAGGGGGTCGCTGTCGACGAAGGCCTTGCAGATGCGGGCCTCCAGCTCTTCCTGGTCCCAGCCCATGGCCGGTCCGGCGGCGACGACGGCCCCCATCGACGAGCCGCCGACGAAATCGATCGGCACCCGGGCCTCGGCCAGGGCCTTGAGGGCACCGACATGGGCATAGGCCCGGGCACCGCCGCCCGAAAAGACCACGCCGACCGCCGTGCCTGTGACGACGCGGGCGATGCGGGCGGCGTCGGCCGCGTCCCCCTCGACGGCATGGAACCAGCGGCCGGGCTGGACCGTGTCCAGCCAGACGGCGGTATTGGCCGGCCGGATCATGCGCGGATCGCGCATCAGGATGAGGTCGGTGCGCTGCTGGGCGTCCAGCACCCCCTTGTGGGGCAGGGGATAGACCGGCGGGGCCAGCAGGGTGTTGCCGACGATGAACAGCCGGTCGACCTGCCGGGCGCACAGGGCCGACCAGGTGCGTTCCTCGGCCTCGGCGACATAGAGGACGAAGTCGTGGGCGTCCTCGACGCGCGAGAACCAGTCCGAGGCCGAGCTGAGGGCTGAACTGTCGATGACCTGGCAGGAGAAGCCCTGACTGACGATGGCCGTGGCCACCTGGTCGACGAAGCCACGGATCGGCCGGGGCCGGGCCCCGATGAAGCCGAAGACGCTGGGCTCGCCGCCGCCGGCGGCCCGGTCGCGGGCGCGCTGGATCATCAGCCGCGACAGTTCGACCATCAGGTCGGGCTCGGTGCGGGCGGCCTCGAAGAAGGCCTCGCGCGGCAGGGCGACCATCTGGGAATCGCGCAGGGCGACGACGCCGGCGGTGTGGGGAGTCCCGGCCAGCATGGCCATTTCCCCGGCCGGCTCGCCCGGACGGATGACGCCGACAAACTGGGCCGGGTGGCCTTCCTCATGGCGGAAGACGCCGAGGCGGCCGGACCGCAGCAGATACAGGACGTCCGACGGATCACCGGCGTTGAACAGGGGCTCGCCGCCGGTCAGGGCGAACCAGCTGGCATGGGGGTTGCTGCCGTCACCGAAGATGCGGTGAAGGGCATGTTCCAGCCGGTCGGATCGGGTCGGAGCCATGGCGACAGTTAGCGCCGATTCGTCGGTGTCGCGGCGGCTTTTGCGGCGACGGCTTCCACGGGGCACCGAACCGACCTAAACCAGCCCCATGCCCAAGTTGACGTCGACGATCGATCCGCACAGTGCGGCCTTCAAGGCCCTTCATGCCCACAACAGCGCCCTGGTCGCGGAACTGCGCGACAAGGTGGCCCGGGCCGCCCTGGGGGGCTCCGAGGCCAGCCGCGAGCGCCATGTGAAGCGCGGCAAGCTGTTGCCGCGCGACCGGGTCGAACGGCTGCTGGATCCGGGCTCGCCCTTCCTCGAGGTCGGCCAGCTGGCGGCCAATGGCATGTACGGCAATGACAAGGACCCGGACGGGGCCCCGGGCGCAGGCATGATCTGCGGCATCGGCCGGGTTTCGGGCCGCGAGGTGATGATCGTCGCCAATGATCCGACGGTGAAGGGCGGGGCCTATTTCCCGATGACGGTGAAGAAACACCTGCGGGCCCAGGAGATCGCCGAACAGAACAACCTGCCCTGCGTCTATCTGGTCGATTCCGGCGGGGCCAACCTGCCGCACCAGGCCGAGGTCTTTCCCGACCGCGACCATTTCGGCCGCATCTTCTTCAACCAGGCGCGGATGAGCGCCAGGTCGATCCCGCAGATCGCCTGCGTCATGGGCTCTTGCACCGCCGGCGGGGCCTATGTCCCGGCCATGTCGGACGAGAGCGTCATCGTCCGCGAGCAGGGCACCATCTTCCTGGCCGGACCGCCGCTGGTAAAGGCCGCGACCGGCGAGGTCATCTCGGCCGAGGAACTGGGCGGGGCCGAGACCCACGGCCGCAGGTCCGGCGTGGTCGACTATGTCGCCGACAATGACGAACACGCGCTGGAGATCGTGCGCACCATCGTCGACAGCCTGAACACGGTGAAACGGGTCGAGATCGATGTCCGCGAACCGCGCGCCCCGGCCTTCGACGCCGGGGAACTGTACGGCCTGATCCCCGACGACGTGCGCGCCCCCTATGACGTGCGCGAGGTTATCGCCCGTCTGGTCGACGGGTCCGAGTTCGACGAGTTCAAGGCCCTGTACGGCACCACCCTGGTGTGCGGCTTCGCCCGCATCTGGGGCTATCCGGTCGCCATCCTGGCCAATAACGGCGTGCTGTTCTCCGAGAGCGCGCTCAAGGGCGCCCATTTCATCGAACTGGCCTGCAAGCGGAAGATCCCGCTGGTCTTCCTGCAGAACATCTCGGGCTTCATGGTCGGCGGCAAATACGAGGCCGAGGGCATCGCCAAGAACGGGGCCAAGCTGGTCACCGCCGTGGCCTCGGCCGAGGTGCCGAAATTCACCGTCCTGATCGGCGGCAGCTTCGGCGCCGGCAACTACGGCATGTGCGGCCGGGCGTTCGCGCCCCGGTTCCTGTTCACCTGGCCCAACAGCCGGATCAGCGTCATGGGCGGCGAACAGGCCGCCGCCGTGCTGGCCACCGTGCACCGCGACGCGGACAGCTGGACGCCCGAGGAGGCCGAGGCCTTCAAGGCCCCGGTGCGCCAGAAATACGAGGACGAGGGCAATCCCTATTATGCGACGGCGCGGCTGTGGGATGACGGGGTTATCGATCCGGTCCAGACGCGGGATGTGCTGGGGCTGGCGATCTCGGCCTCATTGAATGCGCCGATCCCGGAGACGACGTTCGGCGTGTTCAGGATGTGATTGGCACCGTCGCCAACTATTGCGGCCTTCGCAGCACCTTCTCCATCGCCTTCCCCCTGGCCACCTCGTCGACCAGTTTGTCGAGGTGGCGCAGTTCGCGCATGAAGGGGTCCTCGATCTCCTCGACCCGATAGCCGCAGATCACGCCGGTGATCAGGAAGCGGTTCGGGTTCATCGCCGGCGCCTCGGCGAAGAAGGTCCCGAAATCGGCTTTCGCCGCCAGCAGCGCCTCCAGCTGATCCTGCGAATAGCCGGTCAGCCAGCGGATCACCTCGTCCACCTCGGCCCGTGTGCGACCCTTCCTCTCGGCCTTGGCGACATAGTGGACATGGACGCTGGCCACGCTGGTCCGGCGGATACGGTCGTTTGTGCTGATCGCCATATCGTCTCACCCATGTTCCGTTTGGCTCGCCGCGCGTTATACCGGGGCAGCAGCAGGAGACTACCATGACCAGACCGACCGAAGCCGACCTCAATGCGCTCGACGTCACCGACGCCGAGGCGGCGAAGATCAATGCCATTGTCCATCCGCTGCTGGCCGATCCGGCTCCGGACGCCGACGACCGGCTGGTGCAGATCCGGTCGACGCCGGCGGGCATCGTCTTCATCACCATCAACCGGCCGGCGAAGAAGAACGCCTTTGACGCCCATACGGTCGCTGCCCTGTACGAGGCGTTCGAGACGCTGCACAGCGCAGACAACGTCCGCGCGGTCTTCATCCGCGGCGCAGGCGGGACCTTCAGTGCCGGGGCTGACCTGCAGTGGATGGCCGACGCGGCGGGGTGGTCCGAGCGCGACAATCGCGAGGACGCCATGGGTCTGGCGAAGATGCTGAAGGCCCTGCACGACATCCCGGCCCTGACCGTGGCCATTGTCGAGGGCGCGGCCATGGGCGGCGGGGCCGGCATCGTCGCCGCCTGCGACATGGCCGTGGCCGTCCGGGGCACCAAATTCGCCTTCTCCGAGGTCAAGCTGGGCCTGATCCCGGCGACCATCGCCCCCTATGTGGTCGAGGCCGTGGGTCCGCGCTGGGCCCGCGCCCTGTTCCTGACCGGCAATCTGTTTGACGCCGACCACGCCGCCCGCATCGGCCTGGTCGATTCCGTGCTGGCCGATGCCGACGCGATAGACGGCTATGTGGCCTGGGTCACCGAGGGTCTGGGCACCAGCGCCCCGGGGGCGATGGGCGAGGCCAAGCGTCTGGTGCACCACGTCGCCGGTCACCGCATCGACCACGCCCTGATGGACGACACCGCCCATCGCATCGCCAGGGCCCGGGTCTCGGCCGAGGGGCAGGAGGGCGTTCGCGCCTTCCTCGACAAGCGCAAGCCGCGCTGGGCGGACTGACAGTGGCGCGGGCGGATGTCGCACGCTAGGAACGGCTATGTTCAAATCCGTTCTGGTCGCCAATCGCGGCGAAATCGCCTGTCGTGTGTTCCGCACCGCCCGCCGCATGGGTATCCGGACCATCGCCGTCTATTCCGAGGCCGACGCGAAGGCCCTGCATGTGCGCGAGGCCGATGAGGCGGTGCTGATCGGGCCGGCGGCGGCGCGCGAGTCCTATCTGGATGCCGACAAGGTGCTGGCGGCGGCCAGGGCGACCGGGGCCGAGGCCATCCATCCCGGCTATGGCTTCCTGAGCGAGAACGCCGATTTCGCCGAGGCGGTGACGGCTGCCGGACTGGTCTGGATCGGCCCGCCGCCCGCCGCGATCCGCGCCATGGGGCTGAAGGACGCGGCCAAGACGCTGATGATCGCGGCCGGCGTGCCCGTCACCCCCGGCTATCAGGGCGAGGCCCAGGATGTTGCGACCCTGAGCGCCGAGGCCGCGCGCATCGGCTATCCGGTGCTGATCAAGGCCGTGGCCGGCGGCGGCGGCAAGGGCATGAAGCTGGTCGAGCGGCCCGAGGATTTCGCCGACGGCCTGGCCAGCGCCCAGCGCGAGGGCCAGTCGTCGTTCGGCGATCCGCGCGTGCTGATCGAGAGCTATATAACCCGCCCGCGCCACATCGAGGTTCAGGTGTTCGGCGATACGCACGGGACCGTCGTCCACCTGCACGAGCGCGACTGTTCGCTGCAGCGCCGGCATCAGAAGGTGATCGAGGAGGCCCCGGCCCCCGGCATGGACGCCGCCACGCGCAAGGCCGTCACCGAGGCCGCCGTCCGCGCCGCCAGGGCCGTCAACTATGAGGGTGCCGGCACCATCGAATTCATCGCCGACGCCTCGGACGGGCTGAAGGCGGACCGCATCTGGTTCATGGAGATGAACACCCGGCTGCAGGTCGAACATCCGGTCACCGAGGCCATCACCGGCGTCGATCTGGTGGAGTGGCAGCTGCGCATCGCCGCCGGCGAGCCCATGCCGCTGAAACAGGCCGACATCCCCCTCAACGGCTGGGCCATGGAGGCGCGGCTGTATGCCGAGGACCCGGCCAATGGCTTCATGCCGTCGATCGGCCGGCTGGAGCATTTCCGCCTGCCCGACGATATCCGCATCGATACGGGCGTGGAGGAGGGCGGCGAGGTCAGCCAGTTCTACGACCCGATGATCGCCAAGCTGATCGTGCATGCGGAGACGCGGGAAGAGGCGGCCGAGGCCCTGGCCGACGCCTGCAGCGCGGTCGAGGTCTGGCCGATCCGGACCAATGCCGCCTTTGCGATGAAATGCCTGGAGCATCCGCGGTTCGTCAGCGGCGATATCGATACCGGCTTCATCGCCGCCGAGGCGGCCGATCTGGGCGCCGAACCGCTGTCGGCCATGGGGCTGGAGGACGCGGCCCACTATCTGCGCGTCGATGCGGAGCCGGAGGAGTCCGGCGACCCCGGCAGTCCCTGGGACGGCTGGAACGGGTCGCTCGGATTCCGGGCCAATGGCGCAGCCAGCACGCTTCAGCATCTGGTCGTCGACGGCGAACGCCGGGCGGTGCCGATGCGGGACGAGGCCCATGCCGTCATCAGCTATCTGCCCCTGACCAATGGGGCCGGCGTTGCCTTCGAGAACGGCTCGGCCTTCGAGGTTCGGGCCTTCGCCCGGGCGGGGGCCGGGGGCGGGGCCGCCTCGGACGGGTCGCTGCGCGCGCCCATGCCCGGCAAGATCGTGGCCACGCCCGCCAAGGTCGGGGATGCTGTGGCGAAGGGGCAGCCGGTCATCGTGCTGGAGGCAATGAAGATGGAACACGCCCTGGTCGCCCCGTTCGACGGGGTGGTCGGCGCGGTCGGCTTCGCCGTCGGGGATCAGGTCGGGGCCGATGCGGTGCTGGCGACGGTCGAGGCTAGTGACTGATCAATAAAGTCATTAAATACAGAAGCTTGTTGGATCTACCTGCCGCGTCCTGTGATTGCGGCGGCCGGGTCGGTCGGACTCGGGAAAACCGGGTCCAATGAGTGCAAGTCACTGATTTTTCTGACTTTGATTTGCACTTTTTCGGACTCCATGAGTCCGACGGATTTGACCCTCTGCCGCCGCGAGAGGGACGCATGTTGGTCTTCCGCGCGAAGTCGAAATGGATGTTAAAGCCGACCCATGCCCCTGCACATCATCAAACTCTGCGTCGGCGTGGCCAAGGTTGAGACGCTGGAACGGCGGGCGGCCAAGAATCAATGGTTGATCGTGCCGACGCGGATGACGCCGAAGCGTGCGACCGAGATCGAGGACGGGGGTTCCCTGTACTGGGTGATGAAGGGGTCGGTCGTCTGTCGCCAGCGGGTGCTGGACATCACCCCGGCGGGGGAGGGCAAGACCGGGGCGAAATGCCAGATCCGCCTGTCCAACGAAGTGGTGCGCACGGCCCCGCAGGCGCGGCGGCCGTTCCAGGGCTGGCGCTATCTGGAGCCGAAGGACGCGCCGCCGGACCTGTCGACGCTGGACCCCGGCGACCTGCCCGAGGACCTGGCCAAACACCTGCGCGAGATGGGGGCCTGGTAGGCCGTCTGCCGGCACCCGTCACCGGGTGTTGACCCGGGCCGCCGGGCGTGGCCTTTGCCGCCTCCGATGATCGCCCTCAGTGCCAAGACCCGTACCGCCGTTCGCGACCTGCTGAGCCTGGCCTGGCCGGTGGTGCTGGCGCGTATCGGCATCATGACCATGGGGCTGACCGACGTGATCGTGGTCGGCAACTGGTCGGCGCGGGAACTGGCCTACAGTTCGCTGGCCCTGGCCCCGGTCACCATCTTCGTCACCACCGCCGTCGGCCTGATGATGGGGGTACAGGTGATGACCGCCCGCTATCTGGGCGAGGGCCGGCGGCACGAGGTCGGCGGCGTGTTCCGGCGCGGCATGGCCTATGGCCTGCAGCTGGGCGTGGCCTCGATGCTGGCGATGATCGTGTTCGGGCCCTGGGCCATGCGCCACATGGGACTGGCCGACGGACTGGGCGAGGGGGCCACCCCGGCCCTGATCGTCTTCGCCCTGTCGATGCCCGGCTATCTGGTCAGTGTCGCGGCGCAGTTCTTCCTCGAGGCCCTGCATCGGCCCAAGGCGGGGATGTGGGCCATGTGGATCGCCAATGCCGTCAATCTGGTGCTGAACCTGGTGCTGGTACCGGACCTGCTGGG
>CAXBHG010000027.1:0-19220 GCA_963975385.1 uncultured Brevundimonas sp.
CGCCAGCCACATCAACCTGCTGGCCCGCGACGGCACCATGGTCATGCTGGGCCTGACAACCGAGGGCATGCCGGTCTTCGCCATGCCGCTGCTGTGGCGTCGTCGCCGCATCGCCGGCTCCCTGATCGGCGGCATCCGCGAGACCCAGGAGATGCTCGACTTCTGTGCCGAACACGGCATCGCCTGCGAGATCGAGGTCATCGCCCCCGACCGCATCAACGAAGCCTATGCCCGGATGGAAAAGTCCGACGTCCGCTACCGCTTCGTCCTCGACATGGCGAAGCTCTGATCGGCCAATCCTCCCCCGTCGGGGGAGGTGGCACGGCGCGCCTGCGCGCCGTGACGGAGGGGGTCGGCCGCAACCGCCCGCGGGCCCGGGGCCTGCCCCCGCCGCCGACGGATGAGGGTCTCGACCCTCGACCCTCGTCCTTCCGCCCGCTACACATTCACCTGAACAAGGCCCCGCGTCAGACGGGGCCGTCAGGGACAAGGAAACGCACATGGCTCGAGTGGCACTGGTCACGGGTGGAACCCGCGGCATCGGCAAGGCGATCGTCCAGCGCCTGAAGGAGGACGGCATGGCCGTCGCCGCCGGCTATTCCGGCAATGTCGAGGCAGCCGAGGCCACGGCCCGGGAACTGGGCGTGACCATCGTCAAGGGCAATGTCGGTTCGTTCGAGGACTGCGCCCGGGCGGTCAAGGAGATCGAGGACCAGCTGGGACCGATCGACGTCCTGGTCAACAACGCCGGCATCACCCGCGACGGCTTCTTCCACAAGATGACCCATGACCAGTGGTCCGACGTCATCCGCGTCAATATGGACAGCGTCTTCAACATGACCCGCCAGGTCATCAACGGCATGCGCGACCGGGGCTTCGGCCGCATCGTCAACATCAGCTCGATCAACGGCCAGAAGGGCCAGATCGGCCAGACCAACTATTCCGCCGCCAAGGCCGGGATGATCGGCTTCACCAAGGCCCTGGCGCTGGAGAACGCGCGCAAGGGCGTGACCGTCAACTGTATCGCCCCGGGCTATATCGACACAGAAATGGTCGGGGCCATGGACGAGAAGGTCCTGGCCGGCATCATCGCCCAGATTCCCGTGGGCCGTCTGGGCAAGGGCGAGGAGATCGCCGACATGGTGTCCTGGCTGTCCGGCGAGCGTGCCGGATATGTCACAGGCTGCACCCTCTCGCTGAACGGCGGTCAATACCTGGTCGGCTGAGCCGTCATTGCCTAAAATCCGCCGGGGTGAGGCTCCACCGTCTGTCTGATGATATTCTCGGTCCCGGTCAGAACGGCGTCGACGCCGATCGCGACCACGCTGGCGCTCGCCATCGTGGCCGTGGGCCTGACGACGGCCACGACCGCCCGGGCCCAGATCCGGGGCAATGCCCAGGCCGAACAGAGTCAGGCCCTGCGCAATCAGGACCGGTCCGACAGCCTGCCGGTCGCCGGCCGCTATGTCGCCGACAGTGGCGAGGCCTTTGTCCTCGGCGGATCCGGTCGCCAGGCCCTGCTGCGGTTCGAGCGCCGCGACGAAACCTGGGTCCTGCGCCCGACCCCTGCCCCGCGCGGCGACATCATCTACCGTAATGATGCCGGCGAGCAGGTTCTGCGGGTAACCCCCGATGGCGGCATGACCATCTTCACCCCGGTCGCGCGGGGCGGTTCTCCGGTCTCGTTCGCGGGCCCGGGCCCGGCATTGTCGCCCCCGTCGCTCGGACCGGCCGAGCTGTTCAACCTGATGGCGCGGCGCAGCGGCATGATCACCCAGGCGCTCGGCCGCCTGGTGGAAATCAACCTCGACACCGGCGAAGACTCTGAGTCCCTCGCCGTCGACGCCCTGATCATCTCCACCGACGCGGTGATGCGGATTGCCCGCTCACCCTCGGCCCGGCCCAGCCTCAGCCGGCTGCGACGCATCACCATTATCGAGGGGGACCGGGCCTCGGTCACCTATCTGGGCAGTGAGCTTCGGGTCGTCGTGGCCCCCAGCCAGGGCCTGGCCGGCCGGCCGTCCTCGGCCCGCGTCATCCGCGCCTTCCTGCCGCAGGACTGACCCTAGCCGCGAAACCCGTCCTTGGCCGCCCGACGCGCGGCGAAGTCGGCGGCGTCCGTCGCCCGCAGGAACGGATTGAAGGCCTTTTCGACCGCGATGGTGGTCGGCACCGTCGCCTCACCCCGCGCCCGGGCCGCGAACACGGCCTCGGCATGGGCCCGCATCTCCGGCCGATCATCCAGCGACAGGGCAAACCGGGCATTGGCGGCGGTATATTCATGGGCGCACCAGACCCGGGTTTCGGGTGGCCAGGCAGCCAGGGTCTGCAGGCTGTCCCACATCTGCTGCGGCGTTCCCTCGAACAGTCGGCCGCAACCCAGGGCGAACAGGGTATCGCCGACAAAGGCCTCGCCGTCGCGGACTGATCTGTAGACCACATGACCCAGGGTATGGCCGGGTGTGGCCGTGACCTGCAGGGCGGTCTGGCCCAGATTGACCACGTCCCCGTCGTTCACAACCCTGTCCAGCGGCGCGATCCGGGCCACCTCGGCCGGACCGATGATTTCACAGCCGGTCCGGGCCTGCAGCGCCGCGTTTCCGCCCGCATGGTCGGCGTGCCAGTGGGTGTTCAGGATCAGGTCCGGATCGCCCCAGCCCAGGCGGGCCAGCTCGGCCAGGATGGCGTCCGCGTCCGGTGTATCGATCGTCGCCACCCGCCCGCTCGCATCGTCCCGGACCAGCAGGCCATAGTTGTCGTTGAGACAGGGAAACAGATGAATGTTCAGGGTCATGACCCCATTCTAGCAGCGACGGCTCGCCGAGGCCTACAGCAGGGACTATGTTGGCCGGATGCGACACAGCATCGAAGAGCTACGCGCCTTCTATGGCGAGCCTTCCGGGGCGCTGGTCCGGCGACTGCTGGCGCGACGGCTGGACGACGCCTGGGGCGAGGCCACCGGTTGCGACGTCCTCGGCCTCGGCTACGCCACGCCCTGGCTGGACGCCTTCGTCGGGGCACGACGCGTCGTGGCCGCCATGCCGGGCGGTCAGGGCGTGGAGCACTGGCCCGTGGTCGGACGCAACCGTTCGCTGCTGGTCGATGACCGTCGGCTGCCGTTCGCGGCCGGAACCTTCGACCGCATCCTCCTGATCCATGCCCTGGAAGAGGCCGACGACGCTAGCGCCCTGCTGGCCGAGGCAGTCCGCGCCATGGCCCCGGCCGGCCGGATCATTCTGACCGCGGCGGCGCGCGGCGGGCTGTGGTCCCGGGCCGAGGCGACACCGTTCGGCCATGGACGCCCCTTCACCCGCGGTCAGCTGGAACGGCTGGTTCGTGAAGCCGGGCTGGAGCCGACTGCCTGGTCCCAGGCCCTGTACATGCCGCCCTGGTCCCCGCTGCTGCCGCTGGCTGACGGCTTCGAACAGATCGGGCGGCACCTGTTTCCCGGAGCCGCCGGCGTGATCATGCTGGAGGCCACGCGGCAGGCCTATGCCCGCCTCCGCGTCCATGGCGCAACCCGCACCGTTCGGGGGCGAACCCCGAATCTCGCGCCGCAACCGGCGAACCAAATGCCGGGCTCCGCACGGAACGAACTGGATGGATCGACCGAACGACCCTAAAGGGCGCTGATGCACCGACTGATCCTGATGCGCCATGCCAGCGCCGAACGCGCCCCCGGTCCCGGGCGAGACCGCGACCGTCCCCTGTCGGCGACCGGCCGTCTCGATGCCACCCGGATGGGCCGTGCCCTCGCCGCCCGGGGGCTTCGGCCGGATCGCGCCCTCGTCTCTCCGGCGACGCGCACCCGCGAGACCTGGGACCTGCTGCATGACTCCCTCGGCGACGTGGAGGTCCGCCATGAGCCGGCGCTCTATAATGCCGAGGCCGATGTTCTGCGGCGGTACATCGAGGCTTCCGAAGACGAGACAGGCTGCCTGATGGTCGTGGCCCACAATCCCGGCATCCATCTGCTGGCGGTGGAATATCTGATCGAAAGCGCGGCCTCGCCGTCGATTCTTGACCGGCTGAGCGGCGGATTCGAACCGGCATCGGTCGCCATCTTCACGGTGGACCCGGCCGGCCGCTGTACCTGGGAAGGCCTGCTGGAAGCCGCCACTGTCGGAGATGTGGAATGAGCGTTCGGTCCGGCACAGCCTTCAAGCTGATCGATTCCGGCGAATGGACCACGGCGCTGGAGGCGGGTCATTACCACGGCTCCACTGTCGACCGGACCGACGGCTATATTCACATGTCGACCGCAACCCAGTTGGCCGAGACCGCCCGCCGACACTATGCGGGGCGCGGTGGGTTGGTGTTGCTGGCGGTGCAGACCGCCGCGCTCGGTGACGCCCTGGTCTGGGAACCCTCGCGCGGCGGCGACCTGTTTCCGCATCTGTATGGCCCGTTGCCGGTCACGGCAGTCGGCAACGTCCGTGCCCTGATGGTCAGCGACGACGGGCATATGCGTTTCGATGATGGCGGGACCGCGCCGTGAGCGGCTTCGATGTCGGAACCTGGCTCCTGCGCCGGTTGGACCCGGAAGTCGCCCACGGGCTGGCGATCAAGGCCCTGGCCTGGACCCCCCTGCCCCCGCCCCGGATCGACGACCCGATCCTTGCCACAGATATCGCCGGGCTGAAGCTGAGCAATCCGGTCGGCCTCGCTGCCGGGCTCGACAAGAACGGCGAAGCCCTGCGCGGCCTGTCCCGCCTGGGTTTCGGCTTCGTCGAATGCGGCTCGGTCACCCCACGCCCGCAGGACGGAAACCCCCGCCCCCGCCTGTTCCGCCTGTCTGAAGACCGGGCCGTGATCAACCGCATGGGCTTTAATAATGCCGGGCTTGAGGCCTTTGCCGCCAGGCTTGCCCGGCGTCCGGCGGACGCCGTGGTCGGGGCCAATCTCGGGGCCAACAAGGACACGGAGGACAAGGCGGCCGACTATGTCGCGGGCCTGCATCGCCTGGCCGGCCTCGCCGACTATTTCACCATCAACATCTCGTCACCGAATACGCCCGGTCTGCGCGCCCTCCAGGGCCGGGCTGCTCTGGATGACCTGCTGGGCCGGATCGCCGAGGCCCGAACCCCGGGCGGAGGTCCGGTGTTCCTGAAGATCGCTCCCGACCTGACCGTCACCGAGATCGGCATGATCGTCGAGGCGACCCTGGCCCATGGCATTGACGGATTGATCGTCTCCAACACCACCCTCGACCGGCCCGACAGCTTGCGGTCGCCGCAAAGGCATGAGGCCGGGGGGCTGTCCGGTGCCCCCTTGAAGGCCCGGGCGAGGCTGGCTCTCAGGGCCGCCGCCGAGGCCGGCGCCGGCCGCCTGCCCCTGATCGCGGTCGGCGGCATCGATTCCGGGGCCGAGGCCTATACCCGCATTCGGGCCGGCGCTTCGGCGGTGCAGCTCTATTCGGCCCTGATCTACGACGGTCCCGGACTGGTGGGCCGGATCAAGCGAGACCTTGCCCAGCGGCTTCGATCTGACGGGTTTTCCACGATCCAGGAGGCGATTCAGGCCGGCCCGTTGACGGAGCGTTAGGGCTAGCCCGGCATGGTGGTTTCGCGGGCAAGCGCGCCCGCCTCGGGGAGCCGCATGTCAAAGGCCTACGCCGACACACCGTCTGACTGGACTGACGCCGTCCAGCAGCGCCGCAGGGCGTTGCTGCAGCGGCTCGGCATGGGCGCAGCGGCGGCCCTCGTTTTCAGCCCGGTGATCGGCTGGAACTACTCGCTGCTATGGGTGGTTGGCTATTTTCTCGTCCAGATGCTCGACATCTGGGTCTTCGAACCGATCAACAATGGCAAAAGCAACCAGTTGCGGGGACCGCGCCTCTTTGCCGGCGGCGTGCTGCTTTTCTTCAACACCCTGTATTTCGGCAGTCTGTCGGTCCCGCTGTGGCTCACCGGCGGTGCCATGGGCGGCATCTGCGCGACGATCCTGCTGACCTCCGGTGCTGTCTACAGCGTAATCAATGCGCCGCGCTCCAAGGTCGTTCTGGCCCTGACGATAGTTCCCCATCTGCTGTACCTGGCGGCGACGCCCTTTTACATGTCGGTGCTCGGGGGCTCGCCCGCCTTCGCCACGGCAACCGCCGTTTCGGTGGCGGTCTTCGCCACCTATTGCGTGTCCACCTGGGTACGTCTGAACCAGGCCCGCACCGCCGAGACCCAGGCGCGCATCGAGGCCGACCTCAAGCGGGCCGAGGCCGAACGCATCATGGAAAGCCGCAGCGCCTTCCTGGCCTCGGTAGGCCACGATCTTCGCACCCCGATCAGCGCCATCCTGACCGGCGCGGCGGAGCTGGAACGGGGGGCCGGCGACAACGCGGGCCGGGCCCAGGCCCAGTTGATCACCGACGCCGGTATAATGATGAAGGCCCTGCTGGACGACCTGCTTGATCACGCCAAGCTCGAGGCCGGCCATATGACGGTCGAGCCCAGCGACTTCAACCTGCGGGCCCTGCTGACCCAGACGGTCCTCCTGTGGCGCGGCCCGGCCCGGGCCAAGGGACTCAAGCTGCGCGTCGAGGGCGCGGCCTCCATCCCGACCATGGTGCGCGGCGACCCGATGCGTCTGCGCCAGGTGCTGAACAACCTGTTGTCCAACGCCATGAAATTCACCGAGGCCGGGTCCGTCACCCTGAAGCTCAAAAGCTGGAACGATGAACTGGGCCGCCACGCCCTGTTGATCGAGATCCATGACACCGGACCCGGCATGACGCCGGCCCAGGTCAACCGCCTGTTCACCCCGTTTGACCAGACCGTAGAGGGTGTGGGCAGTCGTTACGGGGGGTCGGGGCTGGGGCTGGCGATCAGTCGTCAGCTGATGGAGTTGATGGAGGGGCGGCTGACGGCGCACAGTGTTCGGGGCGAGGGCTCCAGTTTCACCCTGGCGCTGAACCTGATGGAAAGTCGGACGACGGCCCCCCCGACGGAGGCGCTCGATCCGGACAGTCGCGCGGTCGTCGCCCGGGCCCTGGGTCACCGCGCGGCCGCGATCACGCCCGATACAGTCGCCCCGGTCGTCGAGGCGGTCGAGGTGGAGACTGTGGACGAAGACCAGGACGGTCGACCCCTGCGGGTACTGGTCGTCGACGATCACGACATCAACCGCCGCGCCATCCAGCTGATCCTGCAGCCGCTGGGCTGCGACATTGCCACCGCTGCCGACGGTCTGGCCGCCCTCAAGATCTGCGACAACGCCAGCTTCGACCTGATTTTCATGGATGTGCGCATGCCGGAGCTGGACGGCCGCGAAACCACGCGTCGCCTGCGGGCGGGGACCAGTCCCAACGCCGGCACCCCGGTCATCGCCGTGACCGCTGACACGTCGGCGGACGACATCGCCGCCTGTATGGCCGCCGGGATGACCTATTTCGTACCGAAGCCGATCACGCCGGCCCTGCTTCTGGGCGCCGTTTCGCACACCCTGAGCGACGCCGGGGCGGCCACAGACGACGACGACCGGGTCGCCGTCGCCTGAGGCCGGTCGCCGCGACCGGCTAGATCTGGGCCAGCAGGTGCTCGGCCGACGACACCTTGAACTCACCGCCCTGCTCGATGTTCAGCTGGTCGACGACGCCGTCCTTGACCAGCATCGAATAGCGCTGCGAACGCTCGCCCATGCCGAAGCCCTTGGCGTCGAGCGCCAGGCCGACCTCGCGGGTGAAGTCGCCGTTGCCGTCGGCCAGCATCACGATGTCGTCCGAACCGATCCCCTGGCTGTCGGCCCAGGCCCCCATGACGAAGGCATCGTTGACCGACACACAGGCCACGGTGTCGACGCCCTTGCCGGCCAGGTCCGCGCGATGATCCTTGAAGCCCGGAAGGTGGCGCGCCGAACAGGTCGGGGTGAAGGCCCCCGGTACGGCGAACAGGGCGACGGTCTTGCCCTTGAACAGGTCGTCGGTGGTGATCGGGCGAGGCCCGTCCGGAGTCATGGTGGTCAGGGTGGCCGAGGGAATACGGTCGCCGATCTGGATGGTCATCGCAGGTCTCCGGTGTTCAGGAAGGAAAGGTGTCCCGGGTCAGATAGACACCCGACACGCCATCTCCAAGGGGCCGGCCCTGCAGATCGTGTCCCCCGCAATTCCGCGCGATCCGCCTTGCGTGACGGCACGGCGCTGATGATGATGGCGGTATGACCGATTTCCCTTCCCTCGTCGGACGGCTGCTGGTGGCCATGCCGGGTATCGGCGACCCCCGGTTCGAGCATGCGGTGATCCTGATCTGCGTCCATGAGCCGGACCATGCGATGGGGCTACGCCTCGACCGGCCGGCCCCCGGCGTCGATCTCAAGTCCGTCCTGGCCCGGCTGGACACGCCAATTCCCACCGGTGCGGGCGGACAGGCGGTCCTGATCGGCGGGCCCGTCGAGCGGGAGCGCGGGTTCGTCCTGCATACCGACGACTGGATGGCCGAGGACGCCAGCCATGCTTTCGGGCATGGCCTGGCCATGACAGGCACCCGCGAGGCTCTTGTGGCCATGACCGATCCTGTGACCGGCCCCAGGCGCTCGACCCTGCTGCTGGGTTATGCGGGTTGGGGTGAAGGCCAGCTTGAAGACGAGATCAGCGAGAATGTCTGGCTCACGGCAGATGCCGATACAGACCTGATCTTTGACGCCGGTCACGACACCAAATGGAGCCGGGCCGTCGCCGGGCTGGGCGTGGATCCGGGCCAGCTGTCCGGCCAGTCGGGCCGGGCCTGAGACCGGACCGCCGGACTTAGGCGGAGCGCGACTTCAGCGGAGCCGTACCATCGGCCAGCGACTCGTTCAGATAGACCTCGGCCTCCTGGGCCGGCAGGGCCGGCGCATAGCCGAAGCCCTGACCATAGTGACATTGGGCCTGTAGCAGAAGGCGCGCGAGATCCGCATTTTCGACGCCCTCGGCGACGACTTCCAGTGACAGGTCACGCCCCAGATTGACCACGGATTTGACGATCTTGGCCGAGCCCTCGTCCTTGTCCATCGTCAGAACGAAATAGCGGTCGATCTTCAACGTATCGAACGGCAATTTGGCCAGCCAGGCCAGGGAAGAGAAGCCGGTGCCGAAATCGTCCAGCGCCAGCGAGGCCCCGGCCGCCTTCAGTCGGGTCAGCACCTCGGCCGCCTGGGCGGTATCGCGCATGATGTCGCCCTCGGTAACCTCGAGTTTCAGAGCCCCCCGTGGCAGGCCGGTTTCCTCGATGATCCGGGCGACGTCCTCGACCAGATTGGCGCGTTCGATCTCTCCAACCGACAGATTGACGCTGCAGAACAGCTTGCCGGCCCCCGGATGGCGCTTCAGCCATTCCGCCAGTTGCCGGGCCGACCGGGTCATCATCAGCAGACCCAGTTCGTTCATCAGCCCCATTTCCTCGGTCAGGCCGAGGAATTCGTCGGGCGGCACCAGGCCCCTTGTGGGGTGACGCCAACGGGCCAGGGCCTCAAAGCCGGCCACCGCCCCGGTGTTGAGATTGACGATCGGCTGGAAGAAGGGCTCGATTTCGCCGCGCAGGAAGGCGTTGCGCAAATCGGCCTCAAGACCAAGTCGCGACAGGCTGTCGCTTTCCAGCGCCCGGCCATAGGCCGCCGCCCCACCGCGCCCGGCGGTCTTGGCCCGTTCGACCGCCAGCTCGGCCCGGCGCAGCAATTCGGCGACGTCGGGGGCATCGGGACCGCCCTCTGCCGAGACCGCGCCGATGGCGACGGTCGGATAGATGTCGAAACCGGCGATGCGCAGCGGCTGTTCGACCGCATCCCGCAGCCGTTCGGACGGATTGCCCGGTCCCTGCGGAATCAGCACGGCGAATTCATCCTCGCCGACGCGGGCCGGCAGGACATCCATGGAGAAGGCGGCGGACAGGCGCGATCCCAGGGCGGCGAGGACCATGTCGGCGCGCTCGTGGCCCAGGGCTTCGTTGAGGCGGCGCAGGCGATCGAGGTCAGCGACGATCAGATCATAGTCGCCCGGTTGGGTCAGAATCTCGGCGGCCCGGTTCAGGAAGGTCCGGCGGTCCAGAAGGCCGGTCAGGCTGTCCAGATTACCGCCCGCGAATTTGGTTTCCAGCGCCACGACGCCGGCGGCCCGAAGGCCGTCCTCGAGCCAGACTCCGCGCCACAGGCAGGTCTCGGCGTCACGCATGCGCAGACGAATGGCGACTTCGGAACCTTCAGCCTGGGGCTTGAGAAGTCGCTCGGCCAGGGCCCGGTCCTGGGGGATGGCCACAGCCGTAAAGGCAGCCCCGGAACACTCCGGGGCCAGCGGCCCCAGTCCCAGCGACCGGGTCGCCCCGGTAAAGCGCATCTGGTCGTCAGCGGGCGTCCATATCCACAGCGCGGTATCGGCCGCAGCCAGGGCCTCGATGGCGGTCGTCGCGTCCCACGCCAGAGATCTGGGCCGAGTATTCAAAACGCTTGTCAGACCTCTGTCATGGCGCTGATTGGCCACCGCCGGGTTCCACTGCGTCGTTCACGCAACCGAACAGAAGATGATCTGCCCATTCCCCGTTAATTTTAAGATAAGCGCGGGCCAATCCCTCGTGGACGAACCCCGCCTTTTCCAACACCCGGCGCGAGGCAAGATTGTCGGGAACACAGGCCGCCTCGATCCGGTGCAGGTTCAGCGGCCCGAAGGCGAAGGCCACCAGGGCTCGCACCGCCGCCGTCGCATGACCATGGCCGGCGAAGGGCTCGCCGATCCAGTAGCCGATTGTGCCCATCTCGGCGACACCACGACGGATATTGGACAGGGTAACGGCCCCGACCAGGTCTCCGGTCCCGGCCGCGAAGATAAAGAACGGCCAGGCGTTGCCCAGTTCAATCTCGCGCGCATAGATGATCATGCGACGGCGATAGGCGGCCCGGCTCAGGTCATCGTCCGGCCACCGGGGTTCCCAAGGCTGGAGATAGTGACGCGAACGCTCCCGCAGGCCCGACCAGGCCGCATAGTCGCCGGCCCGGGGCGCGCGCAGGACCACACCCTCCCCGTCCAGCACCGTCCCGATCGGCTCGGGCATCCAGTCGAACAACGCCATGATGCCAGACTAGCCCCGGTCGGCTCAGCCGAACAGGGCGTCGCGGAAGATCGCGCCCGCGCGCGCGGCGGCGCGCGGCCCTAGCACGGCGCTGGCCACACGTCCCGGCACCAGCAGGTCCCGCGCGACAGTCCGCACATCCTCTGCCGTTCGGCCCAGAACGCGGTCGGCCATGGTCTGGGACCCGATCGGCGCGCCAAAGATCAGGGTCTGGGCCGCATGACGTCCCGCGCGTCCCGCAGGGCTTTCGTCCGACATCCAGAGCCCGGCATTGAGCACGGCCTTGGCCCGGGACAGTTCCGCCGCGGTCGGCCCGTCGTCGGCCAGGGCGCGAATCTCGGCGGCGCAGACCCGGGCCAGTTCCTCGGCCCGGTCGGCCGCGGCCCCGGCATAGATGCCCAGCACCCCTTCGGTGTCATAGGGCTCGTGGTAGGCATCGATGGCATAGGCCAGCCCCCGCTCCTCGCGGGCGCTCTGGAACAGGCGCGAGGCCATCCCGCCGCCGAGAATTTCCGCCATCAGCCGGACGGCGGAATAGGCCGGATCCCGGACGCTCGGTGCCGGCAGCAGAAACACCAGATTGGCCTGTTCAATGCGGCGGGCCAATCTGGCCTCGCCCCCGGTGAACAGCGCGGGCGCGGGGGCCTCGGCCGGGGTCGCCACCGCCGCGCCGAAACTGCGCTCGGCCAGGGCCAGGAATTCGGCTTCATCCACCGCGCCCGAGACGGCGACCACCATCCGGTCCGGGGAATAGAGCCGCGTGCGCCAGTCCCCGATGCTGTCGCGGGTGACGGGAGCCAGACTGGCCACCGAACCCAGGATCGGCCGCCCCAGGGACTGGCCTTCGAAGGCCCGGGTCTGGGCCATTTCGAACACATGGTCGTCGGGCGTGTCGAAGGCCTCGGCGATTTCCTGGGCGACGACATCCTTCTCGCGCTCGATCTCGGCCGGGTCGAGAGTGGGGCGGAAGACCAGGTCGGCGATGACCTGCATGGCCAGCGGCAGGGAGCCGTCCAGGGCCCGGACCTCGAAACTGGTGCGCTCATAGCCGGTCGCGGCATTGATGGAGCCGCCCTCGGCCTCGATCCGCTCGACAATCTCCCGCGCGGCCATGTCACCGGCCCCCTTGAACACCAGATGTTCGAGAAGATGGGACCAGCCCGAGGTCGTTTCGGTTTCCCATCGCGCCCCGCCCCGGACCGCCACGGTCAGGGCCAGGGTGCGAAGACCCGGCATCGGGTCACAGACCAGCCGGACGCCGTTGGACAGAGTGTGCAAGGTCGCGGTCAGGAGTTCAGCTTTCGACGGACCACGGCGACGTAGAAGCCGATCAGGACCAGGGCCAGACCGAACCAGGTCAGGGCATAGCCGAGGTGGTTGTTGGCGAAGGCGACCGGCGGGACCGACGGCCGCAGCGCCTGCCAGTCCGGATTGGACGAGGTGACGGCATACAGGGTTTCCGACCCGACCCGGCTGGTCACGCCCAGAACCCGGGCCATGGCGGCATTGTCACGGGCGAAGAAATGACGCCCCTCGGGCGGCAGGGCCATCAGGCCGGGCGACGGTGCCGTGCGGATCACGGCCACCAGCCGAACCGGGGGGCCGTCCCGCGTCACGGGCGGGCGGGCGGACACCGTTTCGGCGACGAAGCCGCGATCGACCAGCAGCACGCCGGTCTCCGGCCGCCCGGGTGCCGCCGGTTCCGGACAGGCCGAGATCAGCCGGACCCCCGTCTCACCGTCCAGGATGGTCTGCAGCTCGACAAAGGGAGCGGTGGCCAGGCCCGGACAGTCGAGAATGACCTGACGGAACTCCCGCCCCGGGCCGGGCAGGAGCTGGGTGATCGGTACCGGGGCCTTCGACGCCGCGGCGTCCGCCCGGTCCATCAGCCCCTGTTTCCACTGCAGGCGTTGCACCTGCCACACGCCGAGCCCGACCAGCAGCGCCAGCACCAGGGCCGAAACAATCGTCAGCCCCCACGGAAACCGCGATCGCCGGGATGTCTCAGAAGTCGTCATTGTGGACCTGCGCGGCCTTGTTGCGCATCTGCAGGGCGATCATCACCCCCTTGGCCGGGCGCATCAGGCCCAGCGCCAGACCCGCCACCAGCGGCAGGGCCACCAGCAGCATGGCCCAGATCGGGGGATTGTACGCCACCTGTACGAACAGGGCCCCGAACACCACGATCCCGCCGGCGATCTGCATGACGAAGATCGCCGCCCCGTCGCCGGTGTTCATCCGGGTAAAGTCGTGATCGCAGGCCGGACAGCGGTCCATCACCTTCAGAAACCCGCTGAACAGCCTGCCCTGCCCGCACGCGGGGCAGCGACAAAGCAGTCCGGCGCGGATCGGATTGATCCGCGCCGGCGCGCGAGGCTTGAGAAGCGGGTCTTGCGTCACCCGAAGGTGACGTAGACGAAGACGAAGAGGAACAGCCAGACCACATCGACGAAATGCCAGTACCAGGCGGCCGCCTCGAAGCCGAAATGCTTCTCGGGGCTCATCTGGCCGGCCATCAGCCGCAGCAGGCAGACCAGCAGGAAGATGGTGCCGATCAGGACGTGGAAGCCGTGGAAGCCCGTCGCCATGAAGAAGATCGAGCCGTAGAGGCCGGAGTTGGCCGCCTCGGCGTTGAAGAACAGGTTCTCGTGCAGAATGTGCTGGTACTCATAGACCTGCACAGCCGTGAACAGGATACCCAGGGCGACAGTGATCACCAGTCCCAGTTTGGCGGCCTTGCGGTCACCGACCTGCAGCGCGTGGTGGGCCCAGGTCACCGTGGTGCCGCTGAGCAGCAGGATCACGGTGTTGAGCAGCGGCAGCTGCCAGGCGTCCAGCACCTCGATGCCCTTGGGCGGCCAGGTCGACCAGGCGGCGGCGGTGTCGGTCCAGCCGGCGAGGGCCGGAATCTCGGTCCGGGCCTCGTTGAACAGGGCCATGTCGAAGAACATCCAGAAGAAGGCCGCGAAGAACATCACCTCGGAGGCGATGAACAGCATCATGCCGTAGCGCAGGCCGATCGAGACCACCGGGGTATGATCGCCGGCGCGGCTTTCCTTGATGACGTCCGCCCACCAGCCGAACATCGACAGCAGGACACCGGCGAAACCGGCGAAGAACAGGGCGGCCTTGCCCGGCCCGAACAGGGCGGCGGTCAGGGGGCCGGAATCGGCGGGCGCAATGCCCTTCATCCAGACCACCGCGCCGATCATCATGGTCGTGACCGCGATGGAGGACACCAGCGGCCAGGGGCTGGGATTGACCAGGTGGTAGTCGTGGTGCGGAGCAGCGTGGGCGTCGGCCATCAGTGGGTCTCTTGAATCGTCGATAGTCGTTGTGTGGGCTATAGCGCCCGCTATCCGCCAGCGCCAGTGGCAGAAGGCAGGGAGGCCGTCTGCTCGCCCTTGGTCGGATAGAAGGTATAGCTGAGGGTGATCTCGCGCACACCGTCGCTTTCACGGTCGGTGGCGATCTCGGGGGCCACGAAATACTGGACCGCGAAGGTCTGGGTTTCTCCGGCCGCGATCGTCTGGCTGTCGAAACAGAAACACTGCAGCTTCTGGAAATAGGGGCCGGCGCGCTCGGGCACGACATTGTAGGCGGCGGTGGCGTGGATCGGCTGGTCCGAGGTGTTGGTCACATCGAAAAAGGCCATGCCGGTGTCACCGATCCGGACCCGCTGGGCCACCTGTTCGGCCCGGAACCGCATCGGCAGGTCGCGGACGTTGGTGTCGAAGCGAATCAGCAGGGTCTGATCGAGGATTTCCGTCGGGGCCGCCTCGGCCCGGCTGACGGTGCCGTTGAAGCCGGTGACCTGGCAGAACAGCCGGTACAGGGGCACCGAGGCGAAGGCCGCCCCGACCATGAACACCACCGTCGCCGCGCAGGCGAGGGCGATCACATGGGCCCGGTTCACGGGGCCGTCACCGATTCGGCCGGGGCCTGCGCGACCCGGGCGTCGATGTTGCGCTTCAGGTTCAGGACCGTGACCGTGAAGATCAGGATGATGAAGGCCACCAGGGCCCCGGCGATGGCGACATTGCGCTTCTTGCGGGCGGCGAGTTCTTCAGGGCTCAGACGCATGGCTTAAATTCCCAGGCCGGACAGTTTCTCGACCAGAAGCGCCGCGAACAGCGCCATCAGATACAGGATCGAGAAGGCGAACAGATTACGGGCCGGTTTGGCCTCGGCGCGCACATCATACAATGCGGCCTCTCGCCCCACCGCCTCGGCCTTGTCGGGGGCATCGCCGGCGCGCGACCGCCACAGACGGATCGCCAGGCCCAGGAACCCCAGACCGCCCAGACCGGACACCACCAGATACAGGCTCCCGCCCAGGCCCAGCAGGCCCGGGGCAATCGCCACCGGCACGAACACCAGGCTGTAGATCAGGATCTGCAGCCGCGTCGATTTCGCCCCGCGCGCCACCGGCATCATCGGAATGCCGGCCCGGGCGTAGTCGCCGGCCGAATAGAGGGCCAGGGCCCAGCTGTGCGGCGGGGTCCACAGGAAGATGATCAGGAACAGGAGCCAGGCCTGCCACGGGGCCTGGCCGGTGGCTGCGGCCCAGCCGATCACCGGCGGGAAGGCCCCGGCCGCGCCGCCGATGACGATGTTCTGGGGCGTCCGGCGCTTGAGCAGCAGGGTGTAGAAGCCGGCATAGTAGACGATGGTCATCAACAGCAGGCCGCCGGCCAGCCAGTTGGTGGTCATGCCCAGCAGCATGACCGAGAAGATCGACAGGATGACGCCGAAGGTCATGGCGTCGTTGCGGGTGACCCGGCCGGCGGCGACCGGTCGGCCGCGCGTGCGCCGCATCAGGGCGTCGGTCTCGCCTTCCAGCGCCATGTTCAACGCCCCGGCCGCGCCGGCACCGACGGCAATGCACAGGATGGCGATGACGGCCGAGACCGGATCCAGCGTGCCGCCCGCCACGACCAGGCCGGTCAGCGCCGTGAACACCACCAGCGACATGACGCGCGGCTTCAGCAGCTGGAAGAAATCCTCCGGCTGGGCGGTCGAGACGGCGGGGCTGGCGCTGCGGGTGCTCATGATCAGGTCTTCAAAAGGCAAGGGCCGCCCTTCCGGTATCGAAAGAGCGGCCCCTGGGTCTGTATCCGGTCGGGATCAGTGCTCGTCCGACTTCACCACCGGCAGTTCGTTGAACTGGTGATGCGGCGGCGGCGAGGACAGGGTCCACTCCAGGGTGGTGGCCCCTTCGCCCCAGGGATTGGCGACGCCCGGACGACGACGGATCGCCGCCTCGGCCAGCATGATCAGGAAGACGCCGACGCCGGCGATGGTGATCAGATAGCCGACCGACGAGACCTGGTTCCACAGGGTGTAGGCTTCCGGATAGTCGACGTAGCGACGCGGCATGCCCTGCAGGCCGAGGAAATGCTGCGGGAAGAACACCAGGTTCACCCCGATGAACATGATCCAGAAATGCGCGGCCCCGAGGAACTCGTTGTATTTCACGCCGAACATCTTCTCGAACCAGTAGTAGAAGCCCGCGAAGATGGCGAAGACGGCCCCGAGCGACAGCACATAGTGGAAGTGGGCGACGACGTAATAGGTGTCGTGCAGGCTGTAATCGATGCCCGCGTTGGACAGGACCACGCCGGTCACGCCACCGACGGTGAACAGGAAGATGAAGCCGATCGCCCACAGCATGGGCGTCTTGAAGCTGATCGAGCCGCCCCACATGGTGGCCAGCCAGCTGAAGATCTTCACCCCTGTCGGCACCGCGATGATCATGGTGGCGGCGATGAAATAGGCGCGCAGGTTCACGCTCATGCCGACCGTGTACATGTGGTGGGCCCACACGATGAAGCCGACGAAGCCGATGGCGACCATGGCGTAGGCCATGGCGAGATAGCCGAAGATGGGCTTCTTCGAGAAGGTCGAGACGATGTGGCTGATGATGCCGAACCCGGGCAGGATCAGGATGTAGACTTCCGGGTGGCCGAAGAACCAGAACAGGTGCTGGAACATCACCGGATCGCCGCCACCGGCGGGATCAAAGAAGCTGGTGCCGAAATTGCGGTCCGTCAGCAGCATGGTGATGGCGCCGGCCAGGACCGGCAGCGACAGCAGCAGCAGGAAGGCGGTGATCAGCACCGACCAGGCGAACAGCGGCATCCGGTGCAGGGTCATGCCCGGGGCGCGCATGTTGAAGATGGTGGTGATGAAATTGATGGCCCCGAGGATCGAGGACGCGCCCGCCACGTGCAGCGAGAAGATCGCCAGGTCCATGGCCGGGCCGGTGTGGCCCGAGGTCGAGAGCGGCGGATAGATGGTCCAGCCCCCGCCGAAGCCCATGCCCGGCCCCCCGTCGACGAACATCGACAGGCACAGCAGGACCCAGGCGGCCACCAGCAGCCAGAAGGAGACGTTGTTCATGCGCGGGAAGGCCATGTCCGGCGCGCCGATCATGATCGGAACGAACCAGTTGCCGAAGCCGCCGATCATTGCCGGCATGACCATGAAGAAGATCATGATCAGGGCGTGGGCGGTGACGGTGACGTTGTAGCCGTGCTTGGACGCCTCGACGAGGCCGAGCTGCTCGACCAGGCCGCCGGCGACGAACACCTGCATGCCCGGCGCAGCCAGTTCCCAGCGAATCAGGCCGGACAGGGCCCCGCCGACCAGACCCGCCATGATGGCGAAGATCAGGTAGAGGGTGCCGATATCCTTGTGATTGGTCGACAGGAACCAGCGGGTGAAGAAGCCCGGCTTGTGATCATGGTCGTCGTGACCGTGAGCGTCGTGGGCGATGGTTGCGGTGGCCATGGTCTTTGGGGCTCTCGCGTAGCGTTACTGGGCAGCCGGCGCGGCGATAGCCGGCTCGACAGCGGAAGGAGTCGCCGGAACGGCGGTGACGGCGGGGGTGCCGGTCGGAGCAGCCGCCGCGACCGCAGCGGCCGGCGGCGTCATGGATCCCCCCTTGGAGGCGACCCAGGCGGCGAACTCGCCTTCGGTGACGACGTTGATCTGGATCGGCATGAACGCGTGGTCGACGCCGCACAGCTCGGAACACTGGCCGTAGAAGCTGCCGGTACGTTCGGCACGGAACCAGGTCTCGTTGACCCGGCCCGGGACCGCGTCGGTCTTCAGGCCGAAGGCCGGCAGGGCGAAGGCGTGGATCACGTCAGCGGCGGTCACCAGAACGCGGACCGTCTTGCCAACGGGCACAACCATCGGCTCATTGGCGGCGAGACGGTACAGCTGCGGCGGAGCCTCCTCCTCGGACATCATGGTCGAGATATATTCGGCGATGCCCTGGTCGGGGTATTCATAGGCCCAGTTCCACTGGTTGCCGGTGACCTTAACGGTCAGGTCCGGGTCCGGCATGTCTTCGTAGGCGAACAGCAGACGGAACGAGAACAGGGAGATGACCACCAGGATCAGCACCGGCAGAACGGTCCAGATCACCTCGATCATGGTGTTGTGGCTCCAGCGCGCGGGCACCGGGTTGGACTTCTTGTTGTAGCGGACGACGATCCAGATGATCAGGGCGAGCACCAGCAGGGTGATCACGGTGATCGCGGGCATCAGGATCACATTGTGAAACCAGATGGCCTCATGCTTCAGCGGTGACGCGGCCGGTTGCAGATCGATGCCGCCCGGCGTGGGCTGGCCCATACGGTCCTGCGCCCAGGCCGGCGTCGCGGCGAATACGGCCAGGGTCAAGGAGGCGAATACGCCTCCGACCAGAGTCATCAGCGACCCTCTGGCGCGCGTGCCCTTCCCCATTCGAGACTTCCTCATCAATTCGCTCTGCAGCAGACTCCTGCGAGACGCTCGCAGGTGAAGGCCCGGACAGATCGTCCGCGGCGGTTTCAAGGCCGGTCCTTATCGGCTCACCTTCGACTTGCCAAGCGATTGACGTGCCCATGACGCCGCACCGCCCCATTGTTTGGTCGATTAATTCGCTGTCATGTTTGGACAGCTACCTTGCGAGACACGATACCTTGCGATAGACAAACGCCATCGCAGGAGACACCGATGTGACTGAAACCATCGAGATACAGCTTAAAAAGGGGGTGCTCAGCCTGTGCGTGCTGGCCCTCCTGGCCCGGTCCGACAGCTACGCCTATGAGATCGCCAGCCGGCTCGCCGACGGCATCGATATGGGCGAGGGCACCATCTATCCGCTGATGCGCCGCATGCAGTCGGATGGACTGGTCGAGACCT
>CAXBHG010000028.1:0-18932 GCA_963975385.1 uncultured Brevundimonas sp.
GACAGGTCCAGCCGGTCCTTGTCGATAAAGCCGCGCTTGTCCTTGAGGCCGGCCATGGCGGCGTCTCCCTGTGATCCGGACACGGACCTACGCCCAAACCGCCCCGGCGCGAACCCCGAAGCGCGGAGGCGGTCGCATAACTTCGTGTTTCGGCGACCTTTGCAGGGTTTAACCCGGCCGGGTTTCCTTGGCACAACAGGGGCCCAATCCATTGGTCGACAGAATCAGCATGAACCGAGCCCGCCGCGCCCGCATCGTCGCGACCCTGGGACCCGCCAGCCGGTCGCCCGCCACGGTCAAGGCCCTGGCCAAGGCCGGCGTGGATGTCTTCCGCCTGAATTTCAGCCACGGCTCGCACGACGACCATGCGGCGGCGCTGAAGGCGGTGCGCGGGGCCGAGGCGGCGCTGCGGCGGCCGCTGGGCGTGCTGGCTGACCTGCAGGGGCCCAAACTGCGTCTGGGCCGGTTCGCCGACGTCGAGATCTCGGTCAAGCCGGGCCACAGGATGCGTTTCGACCTGGACCCGACGCCGGGGGACGAGACACGGGTGCAGATGCCGCATCCGGAAATCTTCAAGGCGCTGCGGCCCGGTATGCTGTTGTTGCTCGACGATGGCCGGGTGCGGCTGCGCGTCGGTGAGCGGACCGACAAATGGGCCGATGTCACGGTCGAGAGCGGCTCCAAACTCAGTGACCGCAAGGGCGTGGCGGTGCCGGAGGCCATCATCCCGGTCTCGGCCCTGACGCCCAAGGACCGCGAGGATCTGGCCTTCGCCCTGCGCATCGGCGTCGACTGGGTGGCGCTCAGCTTCGTGCAGAAGGCCGAGGACATGGCCGAGCTGAAGCGGCTGGTCGGCGGCAAGGCCGCCTGCCTGGCCAAGATCGAGAAGCCGGCCGCCCTGACCGACCTCGAGAGCATTCTCGACTACTGTGACGGGGTCATGGTGGCGCGGGGTGACCTGGGAGTCGAGCTGGATCCCGAGGACGTCCCGGTGGCGCAGAAACAGATCATCCGGGCCGCCCGCCAGCGCGGCGTGCCGGTGATCGTCGCTACCCAGATGCTGGAGTCGATGACCGACGCGCCGGCCCCGACCCGGGCCGAGGCCTCGGACGTGGCCAATGCCGTCTATGAGGGGGCTGACGCCCTGATGCTGTCGGCCGAGACAGCGTCCGGGGACTATCCGCTGGAAGCGGTGACGATCATGAACCGGATCATGGAGCGGGTGGAACGCGACCCGCTGTGGCCCAGCCTGATGGACGCCGAACATGCCGGGATGGATGATTTTGACGCCGACGCCCTGGTCGCGGCGGCGCGCAAGGCGGCCGAGGCCCAGTCGACGGCCTGTATCGTCGTCTTCACCACCCTGGGCGGGACGGCGCGACGCATGGCCCGCGAACGCCCGCTACAGCCGATCCTTGCCCTGACCCCCAATCCGGACACCGCCCGGCGGCTGGCGCTGGTCTGGGGGCTGGAACCGCGGCTGGGCAAGGAGCCGACCTCGCTGGAGGATGTGACCGACGATGCGGTCACCAGCGCCATGGAATACGGTCTGGCCGAGGCCGGCCAGCGCATCCTGGTTCTGGCCGGGACACCCTTTGGTGCGCCGGGGGCTGCGAATCTGTTGCGACTGGCCCATGCTCCGGCCAAGGGCAAACGCCCCCGGAAGACCTGACGGGCGGAATGATCAAATACATCGGCTCGAAGCGCGCGTTGCTGGGCCATGTCACGGGTGCGGTGCGCAGCCTGCTGCCCGAGGGCGGGACCGTCTGTGACCTGTTCTCGGGCTCGGCGCGGGTGGGGCATGCGTTGAAGGGGCAGGGCTTCCGCGTCTGGTCCAACGATCACAACGCCTATGCCCACATCTTGGCCACCGCCTATGTCCAGGCCGATCGCGAACGCTGGCTCGATCAGGCCGAGCGGGTGTTGGCTGAACTGCGGACCGTGCCGCCCGAGGCGGGCTGGTTCACCCGAACCTTCTGCGAGGAGGCGCGCTTCTTCCATCCGGACAACGGGGCCCGGATCGACGCCATGCGCGACCGGATCGAGACCCTGGGACTGGAGCCCGAACTCAAGGCCATCGCCCTTGTGTCACTGATGGAGGCGGCCGATCGGGTCGATTCCACCGCCGGTGTGCAGATGGCCTATATGAAGCGCTGGGCCGGGCGGGCGCTGAATCCGTTGACCCTGCGGATGCCCGACGTCCTGCCCGGTGTGGCGGCCGGACCGTGCCGGGCCACCCGGGGGGATGCGGTCGAGATCGCGCCGAAGATCGAGGCCGATCTGGTCTATCTGGACCCGCCCTATAACCAGCACTCCTATCTCGGCAACTATCACTGCTGGGAGAGTCTGGTGCTGTGGGACAAGCCCGAGAGCTATGGCGTCGCCAACAAGCGGATCGATGTGCGTACCCGCAAGAGCCCGTTCAACAGCCGGCCGGGCATCGCCCCGGCCCTGGCCTCGGTGGTCGGATCGCTGGCCGCGCCCAACCTGATCGTCTCCTTCAATGACGAGGGCTATCTGTCGCGCGCCCAACTGGTCGAGATGCTGTCGGCACGCGGTCATGTGCAGGTGATCGAGATCGCCCGGCCGCGCTATGTCGGGGCCCGGATCGGCATCCACAACGACAAGGGCGAAAAGGTCGGGGCCGTTGGCCGGCTGCGCAATGTCGAATATCTGTTCGTCGTCACCGAGAAGCCGGTGGTGCTGGCCGACGCCGCCTGAACCGGGTTCCGGGAACGGACCGGTCGCCGAGGCCGTTGGGACGGTATGGAATATCCGTCCGCCCAAACCACCCGTGCCGCCCGCTCCCGTCCGGTGGACGCCTTCGAGACCGTGGGCTGGTCGGACCGAAGAGAGGCTCCGCGCACGGCCTTCACGCCCGTACCGCCTGAGGACCAGACCCTCGCCCGGCTGCTGTCCAGTTTGCCGGACTGGGCGGTTATTGTGGCGGGGGGTGTGGTCGCCGCCATTCTGGGGGCCCTGGTCGGCGGGGCCCTGCACATCTAGGCGTCGAGCAGAGCCCGGATCGGGGCCCAGGTCCGGCGGTGGGCCGGGCAGGGGCCCAGCGCCTTCAGCGCGGCCACATGTGAGGTCGCGTGATAGCCCTTGTGCCCGGCGAAGCCGTAGCCGGGGTACTGGCCGTCCAGCTCGACCATCAACCGGTCCCGTGCCGTCTTGGCCAGGATCGAGGCCGCCGCGATCGACAGGGACAGGCTGTCGCCCCTGACCACGGTGCGGATCGGGCAGGGCAGGGCGAAACGATAGTTGCCGTCGACCAGGGCCGCACTGGGTGTCGTCGCCAGGCCCGACACGGCGCGGTGCATGGCCAGACCCGTGGCCTGAAGGATGTTGAGGCGGTCGATCTCCTCGACCGAGGCGAAGCCGACGGACCAGCAGATCGCCCGGCTCTTGATCTCCATTTCCAGCTGCTCACGCCGGGCATGGCTCAGGGCCTTGGAGTCGTTGATGCCGTCGGGCAGGTCGTCGGGGTTCAGGATCACGGCCCCCGCCGAGACCGGCCCGGCCCAGGGACCGCGCCCGGCCTCATCGACGCCACAGACGGGGCCGCCGTGGCTGTCGATCAGCAGAATTTCCAGCGTCAGGGTGGCGCCGGTCGCGGGGCTCATTGGCCGCCCATGGCGCGGACGGGCCCGTGACGCGGGCAGCCGGTCAGGTGGTCGTTGACCATGCCGGTGGCCTGCATGAAGGCATAGACGATGACCGGGCCGCAGAAGTTGAAGCCCCGGGCTTTCAAGGCCTTGGCCATGGCCACCGACTGCGGGGTCTGGGTCGGGACGTCAGCGAGGGTGAGGGGAGCGTTCTGGACCGTCTGGCCGTCGACGAAGGACCAGAGCCAGGCCGAGAAATCCTCGCCCTGGTCGCGCATGTCGAGCCAGACCCGCGCCCCTCGGATGGCGCTGTCGATCTTGGCTCCGGATCGGATGATGCCGGGGTCGGCCATCAGCCGGGCGCGGTCGGCCTCGCCGTAGCGGGCGACGATCTCCGGGTCGAAATTGTCGAAGGCGGCGCGCAGGCTGTCGCGTTTGCGCAGGATGGTGATCCAGGCGAGGCCGGCCTGGAAGCCGTCCAGCACCAGCTTCTCCCACAGGGCGCGGGCATCGCGCTCGGGCACACCCCATTCGCTGTCATGATAGGCGACATACAGCGGGTCGGTCCCGCACCAGCCGCAGCGGCCGCTGACATCGGTCATGGCGCGACCTCGGGCAGGAAGGCGGGCCGGTGGACCGCCACCGCGCGACCGTCGGCGGTCAGCGGGCCGTCCAGACGATCCAGCCGCAACAGGGCGATGGCGGCCCCGTCGAGGCCGGTCATGACCTCGCCGGCGCGCAGCTCCCCATTCAGCACCTCGGTACCCATCGGCGGTGGCGGGCCGTCGAAGGTGATCGGCAGCATCCGGTTGCGGATCGCACCGCGCCGCCACATCCGCGAGGTGGTTTCCTGACCGACGAAACAGCCCTTCTGGAAGTCGATGCCGTGCAGCAGGTCGAGATCGGCCTCGATCGGATAGGTCTTGTCGATGACGATGTCGCCGGAAGCCGGGACCCCGACTACCAGCTGATGCGCCAGCCAATCGGCCTCGGTCGCATCCGGCGCGGCCAGGCCGTCGTAGCGGCGGCCGCCGAGGCCCGGCGCGCGGGGGTCCGGGATGAAGCCGTCACCGTCACCGTTCCAGGCCGCCATCACCGATGTGTCGACGGCCTCGATCGTAACGTCGGCACGCAACCGGTACATCGACAGACGCTGGATCAGGGCCTCTCGGCGGTCAGCGGCGACGTCCAGGATCACTCCATCGCCCTGTCCCAGCAGGAACAGGTCAAACAGAAGCCGCCCCGGCGGTGAAAGCAGGGCACCGAACCGCAGTTCACCCGTGGCCAGCCCCTCGACATCCTGGGTCAGCAGGGTGTGCAGAAAGGGACGGGCGTCGGGGCCGGTGACCCGGACAAGGGCGCGGCTAGGCAGGGAGGCGATACGGGTCGGCATGGTGTCAGGATAGAGGGCCGGACACTGTCGGGCGAGGGCTGTTCGATACCCGACAGCAATCGTGAAGCGATCGCAGAATCTCTGTAGGCTGAATCAATGACCGGCCCCTTTCCCATTCTCTATATCGCCGAGGCTGACGCCGAGGCGGCGGTACTGTCGTCGGGTGTGCTGGCGCACCTGGTCGAGGCGGTGCCGCAGGCGCGATTCACGATCGTCGGGTCGGCGGCCAGCGCGCCCCTGTTTGCCGATACCCCGCGGCTGGACTCGCTGATTGTTCTGGACCGGGAGGGGCGCTGGGACTGGGTCGCGCTGTGGAACCGGGTGCGCTCGACGCGCTGGGGGCTGGTGGTCGACATGCGCGGTTCGACCCTGTCGGGACGGCTGAAGCGGCAGAAGCGGGCTGTCCGGGCCCCGGACCTGCCGGGGCTGCACGCGGTCGAACAGGCCGCACGGATCATGCATCTTGACGATGTTCCGGCCCCGAAGCTGTTCTTCGACGACGAGACCCGGGCCGCCGCAGATGCCCTGATCGGACCGGTTACCGGACCGATCCTGGCGGTCGGCCCTGGCGTGGACTGGATGGGCAAACGCTGGCCGGCCGAACGCTATTCCAAGGTGGCCGGACCGCTTCTGGCCGAGGGCGGGCCGCTGGCGGGAGGGCGGCTGATGATCGTCGGCGAGGAGATCGACCGCGATTCGGCCCATACCATCCGCTTCGTCGTGAGTCGGGACCGGGTCATCGAACTGCAGGGGAAGCTGACCCGATTGCAGACGGCGGCGGCGCTGTCGCGGGCCGATCTCTATCTCGGGGCGGACTCGATCTGGACCCAGCTGGCGGTGGCGGCCGGTGTTCCGTCGGTGGCGGTGTTCGGGCCGTCGGATGAGACGCATCACGGGCCGTGGGGCGGGATCGCGGTGCGTGGGCCGCGCACGGTCGAGGAGTTTCGGGCCATCGACCCGAATCTGAACCAGGCGATCCAGCATATGATGGACCTGCCGGCCGACCGGGTGCTGAAGGCGGCGCGAAAGCTGCTGGCGGACAAGACGCCGGCCTGATCCCGGGGTAAGGGAAGCCCATGACCCAGACCTATGACCTGATCGTTCGCGGCGGCGATGTCGCCAACCATGCCGGCCACGGCCGCGCCGACGTCGGCATCCGCGACGGGCGGATCGTGGTCGTCGGTGACCTGGCCCAGGCCTCGGCCGGAGAGGTGATCGACGCCACCGGCCTGACGGTGCTGCCGGGGGTGATCGACACCCAGGTCCATTTCCGCGAGCCCGGGCTGGAGTGGAAGGAGGACCTGGAGAGCGGGTCCCGCGCGGCGGCCCTGGGCGGGGTCACGGCGGTGTTCGAAATGCCGAACACCGAGCCCAGCACCACCGATCCGGAGGCCCTGGCCGACAAGCTGACGCGGGCCCGCGACCGGATGTGGACCGACCACGCCTTCTACATCGGCGGCACCCACGACAATTCCCGCTTCCTGCGCGATCTGGAGCGGTTGCCGGGCTGTTGCGGCGTCAAGGTCTTCATGGGGGCCTCGACCGGCACCCTGCTGGTGGCCGACGACGACGGGGTGCGCGAGGTGCTGCGCAATGTCGGACGGCGCGCGACCTTCCATTCCGAGGACGAATACCGGCTGGTTGAGCGGCGGCCGCTGGCGCGCGCCGGGGACTGGACCAGCCACCCCGAGGTGCGTGACGCCGAGAGTGCGATCATGAGCACCCGGCGGCTGGTCGCGCTGGCGCGCGAGACCGGGGCACGCATCCACGTGCTGCACGTGACAACGTCCGAGGAGATCGCCTTCCTCGCCGACAACAAGGACGTGGCCACCGTCGAGGTGACGCCCCAGCACCTGACCCTGACCGCGCCGGAGGCCTATGAGCGGTTGAAGGGGCTGGCGCAGATGAACCCGCCGATCCGCGACGCCGGCCATGTCGCCGGCCTGTGGCGGGGCATCGAACAGGGGGTGGCCGACGTGCTGGGTTCGGACCATGCGCCGCATACGCTGGAAGAGAAGGCGCGGCCCTATCCGGCCTCGCCCTCGGGCATGCCGGGGGTCCAGACCCTGGTGCCGGTAATGCTGACCCACGTGGCCCAGGGGCGGCTGAGTCTCGAGCGGTTCGTCGACCTGACCTCGCACGGGGCCAACCGGGTGTTCGGCATCGCCGGCAAGGGCCGTATGGCCGAAGGCTATGACGCCGACCTGACCCTGGTTGATCTGAAGGCCAGGCGCACAATTCGGCACGCGGACATGGCAAGCCGCTGCGGCTGGACCCCGTTCGACGGTTTCGAGGCCACCGGCTGGCCGATGGCGACTATCGTGCGCGGCCGGACCGTGATGCGCGACGGGGCGCTGATCGGAAAGGCGACCGGCCGGCCGGTGCGGTTCCAGGAGACGCTGTAGATATGACGGGCACGGATAATACCGATGTCGCCATTAACCGAAAACAGAGTAACCTGTGGTCGTCTGCCGGATTATTCTGGAATGAGCGACCCCATGCCTGGACGTATCCTGATCGTTGATGACGATCCCTTTATCTGCGACGCCGTCGAACTGATCCTGACCGGCGCGGGCTATGCCGTGAGCGCGGTCAACAGCGGCAAGAGCGCAATCGAGTCGATCCGGGCCCTGATGCCCAGTCTGATCCTGCTGGATGTGCGCATGCCGGGCATCAGCGGGCTGGATACCCTGACATCGCTGCGACGGGCCGGGGTTTCCGTGCCGATCCTGATGATGACGGCTGACAACAGTCCGGCGACGATGCAGGAGGTCATGTTCCTGGGCGGCAGCGGCTATGTGCTCAAGCCGTTCGATGCCGAGGATCTGGTCGCCCGCGTCGGACAGACGCTGACCGAGGCCAATTCGCCGACCCTGCCACCGCGGACGCTGCGCCGCATGGTCTGAGGTGCCTGACGGCACCTGAACCTCCGGCGAGGACCCGCGCGCGGCGCGCGCGAGCCCAGGTCCGGATCAGAATTCCAGGATGAAATCGGCCACGTCTTCGACAATTCCGGGGGCCAGGGGCAGGTCCGGATCGGCATAGGTGGCGACGTTCGCGGCCCGTTCGGCCGGGGCTGTCTTCAGCACATGATTGACCCCCTCCCACAGCACCAGTCGGGCGTCGGGTCGCGCCGCAGCCATGGTTTCGGCGTCCACCACCGTGACCTGGATGTCGGTGGTGCCCTGGCCGATCAGAACCGGCCCGTCCCAGGCGGCGATCAGGGCCGCGGGATCCAGGGGCAGCCACGACATCAGATAGGGCTGGACCGACGGACGGAACAGGCTCGCGAGCCCGGGCGGCGTGTCGGCCACCGCGCGACCGGCCTCCAGTTCGGACAGGATATCGAAGGCTTCGGTCTTCATCGGCTCCGCCAGGCCGCGGGCCAGCTGTTCGCGCAAAACGACCCCGGCCGGTCGGCCCGCCCCCGATAGCAGGACCAGGCCGCAGATGCTGTCCGCATGGTCGTCGGCCGCCGCCAGGGCGACCAGGGCCCCCTCGCTGTGGCCGATCAGCCAGGCGCAGGGCCGGCCCGCGCGGGCGGCGGCCTCGGCGGCCCAGGCCCGGGCATCCTCGGCATAGGTCGTGAAGCGCAGGTCGGCCTCGGCCGGTCCGGCGGCGGCACTCTCGCCGATACCGCGTTTGTCGATGCGCACCGTGGCGATGCCCCGGTCGGCCAGCCCCCGGGCCAGCAGGCGGTAGGGTTGGGCCGAAATGCCGAACTGCGGGCTGTTGCCGTCACGATCGGTCGGCCCCGAGCCGGGCAGGATGACGGCCACGGCGCGGGCCGGGCCATCGGGAGCCAGCAGGGTGCCGTGCAGCGGGGCCGGCAGTGCGGGCAGGACGACGGCGGTTTCGACCGGGCCGGTCGTCAGCAGGGTGGCAGCGAGAGCGAGGGTCAACATGGCGAAGTCTCCGGTTTGCGTGACGCCGTAATCAGAAGGGCTGGCGGTCGGGGTCGGTGCGCCAGACGCGCCAGCTCTCGACCACCGACCAGACGGCGGTGACGAGAACGGCGACGATGAGGGCGATCAGGGCCAAGGGCTGGGCGGCCCAGGGGGCGGTAACCAGTCCGGCAAGACCGATCAGGAAAAACAGCCGGCCGGCCAGGCGATTGGCGCGGTCCCACGCCAGACGGCTCTTGTAGGTCCACGGCGTGCGGACGCCGACGACAGGATTGGGGCCGACCCGACCGAGAAAGGCCCCCGTCAGCAGGAAGACCAGGCTGAGTCCCGCCATCGGGATGGCGGTGCGAATCGTGGTCGCCCCGCTGAGGCTGGAGCCCCCGGCGAACAGGGTGACCCCCGTCATCGCGAGCAGGACGACCAGCTGACCGAAGCGCAGGGCGCGACGGCGGGCCGGGTCGTCGGTTCGCGCCGCGAACCAGCCGATGCCGCCGGCCACCAGCAGGGTGAACAGGCCGAGCGCGGCGATCAGGGACCCGACCATCTCCCGGCCGGCCCAGTCGTCGGCTTCCCCCCGGATGTTCCAGTGCACGGGCATCAGTTCGGTGGGACCGGCGAACAGGACGCCGAGCCCGGTACCGATGATCAGAATGCTGATGCCAAAGGTGGCCAGATCAAGAGCCGGCGAACGGGATGAGGCGGTCATGGCTTGGGTTCCTTGCCTTGGGTGTCGTCGCGGGCGGCCGCCCCGGTCATGTCCAGCAGGAAGGCGATGGCTTCCTCGACCACCGAAATTTCGAGCCGGTAGCGGATCGAGGAACCGTCGCGCTCTGGCGAGACCAGTCCGGCCTCCTTCAGCGCGTTCAGATGGGCGGTGATCGACGGCCAGCTCATGTCGAAGGCGGCGGCGATGTCGCCGGACGCCAGCGGCCCTTTGCGCAGCATCTCGATAATGCGTCGCCGGACAGGGTGGGACAGGGCCTTGAACAGGGTGTTCATAGGACAAACACTAATTAGAAAAAATCCTAAGTGCAAGGGGTTCGGAATCTCACGAGGGTGGGCGTCGAGGCCGGGCCGTCCACTGCGGCTGGCGGGTCCGGCGGAGCGGGCAATCTCCGTCGCCCGCCGCCAAGTACATTGCAAATCACTCGCATTAAAGGATACGAAGGCGTTTTCCCGACTGAGAACGCGTCGCATTCATGACTGCTTCCCCAGCCAGTTCACCGGCCCGCGCCAGGCTGATCCCCGTTGCCGCCGCAGCCGCGCCGACCCTGGCACAGCCGGCCCCGGATACGGTGGCCGTCGCCGATGGCCGATAAAGCCGCGCCCGCGGGCGGGCGGACAGGGGCCGCGCGGCCCCGCCTGAACCTGCGCGCCCTGGCGGTGCCGTTGCATCGTTATGTCGGTCTGGTGCTGGCGGGATTCCTGATCCTGTCGGGCCTGACCGGCTCGATCCTGGTGTTTCAGCGTGAGATCGACGCGGCCATCAATCCCCAACTCTGGACGGTGACCGGCGACGGGCCGCGCCTGACGCCAGACGCCATCGCCGCGCGGATATCGGCCTGGGACCCGAGAGTTCGGGCGCGCTGGATTCCGGTTGAGCCCGGCAAGGCCCCGGACGTATGGGTCGACCCGAAGATCGACCCCGCCAGCGGGACGCCGTTCGTCGTGCCGTTCAACCAGGTCTTCGTCGATCCGGTGAGCGGGGCGATCAAGGGCGAACGCCTTTACGGCGGCTGGTGGCCGACGCGGGCCACGCTGATCCCCTTCATCGACATGTTCCACCGCAACCTGACCCTGCCCGGGCTGTGGGGCACCTGGCTGATGGGCGGGGTGGCGCTGCTGTGGGCCTTCGACTGTTTCGTCGGTGCCTGGCTGACCCTGCCGCGCGGGCGGCCATTCCTGAAGAAATGGGCCCCGGCCTGGACGATCAAGGCGGGGGCCGCGCCGATGCGGCTGAATTTCGACCTGCATCGGGCAGCGGGCCTGTGGCTGTGGGGCGTGTTGCTGATCCTGGCGGTCAGCGGCGTTTCCTTCAATCTGGAGCGGCAGGTGTTCGAGCCGGTCGTGTCTATGGTTTCGCCCGTCACCGAGAGCGCCTTCGAGTCGCGGCCGATGGACTACGGGCGACCGGCGACGCCCGCGTTCGGTTTTGACGCGGCCATTGACCGGGCGAGGGCGGCGGGGGGAATTCCCGAGGGGGTGGCAGCCTCGGGCCTGTTCTATGCAGCCGAGCTGGACGGCTATGGCGTGGCCTTCGGCGACGCCTATGCCGGGCTGGGGCCGACCTGGGTCTATATTGACGGGGCCGACGGCCATCTGATCGAGGTCACCCGTCCGACCGGCGGAACCGGCGGGGATGTGTTCGCGCGGGCCCAGCTGCCGCTGCACAGCGGCCAGATCCTGGGCCTGCCCACACGGCTGGTGGTGTTTTTCGCCGGGATCGCCGTGGCCGGGCTGTCGGTCACGGGCGTGCTGATCTGGTGGCAGCGACGTCGCGCCCGGCGGAGGCGTGGGTCTAGATCGAGAAGCTGACGCCGCAGCCGCAGCTTGACGCGGCATTGGGATTGCGAACCACGAACTGGGCCGCGGCCAGCTCGTCGATGAAGGCGATCTCGGAACCCTTGAGGAAGGGGACGGAGACCGGGTCGACCAGGGCGGTCTGACCCTCGGTCTCGATGTGCAGGTCGTCGGCGTCGGCGTTGTCGACCAGTTCAAACCGGTACTGAAAGCCTGAACAGCCGCCACCGTCGACGGCAACGCGCAGCATCCGCGGGCGACCGGCGGCTTCGGCCAGTTCCGCCAGCCGTCGGGCAGCGCTGGCGGACAGCACGATACCCTGGGGCGCGCGGGCGGCGATTTCCAGCTTCGGGGCAGGGGCGGGGGAGGATTGGACGGTACTCACAGGGGCCTATATGAGGCTGGAGCGGGCATTCCGAAAGCCCCGCGACCAACATGAAGCTGCCACCTTGAGCCAGTCGACCGATCGTGCCCCCTTCGCCGAGACCCCGACAGCCTCGCGTGGGCGGCTGTTTCCGGAAAATATCAGTCGCACCCGAACGGCCTTCGCCCGCGACCGCGACCGGATCATCCACGCCACGGCGTTTCGCCGGCTGAAGGAAAAGACCCAGGTGTTTGTGGCCCATGAGGGCGACCACTACCGCACCCGCCTGACCCACAGTCTGGAGGTGGCGCAGATCGCCCGGTCGATCGCCCATGCCCTGCGCCTGGACACGGACCTGGCCGAGACCGTGGCCCTGGCGCATGATCTGGGCCATCCGCCGTTCGGCCATGCCGGCGAGGATGAGCTGCAGGCGCAGATGAAGGCGTGGGGCGGCTTCGACCACAATGTCCAGACCTTTCGCGTGGTGACCCGGCTGGAGGAGCGCTATCCGGCCTTCGACGGCCTGAACCTGAGCTGGGAGACGGTCGAGGGGGTCATCAAGCACAACGGGCCGGTCAGCCACCGGCTGGACGAGCCCGCGTGGCGGGCCATTGCCGACTATGCGCCGGGCTGGGACCTGCGACTGGACACCTTTGCCTCGCTGGAGGCCCAGGCGGCGGCGATCGCCGACGACATCGCCTACAATAATCATGACGTCGATGACGGGGTGCAGGCCGGGCTGTTCAGCCTGGACGACCTGGCGCAGGTGCCGTTGATCGGGCCGATCCTGCAGGGGACCCGGCGCGACTGGCCCGATCAGGATGAGCGGATGATCCGCATCGAGGCCGTGCGCCGCATGATCGGGGCCATGGTCGAGGATGTACTGGCCGAGACCGGACGGCGCATCGCCGCCGATGGCATCGGCTCCAGCGAGGATGTGCGCGCGGCAGGGCGGACCCTGGTGGCCTTCTCCGACGGCATGCTGGCTGATCTGGGCGTGCTGCGGAAATTCCTGTTCGAACGGATGTACCGCCACTATCGGGTTAACCGCACCCGCAGCCAGGCCCGGCGACTTCTGGGGGAGATGTTCCAGCTGTTTATGGCCGATCCGGGGGTGCTGCCGCCGGAATGGTCGGTCCGGGCGGCGGTCGAGGACCCGCACCGCCGGGCCCGGGCGGTGTGTGACTATATCGCCGGTATGACCGACCGGTTCGCGATCGAGGAACACCGCAAACTGTTCAGTCTCGACCTCGCGCTTGATCTGTGATTCGAAAGCAGGCCGGGGCAGGGTAGACTGAGCCCCCGACGCGTCGATTCGCGCCGGGCCGATTCACAAGGCGCGACCATGTCACACGAAGATCCCTATCGTCCGAACGGCGGCGGCGACCGCGACCGCGGGGCCTATACTCCGCCAACCGATGACGACCTGCCGTTCCAGCGCAACAGCTATGATGCGCGGCGCACAGGCGGCGGGCAGGGCGGTGCCGGCAAGGCCCCGCCGGTGACCTTGATCATCAGCGCGGCGGTCCTGCTGTTGCTGATCATCGCGGTGGTTGTCTTCTACCGTTCGGGTCTGCGCTCCTCGACCGACGCCCCGCCCGCCGTGGGCACGCCGATCGGCGACCTGAAGGTCGAGGCCCCGCAGGACGCCCAGCCGGTCGATCCCGAGGCCGGGGTCAGTGTCTACGGTCCGCCGAGCGAGATTCCGTCCGACCCGACCTTCATCGCCCCGGCCGAGGCCGTGCAGCCGCGGCCCGTGGCACCGGCTGCTCCCGCGCCGGTGGCGACCGCTCCGGCACCGGCGGCCAAGGCCGAGACTCCGTCGGCTCCCGCCGGTGGCAGCTCGATCGTGCAGATCGGGGCCTTCTCGACCCCGGGTATCGCGGATCGGGAGTATTCCGCCGTCGCCGCCCGCTTCCCGCAGTTCGCCGCCGGGGCGACCAAGCGGGTTCAGGAGGTCACGGCCTCGAACGGCGCGACCGTCTACCGCACCACCTTCACCGGGCTGAGCCGCGACGATGCCCGCGCCTTCTGCGCCGCGATCAAGGCCGGTGGCGGCGACTGCCTGGTCCGCTAGGTCGTGACCTCGGCCGCCATCTACGGCTGTTCGGGATATGAGCTGACTGCGGCGGAGCGCGCCTTCTTCGCCGACGTTCGGCCATGGGGCTTCATCCTGTTCCGGCGCAACGTCGAAAGCCCGGATCAGGTTCGGGCCCTGGTGACGGCCCTGCGGGACAGTATCGGCGCGCCGGATGCTCCGGTCCTGATCGATCAGGAAGGGGGGCGGGTCCAGCGGCTGGGGCCGCCGCACTGGCCGAAATATCCCCCCGGCGACGCCTGTCTGAAGGCCGCCGGAGATGTGGAAACGGCCCGCGACCTGGTTCGGCAGGGCGCGCGGCTGATGGCGCACGACCTGCACTCACAGGGAATCAATGTTGATTGCGTGCCGGTTCTCGATGTGCCGGTTCCCGGAGCGCACGACATCATCGGGGATCGGGCCTATGCCCGCGATCCGCACACGGTGGCCCGCCTGGGGCGGGCGGCGGCCGAGGGGATGCTGGCCGGGGGCGTGTTGCCGGTGATCAAACATATGCCGGGTCACGGACGCGCCTTTGCCGACAGTCATCACGACCTGCCGGTGGTGCATGCGGATCTGGCGACGCTGGAGGCCTGGGACTTTGTGCCGTTCAAGGCCCTGTCCGACATGCCGTTGGCGATGACCGCCCATGTCGTGTTCGACGCCATCGACCCGAAGCGACCGGCCACCACCTCGAAGAAGGCGATCCGGCTGATGCGAGATCAGCTGGGCTTCGCGGGCCTGATCATGACCGACGACCTGTCGATGAAGGCGCTGACGGGAAGCCTGACTGAACGGGCCGGGGCGGCACTGAAGGCGGGTTGTGACGTGGTGCTTCACTGCAGCGGCGACCTCGACGAGATGAAGCAGGTCGCCGAAGGTACCGGCAAGCTGAAGGGCAAGGCGGCGAAACGTGCCGCGGCGGCGCTGGCGCGGCTGGTGCGACTGCCGGAGCCGCTGGATGCGGTGGCGGCCCGGGCGCGGTTCATGGCGGTGATCGAGGGACGGCTGGAGGCGGCAGAAGGCCCTGACGTGGGCGAGGCCCGGAGCCCGGCGGCATGACCGAGGCCTTCCAGCCCAATCTGAATTTTGCGGCCGTGGCCGAGGCGGTCGAGGCCGATGACGCGTTCGTGGTCGACCTGGACGGCTATGAGGGACCGCTACATGTGTTGCTGGCCCTGGCGCGGAACCAGAAGGTCGACCTGCTGAAATTGTCGATCACCAGGCTGGCTGAACAATATCTGGCCTTTGTGCACGAGGCGCGGCGGCGCAACTTTTCGCTCGCTGCTGACTATCTGGTGATGGCTTCCTGGCTGGCCTATCTGAAGTCGCGCCTGCTGTTGCCCCGCACGGAAAAGGAACGCGGCGAGGAGATGCCGGCCGAGCAGATGGCCGCGGCCCTGGCCTTCCGGCTGCAGAAGCTCGAGGCGATGCGCCGCTCGGTCGAGGCCCTGACCAGTCGGCCGCTGCTGAAGCGCGACGTGTTCACGCGCGGCGACCCCGAGGCCACGGTGATCGTCCCGTCCGACCGGATCGACGCCAGCCTGTACGAATTGATGAGCGCCTATGTGACGCAGCGCCGACGCGAGGAACGGCGCAGCTATGCCCCTGGCCAGCGGGTGGAGGCCTTTCCGCTGGAGGCGGCGCGGGACTGGCTGCGGGACATCCTGCCGCGACTGTCGGACTGGACCCCGCTGGAGCGGGTGGCCCCGGAACCGGACGACGGCGACGGCGAGCCCGGCCCCAGCCGCAACAGCTATCTGGCCTCGACCCTGTCGGCCAGCCTGGAACTGGTCAAGGAGGGGGCGATGGACGTGCGCCAGTCCGGGGCCTTTGCCGATCTGTATCTGAAGCGGCGCGGCCGGGGGCTGCCGCTGGAACTGACGCCGTGACCGACCTGCGCTTCGAGCCTGACAGCGGCGAGATCGAACGCCGGGTCGAGGCCCTGCTGTTCGCTGCGGCGGGGCCGTTGTCGGCGGCGGAGATCGCGCGGCGTCTGCCCGAAGGGGCCGATGTCGGCGGTGCCATCGCCGGACTTCGGGCCCGCTACCAGGGGCGGGGCGTTGAACTGGAGTGTGTCGCCGATCGCTGGCGTTTCCGCACCGCGCCCGACCTCAGCTTCATGATGACCGAGGAGCGCGAGGAGCCGCGCCGCCTGTCGAAGGCGGCGCTGGAGACCCTGGCCATCATCGCCTACCACCAACCCTGCACCCGGGCCGAGGTCGAGAGCGTGCGCGGGGTGTCGCTGTCGCGCGGTACGCTGGACCTGCTGCTGGAGATGGGGTTCGTGAAGCTGCGCGGTCGGCGACGGACGCCGGGGCGGCCGGTCACCTACGGCACCACGGACCGGTTCCTCGAGCATTTCAGCCTGGCCAGCCTGTACGACCTGCCCGGCGTCCAGGAGATGAAGGCCGCCGGTCTGCTGGACCTGTCGATCCCGGTCGGCTTCGAAGTGCCGGATCCGAGCCGGAGCGGCGAGGAGGAGGGCGACCTGCTGAGCCACGCTGACGACGACGGTCCCGAGTTCGCGCAGGATTTCGTCAGCGAGGACGGCAAGGACGGCTGACGCCGCGCGGTGGCGTCAGTCCGTCAGGGCGCGCGGCAGTTTGAAGGTGACGGTTTCGCGCTCGCCCGCATCCTCGACCACGGTGGCGTCGAACCGGTCGGAGATGGCGTCGACCAGGGCGGCGATCAGCGGCTCGGGGGCCGAGGCCCCGGCGGTGACACCGACGGTCGAGACGCCGTCGAACCAGTTCCAGTCGACATGGCCGGCATCGTCGACCAGACGGGCGTCACGGGCCCCGGCGCGGACGGCCACCTCGACCAGTCGGGCCGAGTTGGACGAATTCTTCGAGCCGACCACCAGCACCAGGTCACAGCCCTCGCCGAGCCGTTTGACCGCCTCCTGGCGATTGGTTGTGGCGTAACAGATGTCTTCCTTGTGCGGGTCGGGCAGTTCCGGGAACCGGCGCTTGAGCACGGCCAGGATCTCGGCCGTGTCGTCGACTGACAGTGTGGTCTGGGTGGCATAGGCCAGGGCCGCATCACCGGGCCGCTGGAACGCCTCGGCGTCGGCGACGGTCTCGACCAGGCTGATGGCCCCGGGCGGCAGCTGACCCATCGTCCCGACGACCTCGGGGTGGCCGGTGTGGCCGATCAGGATGATGTGGCGACCGGCGGCATGATGACGCTCGGCCTCGACATGGACCTTGGAGACCAGCGGGCAGGTGGCGTCGAGAAAGAACAGGTCGCGGGCCCGGGCCCCGGCCGGCACAGACTTGGGCACGCCATGGGCCGAAAACACAACCGGCCGGTCGTCAGGGCATTCGTCCAGTTCACGTACGAAGATGGCTCCCATGGCCTTGAGCCGTTCGACGACGTGGCGATTGTGAACGATCTCGTGGCGGACGTAGACGGGCGCGCCGTATTTCTCGAGCGCGCGTTCGACGATCTGGATGGCCCGGTCGACACCGGCACAGAAGCCGCGCGGCGTCGCCAGACGGATGGTCAGCGGACGGCGGCCGGGCCGGGGGATGGGAGCGTGGATCGTCATGGTCGCAATCTAGGGCTTTGGCGGGCCCGCCGCCACCGTCCCGACGCGGCAAGAGGTCCCGGGCAGGCGGGCGACCGCGTTTGCCGCGCCTCGCTTTAGCCGCTATCAGACACCAGCGTGTCGGACCGCGTCGGTCCTCGTCGCATTACCCTTCGGTTGCCGGATTTGAACCTGATGCGTCGCGTCCTCCCCGTTCTTGCTGTTTCCGCCCTAATGGCGGGCCTGTTTCCCGCCATGGCTACGGCCCAGATCGCCGGCCAGACAGGCGGGATTCCCGGCTCCGGCCGGCCGGGACAGACCGGCCAGGCGAGTGACACGCCGATCGTGGATACGGCTCCGCGCATCGCACCGCTGAGCCGTCGCGCCAACGCCGGACCCTGCCCCTATGTGAAGATTCTCTATGACGCCGCCCGGTACGTGGAATTAGCCGACAATCGCGCCGCCGTTGCCAACGTCGGCTACACCGGCGAGATCGAGGGACTGGCGGCGGACTGCAGCTATCGGGGTGACGAGCCGATCACGGTGCAGGTGAACGTCCTGTTCAACCTGGGTCGTGGACCGATGGCCAATTCCGGCCGCCATACCTATCGCTACTGGATCGCCGTGACCGAGCGGAACCGGGCGGTTCTGGCCAAACAGTATTTCGACCTGCCGGTGGACTTCCGCGGTGCCGAGACGGCTTCGACGACCGAGGAACAGACCATCGTCATCCCGCGTGCGGCAGCGACCACCAGCGGTGACAATTTCGAAATCCTGGTCGGCTTTGACGTGACGCCGGAAATGGCCGAGTTCAATCGCACCGGCAGCCGGTTCCGCATCAATTCCGGACAGGCCCTGGCCGAGGCCACCGACCCGCAATGACCGATCTGAAATCGTCCCTGGGCGAAGCGGTTGCGGCCGCCTTCGCCGCCGAAGGCGTGGACGCAGCCCTGGCGCGCGTCACCGTGTCCGACCGCCCCGACCTGGCTGATTTCCAGTCCAACGGGGCCCTGGCGGCGGCCAAGGCGCTGAAGGCCAATCCGCGCGAACTGGCGGGCCGGGTGGCCGAACGGCTGAAGGCCGACCCCCGGCTGGCCGCCGTCGAGGTGGCGGGGCCGGGCTTTATCAATTTCAAACTGACCGACGCCGCCCTGGCCGAACGCGCCGCTGCGGTGGCCGCCGATACCCAGCGCACCGGGGCCGCGCCGGTGGCGACGCCACGCAAGGTGATCATCGACTATGCCGGGCCGAACGTGGCCAAGCCGATGCATGTCGGTCACCTGCGCAGCTCGATCATCGGCGAGAGCCTGAAGCGGCTGTTCCGTTTCCGTGGCGACACCGTCTGGGGCGATGCCCATTTCGGCGACTGGGGCTTCCAGATGGGGCTGCTGATCGTGGCCGTCGGCGACGAGGGCGGCGCGGCCGGCTTCATGGCCGAAGGCGACGGGCCGTTCCCTACCGAGGCCCCGGTGACTCTGGACGATCTTGAGCGGCTGTATCCGGCTGCGGCGACCCGGGCCAAGGAAGACACGG
>CAXBHG010000029.1:0-18798 GCA_963975385.1 uncultured Brevundimonas sp.
GCGGCCGGACAAGGGGTTGCTGGGCGGGATGCTGGGCCTGCCGACCTCGGACTGGAGCGAGACCCGGGTCGATGTTTCTCCCCCAATTGCCGCGGATTGGCGCGAGGCCGGGGAAGTCCAACACGTCTTTACCCATTTCTCGCTGACCCTGACGGTGTGGGTCGCCGAAGGTACGGGAGGCTACGTCTGGACCGATCCCGGCGCGGCGCTGGCCGCGCTGCCCACCGTCTTTCGCAAGGCCCTGAAGCGGGGGCTGGCCTGAGTCCGATGGACGAGGGCGATCTCGCCTGCAAGACTGCGGACCGGCGTACCGCCAGAGACCAGATTAGAGTTGCGTCAGATGACCGTCGACGACGAAGCGCCACCGAGGAAGTCCGTCCGGAAACGCGCGGATGAAATCAAGCCGTTCCGCTGCAAGAACTTGATCGCCGTCATCGAAAACCCGGCCGACATTGCCAATATCGGGACGGTGATCCGCAATGCCAACGCCCTGGGCGTGGAGAAGGTCTATGTCGTCGATCCGCGCCGTAGCCTGCCGGATGATTGGCAGGAGTTGCGTGAACGCCGCAGCATCTCGAAGACTTCAGTGTCGGCCGTGAAATGGACGTTCGTGAAACGCTTTGACAGCACGGACGACTGCTTCGACTTCCTGGAGCGCAAGAATTTCACGTCGATCGTCACCTCCCCGCACGTAAAGGGCAAGGCCAGCATCTATCTGAATGATGGGGACTACACGACGCACGCCAAGCTGGCCGTCTGGTTCGGAAGTGAAAACATCGGCATCAGTGATCGCGCGGTCGAGCGGGCGGAGATGTGCGTTTCGGTCCCGATGTTCGGCATGATCGAAAGCCTGAATCTCGGGACCTGTTCGGGAATCGTCCTCTACGAAGTCGCAAAGCAGCGGCGTGAATACCAAAGCCGATATCTGATGCGAAATCGCAGGGGTGAGCGCCTCGAACCCCTGCCGACTACATTGCCGCCTCGCGCCGACAGGTAGTTGCGGATCGGTGGGGCGGCCTATTGCATCCCGGCGCGAACCTCGGCCCGCAGGGTGTCGATCGAGCGCAGCCCCTGGTCGGTCTTGAAGCGCCAGTAGGTCCAGCCGTTGCAGGCCGGGGCGTTCTCGAACAGGGCCCCCAGCTTGTGGATCGAGCCGCTCATCTCGCCCGAGACCAGCGAGCCGTCGGCCCGCACCCGCGCCTCGCGGTCGCCCTTGGGGCAGTACAGCCGGTCGCCGGGCTGCAGCAGGCCGGCCTCGACCAGCGCCCCGAACGGTACCTTGGCCTCGTGTTTCCTGGAACCGGTCACGACCAGATCCTCGGGACGGGCGGGCACTACGGCGGCGATACGCTTTTCGGCCACATCGGCATAGGTCGGATCGCGTTCGATGCCGATGTAGTGGCGGCCCATCCGGCGCGCGGCGGCCCCGGTCGTGCCGGTGCCGAAGAACGGGTCCAGCACCACGTCGCCCGGTTTGGTCGCGGCCATCAGCACCCGGTGCAGCAGGGCCTCGGGCTTCTGGGTCGGATGGGCCTTCTTGCCGTCGGCGTCCTTGATCCGCTCCTCGCCGGTGCACAGGGCGAAGGTCCAGTCGGAGCGCATCTGCACATCCTCATTGAAGGCCTTCAGCGCATCGTAGTTGAAGGTGTAGCGCTTCTGGTCGCGCGACCGGGCGGCCCAGATCAGGGTCTCATGGGCATTGGTGAACCGGGTGCCCTTGAAATTCGGCATCGGGTTGGACTTGCGCCAGATGATGTCGTTCAGCACCCAGAAGCCCAGGTCCTGGATCGCCGAGCCCAGGCGGAAGACATTGTGATAGCTGCCGATCACCCAGATCGAGCCCTCGGGCTTCAGCACCCGGCGGCATTCCGTCATCCAGGCGCGGGTAAAGGCGTCATAGGTCGCGAAACTGTCGAACTTGTCCCAGTCGTCGTCGACCGCATCGACCATACTGTTGTCGGGCCGCAGCAGGTCGCCGCCCAGCTGCAGATTATAGGGGGGGTCGGCGAAGACCATGTCGACCGAGGCATCGGGCAGGGTCTTCAGCATTTCGATGCAGTCGCCGCGCAGGACGACATCGGTCTTCAGATCGGTCACGGAATAGGGCCCCACACGGAAACAGCAGAAGCGAGTGGTGAATCATCACGGTTAAGGGGGGGTTATTTCGCTGAAATATCTCGCTCGAGCGGACAAAAGCGGGCCGGTCCCGGGTGCGGGCTATGGGCAAACCCGCGCCGCTTTCGCTATGACGCTGGGATGAACGCTCGCCTTCGCCCCGTCCCCTTCGACCTCGGTCCCGTGCATTTCGTCGGTATCGGCGGCATCGGCATGAGCGGCATCGCCGAGATCATGCTCAAGATCGGCTATGCGGTGCAGGGCTCGGACGCGAAGGCCAGCGCCAATACCGAACGACTGGCAAAGCTGGGCGCGACCATCTTCATCGGCCATGACGCCGCCCATGTGACCGAGGACGTCTCGGCCCTGGTCTATTCCACCGCCGTCACGGCGGCCAATCCCGAGATGGTGGCCGCCCGCGCCCGCCGTATCCCACTGGTGCGCCGGGCCGAGATGCTGGCCGAGCTGATGCGGCTGCAGTTCTCGATCGCGGTCGGCGGCACCCACGGCAAGACCACCACCACCTCGATGGTCGCCTGTCTGCTGGACGCGGGCCATCTGGACCCCACGGTGGTCAACGGCGGCATCATCAATGCCTATGGCACCAACGCCAAGGTCGGCGACGGCGACTGGATCGTGGTGGAGGCCGACGAGAGTGACGGCAGCTTCCTGCGTCTCAAATCGACGGTGGCCATCGTCACCAATATCGACCCGGAACACCTCGACCACTACGGCGACTTCGACGCGGTGCGTAAGGCGTTCGTGGACTTCGTCGAGAACATTCCCTTCTACGGCTTCGCCGCCGTCTGCCTCGACCACCCCGAGGTGCAGAAGCTGGTCGCCACGATCGATAACCGCCGTCTGGTCACCTATGGCCTCAACCCCCAGGCCATGGTCCGGGCCGAGAACTGTGACATGGCGGCCGACGGCTGCCGCTTCGACGTGGTGATCCAGAACGGCGAGACGACCCGGATCGACAGCCTGCACCTGCCGATGGCCGGCTGGCACAATGTCTCCAACGCCCTGGCCGCCATCGCCGTGGCCCGCGAACTGGGCGTGTCCGACGACGCCATCCGCGCCGGCCTGGCCGGCTTCGGCGGGGTCAAGCGCCGCTTCACCACCACCGGTGTGGTCAACGGCGTGCGCATCGTCGACGACTATGGCCACCACCCGGTCGAGATCGCCGCTGTCCTGAAGGCCGCCCGTCAGGTCACCGAGGGCCGGGTCATCGCCGTGATGCAGCCGCACCGCTACACCCGGCTGCGCGACCTGATGGAGGAGTTCTCGACCAGCTTCTCCGACGCCGACGTGGTCATCATCGCCGATGTCTATCCCGCCGGTGAGCAGCCGATCGACGGCGTCGACAAGGACGCCCTGGTCGACGGCGTGCGCCGCTATGGCCACCGCCACGTCTCGGCGCTTGCGGCCCTGGCCGACCTGCCCGGCGTCGTCGCCGCCGAGGCCAAACCGGGCGACGTCGTCGTCCTGCTGGGGGCCGGCGACATCACCAGCTGGGCCTATGCCCTGCCGGGGCAGCTGGAGGCGCTGGCGTAATGTCTCCCAATCCGCTCATCCCGGCGAAAGCCGGGACCCAGTTCTTTCGCCCGAGCACCGGCGGCCGGGATCACGTCCTGAGGGCCGCACCTTCAACCGATCACCCAAAACACTGGGTCCCGGCTTTCGCCGGGATGAGCGGAATATAGAAATGCCGTGGCGCGACTCCCTTCCCCCCGTGCGCGGCAAGCTCCTGCGCGACGAGCCGCTGGGCCCCTTCACCTGGTTCCGCGTCGGCGGGGCCGCCGATGTGCTGTTCATCCCGGCCGACGCCGACGATCTGGCTGACTTCCTCAAGGCGCTGGACCCGGCTGTGCCGGTGACGGTGCTGGGCGTCGGCTCCAATGTCATCATCCGCGACGGCGGCGTTGCGGGCGTGGTCATCCGGCTGGCCGGCCGTCCGTTCGCGGGCATCACCACGGACGGGGACACGATCACCGCGGGCGCAGGCGCGCTGGACGCCATGGTGGCCAAGGCCTCGGCCAGGGCCGGGCTGGCGGGGCTGGAGTTCTATGCCGGCATTCCGGGCACCATCGGCGGGGCCCTGACCATGAACGCCGGCTGCTACGGGTCGGAGACGAAGGACATTCTAGTCTCGGCCCGGGGCCTGACGCGGGCAGGGCAGTGGGTCGACTACGCCCTGGCCGATTTCGGCTACACCTACCGCCATTCCGAAGCGCCGGCCGACATCATCTGGATCGAGGCCACCTTCCGCGGCACGCCCGACGCGCCCGAGGCTGTCGCCGCCCGCATCGCCGAGATCACCAGCCGCCGGGAACAGACCCAGCCGATCCGCGAAAAGACCGGTGGTTCCACCTTCAAGAACCCGCCCGGCCATTCGTCGTGGCAGCTGGTCGATGCGGCGGGCTGGCGCGGCAAACCTTTCGGTGGAGCAAAATTCAGCGAGCTCCACTCCAACTTCATGATCAATTTCAACGACGCGACGGCCGCGGACATTGAAGGTCTGGGAAATGCCGTGCGCGAGGACGTTCAAAGTAAACTGAACGTAAACCTCGAATGGGAGATCAAGAGGATCGGCCGCCCCCTTTGAGTTGATCCCATGACCCGCCCGCTCGCAGATCTGCACGTCGCCGTCCTGCTGGGCGGGTTGTCGTCCGAGCGCGAAGTCTCCCTGTCCTCGGGCAAGGGCTGCGCGGATGCGATCGAGGCCCAGGGTGCCCGCGTCACCCGCATTGACGCCGGCCGCGACCTGGCCCAGGTGCTGGCGGCCCTGAAACCCGACGTCGTCTTCAATGCCCTGCACGGCCACTATGGCGAGGACGGCTGCGCCCAGGGCGTGCTGGAAACCCTCGGCATTCCCTATACCCACTCCGGCGTGCTGGCCTCGGCCCTGGCCATGGACAAGTCCCGCTCCAAGGCGGTGCTGCAGGCCGCCGGTGTCGTCGTGCCCGGCGGCGGCCTGTTCGACCGGTTCGAGGTCGCCCGCCGCCACGTGATCCCGCCGCCCTATGTGATCAAGCCCAATGCCGAGGGCTCGTCGGTCGGCGTCTATGTCGTGAGGGAGGGGGCGAACCGCCCGGTCGCCGAACTGGCGGAAGACAGCTGGACCTATGGCGAACAGGTGATGGTCGAGCCCTTCATCGCCGGCAAGGAGCTGTGCGTCACCGTGCTGGGCGAGCCGGCCGGACCGCGCGCCCTGACGGTCACCGACATCACCCCGACCAAGGGCTTCTATGACTATGAGGCCAAATACACCCCGGGCGGCTCGATCCACCTGCTTCCGGCCGTCCTGCCCCCGCACGTGTTCGAGATGGCGCTGCGCCAGTCCGAGCTGGCCCACACCGCCATGGGTTGTCGCGGCGTCACCCGATCCGACTTTCGTTATGACGATATTAAGGACGATCTCGTCTTTCTGGAGATCAATACCCAGCCCGGCATGACCCCGACCTCACTCGTTCCCGAGCAGGCCGCCTGGTGCGGGATGGATTACAAGTCTTTGGTTCGGTGGATGGTGGAGGACGCCTCATGCCCGCGGTAGTTCGCGGCGGTCGGCGACAGAGTTCCAAACAGGCTCCCAAACGTGGTGCGCCCGCCGGCAAGGGGGGCGCGCGGTCACGTGGCGGGGCCCGGAATGCGTCGCCGGTTCCCGGCAAGATGGCGGCCATCGGCCGTCTCGACCTGTCGCCCCGCGCCGTGGTGATCAGCATCGCCGCGGGCGTGCTTCTGCTCGCCGGTGTCCTGGCCACCGGCACGCGGGCCGAGCGGATCGGGGCCTCCGTGTCCGGCGGCGTCGACACGGTCATGACCGGCATGGGGCTGAGCCTGCGCCGCGTCCACATCACCGGGGCCTCGGCCGAGGCGACCCCCGCCATCCAGCAGGCGCTCGAGGTCCAGGCCGGCCAGCCGATCGTCGGTCTCGATCTCGACCTGCTGCGCCAGCGGGTCGAGGCCGTCGGCTGGGTGCGCGAGGCGCGCGTGGTGCGCCTGCTGCCCGACACATTGATCATCGAGGTGCGCGAGCACGACCGTCTGGCCGTCTGGCAGGCGGGGGGACAGGTCAAGGTCATCGACGGCCAGGGCCGGGTCATCGCCGGGGCCGACGCCGGCCGCTATCCAGCCCTGCCGCTGGTCGTCGGCAAGGGGGCCGACCTGGCCGCCGCCGACATCCTGCCCCTGCTGGCCCAGCGCCCGCGCCTGATGAGCCGGATCGACGCCCTGGTGCGCGTCGATGAACGCCGCTGGGACCTGCGTCTCAAGGACGGCAGTCTGATTCAGCTGCCCGCCACCGACCAGGACGCGGCCCTGATCCAGCTTGATGCGCTGGACCAGCGCGAGCGACTGCTCGACCTCGGCTTCGCCCGGGTCGACCTCAGAACCCCGGACGAGGTCGCCGTCCGTCCTTCGGCCGGTGATGTGTAAGCGTATGAGAGAGCGGAACTGATGGCCGGGCGTGTGGACAAGACTGTGGACAATGCCAAGGGTGCGGCCGGCCGTGCGCCGGTCGTGGCGGCGCTCGATCTGGGCCAGTCCAAGGTCGCCTGCTTCATCATGAAGCCGGACGGCGTGCGTCATGCCGACCGCACCATCCGGGTCGCCGGGGCCAGCCACGTCCAGTCGAAGGGCGTGAAGGGCGGGGCCATCGTCAGTATGGACGACGCGGCCCAGGCCATAGGCCATGCGGTCGAACGCGCCGAGCGCGCGGCCGGGGCTCCGGTCTCGGGCGTCGTCGTCACCACCGCCATCGGCCAGATGGCCAGCCACCGGGTCCAGGCCCGGGTCTCGCTGGGAGCCAATCCGGTCGGTGACGCCGATCTGGCCCGCGCCATCGGCATGGCCCTGGCCCAGGTGCGCCTGCCCAATCGCCGCCCGATCCACGTCCTGCCGATCGCCTGGTCGGTCGACGGTGCGCGCGGCGTGCATGACCCGCGCGCCATGCACGGCGGCTCGCTGGGCCTCGACCTGCTGGTCGTCTCCATGGCGGAAAGCGCCTTCTCCTCGCTGAGTCACTGTCTCGAACTGGCCCATCTGGACCTGCAAGGTGTGGTCGCCGCGCCGATGGTCTCGTCCCTGGCTGCGCTGGAAGACGACGAGATGGATCTCGGGGCCGTCTGCATCGACATGGGCGGCGGCTCGACCAGCGCCGCCGTCTGGGGCGGACGCTCGCTGCTGCATATCGAAAGCCTTAATGTCGGCGGTGACCATGTCACGGCCGACATCGCCCGCGGCCTGTCGACCTCGCGGGCCGGGGCCGAGCGGCTGAAGACCCTGCACGGCTCGGCCATGGCCTCGGCCAATGAGGATCGCGAGATGCTGGAGGCCCCGCCGCGCGGCGAGGATCCGTCGTCCGGTCCCGTGGTCGTGCCCCGCGCCATGCTCAAGACCGTCATCGCCCCCCGGGTTGAGGAGACGCTGGAACTGTTGCGCGACCGCCTGCGCAATGCCGGCGTCGGGCTGGAGCCCGGAGCGGGCCTGGTCCTGACCGGCGGGGCCAGCCAGCTGAACGGCGTGCGTGAACTGGCCGTGCGGGTGTTCGACCGACCGGTGCGTCTGGGCAAGCCGCAGCGTGCGCCCCACCTGGCCGACGCGGCCTCGGGGCCGGCCTTCTGCTCGGCCGCCGGCATCCTGCTGCGCGCCGCCTATGGCCCGCGCGAGGCCGTCTCGGCCCGCAAGCTGATGTCGCGCCAGATCACCGCCGCCGATGCGCCGCGCGTCCACCACGGCAATCTGGTGGCCCGGGCCGCCGGCTGGCTGCGCGAAAACCTCTGATTGCAGGGCGGTATTCCGCAAGAATCCGCCTGTCCTGTTGAAAGGCGGGCGATTTCCACTGTGAAGGTTAACGAACCGGCTGTTTAACCGCCCGACTCACCTTATCCGGTAACCTTCCCTTAACGCTGTTGGGGCTTTCCTTAACGCGTCCATAACCAATGCGAATCGGCGGGGGCTTCGCATTGGCTCTACGGGGCTGGGTCGGAAGGTCGGAATCTAAATGTCTCTATCGCTGGTGCGTCCTGAAAATACGGAATTGAAGCCCCGGATCGTCGTGTTCGGCGTGGGCGGTGCGGGCGGCAATGCCGTCAACAACATGATCGACGCCGGCCTTGAAGGGGTCGAGTTCGTCGTCGCCAATACCGATGCGCAGCACCTGTCGTTCGCCAAGACCGACCGTCGTATCCAGCTGGGCGAGACCATCACCCAGGGCCTGGGTGCCGGTGCGCATCCCGAGGTCGGCATGAATGCCGCCGAGGAATCGGCCGAGGAAATTTTCGCCCATCTCGATGGCGCGCACATGGTCTTCATCACCGCCGGCATGGGCGGCGGCACCGGCACCGGGGCCGCCCCGGTCATCGCCAAATGCGCCCGTGACCGTGGCATCCTGACCGTCGGCGTCGTGACCAAGCCCTTCACCTTCGAAGGCCGTCACCGCATGCGTCTGGCCGATGCGGGCATCGCCGAGCTGCAACGCTACGTCGACACCCTGATCGTCATTCCGAACCAGAACCTGTTCCGCGTCGCCAATGAGCGCACCACCTTCGCCGATGCCTTCGGCATGGCCGACCAGGTGCTGCATTCGGGCGTGCGTTCGATCACCGACCTGATGATCCTGCCGGGCCTGATCAACCTCGACTTCGCCGACGTCCGCGCCGTCATGTCCGAAATGGGCAAGGCGATGATGGGCACGGGCGAGGCCACGGGCGACGACCGCGCCCTGATGGCGGCCCAGAACGCCATCGCCAACCCGCTGCTGGACGAGACCTCCCTCAAGGGGGCCAAGGCCGTGCTGGTCAACATCACCGGCGGTCTGGACATGACCCTGCTGGAAGTCGACGAGGCCGCCAATGCCATCGCCGGCGAGGTGGACGGCGACGCCAACATCATCTTCGGCGCGGCCTTCGATCCGTCGCTGGACGGCAAGATCCGTGTTTCGGTCGTCGCGACCGGCATGGACGAGGCGGTCATGTCCCGCATCGAGCCCCAGGGCACCAACCTGCTGGACGGTCGCCGCAACGCCGCCCCGGCCGCCCCGGTCCGGGCACCGGAGCCCGCCCGTGCCGAGGCCCCCCGTGCCCCGGAACCGGCCCCGGTCACCCCGACCTTTCAGCCGGCCGAGCGGTCCTATGCTGCCGCCCCGCGCGAGGATGTTCGTCCCGAGCCGGTGATCCACGTCGCCGAGGAGCGCGACCTGCAGCCGATCGTCGACCCCTGGGTCGAGGAATATGAGGCGGCCCCGCAGCCCCGCAAGGCCACCGCTGCGGAGTCGCAGGGCGACCTGTACAGCGAGCGTCCGGCCCCCGCGGCCCCGGCCCGTGAAGAGGTTGTCGCCGACGATTCCTACGACGACCGCGACCACCGCCGCAGCGGCTGGAGCCTGTTCGGTCGCGGCAAGCGCACCACGACCCCGCCGGTCTATGTGCCGTCTTCGCCGTCGCGCGGCACCTCGCAGATGCGCACCACCTCCTCGGCCCAGCCGGCACCCGAGCCGGAAATGGGCCAGGCGGACGACGATCTGGAAATTCCGTCCTTCCTGCGTCGTTTGGCCAACTAACCCGCTGAACGAGCTGCGATAATCAGCCGCCCCGGTGCCCCAGGCCCCGGGGCGGTTTCGCGTTCGGGGCGAGCAATCTTCCCAAAACGAAACAATCGGAAACCCGACTTTCATTTCGGGCTTGAGCCCGGATCGCTAGAGGCTCTGCGGGTAGGGTTCCGCGCGCAGAAGCGTCGGGACGTCACAGCGAGTTCGAGTTTGTCGGTCAGAAACGACCATCACCAGAAGACGACCATCGCCCCTGCGATCATCGCGGGCGTGGGCGTGCACACCGGAAAGCGTGTGCGTCTGGCTGTGCGTCCGGCCCCGACCGGCACCGGCATCGTCTTCGTGCGCACCGACATCACCGACCGCGACAACCGCATCCCCGTCTCGGGTGACGTCGTCGTCGACGCCCGGCTCAACACCATGATCGAGAACGCCGCCGGTGTGCGCCTGTCGACCATCGAACATCTGATGGCCGCCTTCTGCGCCCTGGGCGTCTCCAACGCGGTGGTCGAGGTCGACGGACCGGAACTGCCGATCCTCGACGGCTCGGCTCTGCAATTCGTCCAGCTGCTGGACCGGGCCGGCTTCCGCCGCCAGGAAGCCCCGGTCCGCTATATCGAGATCCTTGAGCCGATCCGGGTCAGCGACGGCGACAAGACCGCCGCCCTGCTGCCCTGCGACCGCTATGAGATGCGCTTCGAGATCGACTTCCCGACCCCGGTGATCGGCAACCAGGTCGTCGATTTCGTGGTCGACGAGGACACCTTCCGCACCGAGATCATGGCCGCCCGCACCTTCGGCTTCGCCCATGAGGTCGAGGCCCTGCGTAAGGCCGGTCTGGCCCGCGGCGGCAGCCTCGAGAACGCCGTGGTCATCGACGGCGACGAGATCCTCAATCCCGGTGGTCTGCGCATGGAGCGCGAGTTCGTGCGCCACAAGGCGCTGGACGCCATCGGCGATCTCTATGTCCTCGGCGCGCCCCTGCTGGGCCGCTACGAAGGCGTCAAGGCCGGCCACGCCATCAACAACCTGCTGGTCCGCGCCCTGCTGGCCAATCCGCAGGCCTGGCGCGAGGTCACCCGCGTGCCCCAACTGGCCCAGGTCGGCTAGAGACTGATCGCCGACATCAACCGCCCGAAGTCCGGCTCGCCCGCCAGATAGGCCCGCCGGTTCGAATAGAACCGCGCCGCATCCATCCGCGTGTCGTCGCCGGTCCATTCCGCCATGCCGATCCCGGCCTGTTCCAGCCGCCACAGGACGAAGCCGGGCAGGTCGAACTGGCGGCGGTCAGCGACCACGCCGGGGGCGAAGAACCGCTCACTGCCCGGATCATGGTGGGTGAACCGGTCCATGAAGACCGTGTCGACCTCATAGGAGGCCTGGGCGATACAGGGGCCGACCACGGCCACCGTGCGGCCCGGCTCGGCCCCAAGGGCCTGCATGGCGGCGACGGCACTGTGCACCACCCCGTCCAGCGCCCCCTTCCAGCCCGCATGCACCGCCGCGACCACGCCCGCCTCCGGGTCGGCCAGCAGGATCGGCGCACAGTCCGCGGTCAGGACGGCGCAGATCACGCCGGGGGTCGCCGTGACCACGGCGTCGCCCTCGGGGCGCTGGCCCTTCCAGCCGGCCTCGGCCACGCGGGTGACCACGGAATGGATCTGGTAGCAGGCGGCCAGATCGTCCGGGGTTCCGCCTATCCATTCAGCCGCCCGGCGGCGGTTCTCGGCCACCGCGGCGGGATCGTCCCTCGAACCGACCCCGGTGTTCAGCCCTGCATAGATACCGGTCGAGACCCCGCCCGCGCGGGTGAAGAAGCCGTGGCGCACCCCGGCGCGGGTCAGTAGCGGATGGGTGATGGGGGTCAACTCGGCCATGACAGGCTCCTCGATCATCAGTCCTCGAACCCGGGCACGACCAGCGACCGGGGAGAGAAGATGGCGGCCGCCTTGAACAGGGTCCCCATCTGGTCCGGGGCCGTCAACCGCTGCAGCTGGCGCTGGATCACCGGGGCCGCGTCGGGGCGGGCCGCCATCAGCCGTTCGGCCCGGGCCTCGATACCCAGCCGGCTCAGGAAGTCGCCCTGCTCGCGGCAGCCGGTGACATCGGCCCCGGCGTGGACCGCGGCCTCCAGCACGGTCGGGAAGTCGGCCCACTGGGTCAGGTCGGCCTCGCCGGGATTGGCCAGCGGATCGACCTTGCGATGGCGATGCAGGGCCTGCAGCGTATCGCCGGCCTCGGGCCGCGCGCGGCCATAGTCGATCAGCAGGGCCGCGCCCGAGGCAGCGCTGACCAGCCGGGCCAGATCGCGGCCGAAGGCGGCCTGCTGGTCCGAAATCTCCAGCACCTGGGCCGGGGCCATCTCGAAATCGGGGCGTCTGAAGCCGCCGCTGATGGCGACCAGACCGAACAGCAGTTCACCGTTGTCGCTGACCCCGATGCGGCGCTCGGCCCAGCCGTCCTCCGTCTTCACGAACTGGCGGGCCGGCATACAGTCCAGCACCTCATTGGCGATCAGGATCACCGGGGCGTCGGTCTCGATCCGCTCCAGCGAGGTGACCCAGCGCGGATGCACATCGCTGTCGGCCAGCATCTTCGCCTGCATCTCGCGCAGGGGGGCGCTGGGCTCGATCAGGCTCAGGTCGACGGCCTGCAGGAAGTCGGGGGCCAGTCGGGCCGCGCGCAGGGCGTCGGCCATCAATGTGCCGTCGCCGGGCCCGACCTCGACCAGCCGCACCCGTTCGGGCGCGCCCAGCCGCTGCCAGGTCTCGACCGCCCAAAGGCCGATCAGCTCGCCGAACATCTGGCTGACCAGGGGGGCGGTGATGAAGTCGCCGCGCGCCCCCAGGGCCGGGCGGGTCGCATAGTAGCCGTCCTGCGGATCATGCAGGCAGCGACCGACATAGTCGGCGACCGTCATCGGTCCGGTCAGGGCGATCTCGCGCGCAAGCCGGTCCTTCAGTGCCATCAGCCGGCCGGGGGCGGGGCGGCGACCGGCGGCCGGCTCCACGCCCGGTAGATCAGCCAGATGCCGATCAGCATCATCGGCACCGACAGGATCATGCCCATGGTCAGGCCCAGCGGCAGCTGGTCCAGACCGACATCGGGCTGGCGCACCGTCTCCAGCGCGGCCCGGATCAGGCCGTAGCCCAGCAGGAACAGGCCGGTGACATAGCCGGGCTTGGCCAGCAGACGCACCTTCCAGACGGCGAAGGACAGGATGGCCAGCAGGACGATGCCCTCCAGCCCGGCCTCATACAGCTGGCTGGGATGGCGCACGACGTCGCCGGGGCCCGAGCCCATATATTCGCAGGTCGCGCCATAGATGGCCCGGGCCTGGTTGTTGCAGAAATTCACGCCCCAGGCGACGTCGGTGGGACGGCCCCACAGCTCGCCATTGACGAAATTGGCCAGCCGCCCGAAGGCCAGACCGATCGGCACCACCGGGGCGACCAGATCGCCGAGGCTGAGCATGTTGATCCGGTTGCGGCGCGCGAAGGCGATCATGGCCACGGACACGCCGATCAGGCCGCCGTGGAAGGACATGCCGCCGTCCCAAAGCCGGAACAGGGCCAGCCTCTGGCCCCAGTCCGCCCCGGTGAACAGGTCGCCGTACAGTTCGGGGCGATAGAACAGGGCATAGCCGAACCGCCCGCCGAGGATGATGCCCAGGGTGATCCAGAGCACCAGATCGTCCAGTTGCACCGCATTGACCGGCGGCCGGCCCGGGGCCCACACGCCTGCGGACTTCACCAGCCGTGCCGCATACCACCAGCCCAGCACAATGCCGGTGACATAGGCCAGGGCGTACCAGCGGATATCCAGCGGGCCGATGCTGAACCAGATCGGGTCGAACTCGGGAAAGGGCACGGGCACTCCTGCAATCGCCTGCCTCGCCGTTTAGCAAGCGACGTCGCGCCCGTCGCGGGTTTTTCAGCCGCCTCGCTTCTGCCCCAGGATCGGGCGATACGGACCGGTCCCCCGCGATTTAAAGGAATCGTTCACCATATCGGGCGGACCATCCCCCATAGTGATCCGGACCCGTTCCGGTCAGGAGACAGACGGCCATGCAGACACGCAATCCCATCCTCGACGAGTTCGCCAAGCTGACGACCGGCGCGATGGGACTGGCCCAGGCCGCCGGTGACGAGGCCAAGGCGGCCTTCCGTTCCCAGTCCGACCGGCTGGTCGCCGAGATGGATCTGGTGCGTCGCGACGAGTTCGACGCGCTGAAGGCCGAGATCGCCGCCCTGCGCGCCGAGATTGCCGACCTCAAGACGGGTAAAGCTTCCGGAGCCGGACAAAAGAAGCCTGGAAAGGGAACGTCCACAGCCTCGGTTCGCCCTGAGGACGCAGCCGGTTGAGCCGAATCTGCGAACACGCCTACCGTCAATTCATGGAGCGTGAGTCGCGCGACATGCCCCGAATGATTGGGACTGCCTGATGGACGCTGCGAGGCCCGAAGAGGTCGATGTCCCCTTTGATCCGCTGGATGTGGTCGAACATGTGCTGACGGCAGAGAACCTGCCGTTCGATCGCACGGACGACGGCGACCTGGCCTTTGCCCTGGCGGGTGACTGGAAGGATTACGAACTGTGGTTCGCCTGGCGGCCCGAGGGCGACTGCCTGCAGCTGTGCTGCGCCCTGGACCTGCGGGTGACCAAGGGCCGGCGCAACGCCGCCTATGAACTGATCGCCCTCGTCAACCAGCGCACCTGGCTGGGCCATTTCGAGGTCTGGGCCGAGGACGGCGAGATCGTCTTCCGCCATTCCCTGGCCCTGCCGCACGGCGAGCGCCCGACCCTGGCCCAGGCCGCCTCGATGATCGACGCCGCCGTCGAGGCCGCCGATCGCTACCACCCGGCCTTCGCCTTCATGATCAAGGGCAACAGGAAGCCGCAGGAAGCCATCGACGCCTGCCTGTTCGAGACCGTCGGCAACGCCTGATCGCCCGACTGCGGGTGACATCACCGGCCTGAAGTCATATGCCCTGCGCCTGAAGCGTCCCGGCCCCTTGTCGGGACGCCGTCTGTCCAGGAGCCCCGCCGTGGCCAAAGCTGAAACCGAACATTCGTCCGCCCGTCCCGTGGTTCTGCTGGGCTGCGGACGGCTGGGCTCGGCCATCGCCGAGGGCTGGCTGGCCACCGAGGCCCTGGATCCGGCCGAGCTGATCATCCTGACCCCGTCGGAAAAGCCGGTCGCCGAGGCCGCCCGCAAGCGCGGGGCCTGGATCAATCCGCCGCTTGAGGCCCTGGCCGACGCCCGGGTGCTGGTGGTCGCGGTCAAGCCGGCCAAATGGCGCGAGGCGGTGGCCCCGCTGGTCGACATCCTGCCCGCCGACACGGTGATCGTCTCGGTCATGGCTGGGGTGCCGGGGGCGGCCATGAGCGAAGCCTTCGCCGGACGACCGGTCGTGCGCGTCATGCCGACGACCGCCGTGGCCCAGGGACGCGGCGTCGCGGCCCTGTCCTCGACCTCGGCCGTGGCCCTCAAGGCCGGGCGCGCCCTGTTCGCGTCCATGGCCACTGTGGTCGATCTGGATGACGAGGCGCGCATGAACGCCGCCACCGCCGTCGCCGGTTCGGGGCCCGCCTTCGTCTATGCCTTCGTCCAGGCCATGGCCGCCGCCGGCGAGGCCCAGGGTCTGGACCCCGTGGCCGCCGAGGCCCTGGCCAGGGGGGCGTTGCGCTCGGCCGGATCGGGGGCCGATACCGGTCGCCCGCTGGCCGACCTCGTCTCCCAGATCGCCGCGCCCGGCGGCACCACCCAGGCCGGGCTGGACGCCATGGCCGCCAGCGTCGCCGCCCCGGCCACCGCCGCCATCACGGCCGCCGCGACGCGGGCAGAGGAACTATCGGGTCACTAGCCGCCCGGCGACCAGATTGGCGGCCAGCCGGTCGAAGGCCCGCTCGGCGTCCTGCCAGGTGGTGAAGCCGTGCACATCGGCCAGGGTGGTCGAATACCAGTCATAGCGGACCGGCTGGCGCTGGCCGTCGGCGGTGATCACCTCGCCCGCGATGGTCGCGCCGCCGATGCTGACACTGCGCTGGCCGTCGAGCCCGGGGCGGCTGGCCATCTGTTCGAAGGTCGGGTGGTTGGGCTTGATGTCGACCAGCACCAGTTCGACCCGGGCGCCCTCCAGCGCGCCGGCCCGGACCAGGGCCTCACGGACGGTCCCGGCCAGAACGTCGGCCTCGCGCCGCACCTCGCGTTCGCCGAGGTCGGCCATCTTCTCCTGCAACTCCGGGCCGATGCTGACACGAACTTCGGCCGGCTGGGCCTGGGCCGCGCCGGCGATGGCCAGGCTGGCGGCGAGGGGGGCGAGAAAGGCAAGATTGCGCATCATTGTCTCCGGGGTTGAGCCCTGTCCGGTTGAAGATGCGCCTGCCGTCACGCCCGCGCCAGTGACCCGCCGGAATTTGTGATCAGCCGGGCAGGCGGATCAGGGCCTTCAGCCCCCCCAGGTCGCTGCGGTCCAGGGTGATGTCGCCCCCGTGGCCGCGGGCCACGTCGCGGGCGATGGCCAGGCCCAGACCCACACCCTTGCGGTTCTGATTGCGCGCCGGGTCCAGCCGTGAGAACGGCCGGAAGGCCTCCTCGTACATGTCCGGCGGAATGCCGGGCCCGTCGTCCTCGATCATCACCTCCAGCCCGCCGGACGCGAGCGGCCTGGCCGACAGCCGCACATGTTCGCCGTGGGCGGCGGCATTGCCGGCCAGATTGGCCAGGGCGCGCTTGAAGGCCATCGGACGGACATTGGCGGTCAGGTCGGCGGGCACCACCACCTCGGCCCCGGCCCCGGCCCGGCGGGCGTCGTCGGCGGCGGCGTCCAGCATCTCGGCCACGATGACCGTCTGCGCCGCCTCGCCGGCCTCGCCCTGGGCGAAGGCGAGGTATTCGTCGATCATATGCTCCATCTCGTCCAGATCGCCCTTCATCGCGGCGGCGCGTTTGAACGGCGGGGCCAGGGCCAGTTCCAGCCGCAGCCGGGTCAGGGGGGTGCGCAGATCGTGGCTGACCGAGGCCAGCAGGGCGGTGCGCTGTTCGATATGGCGCTGGATCCGGTCGCGCATGGCCAGGAAGGCGACGGCGGCGGCCCGGACCTCGCGTGCCCCGTGCGGCTTGAACGGCACCGAGGTCTCGCCGCGACCGAAGGCCTCGGCGGCCTCGGCCAGCCGTTCGATGGCCCGGACCTGGTTGCGGATGAACAGGATCGCCACCGACATCAGCAGCACGGTGGCGATGGTCAGCCACAGCACGAAGATCTGCGCCTGGGTCGCCACCGCCCGTTCGCGCGGCGCGATGATGCGCAGCACGCCGTCGGTCTGCTGTACCCGGATATCGACATAGGCCGGATAGCGGGTGGTGTTGAACCAGAACGGCTGGTCCAGCCGCACCGTCAGGGCGTGTTCCAGGGTGCGGTCAACCACGCCGATGGTACCGCGCTCCTGTTCACGGGGCAGGGTTGCCCCCTCCTGCAAGGCCACCGACAGCGACATGGCCCGCTCGGCCCGGTCGGCGATCACCGCCAGGTTCTCCGGTGTCGGTTCCTCGCTGTAGCTCTCGGCGGCCCAGGCGATGTCACCGGCCAGGCCCTCGGACAGACGGGCCGTCACCGTCTGCCAGTGGGCGTCGAAGAAGACCCAGGTCACCGCCATCTGCATGATCAGCACCGGCAGGACGATGATCAGCAGCGACCGTCCCCACAGCGAGGTCGGCAACCGCCGCTTCAGAAACCGCGGCCACAACGCAGCGGGCAGGAGTCTCATCGCATTCCTCCCCCAACGGGGCAGGGGGACCATCCGACGGATGGTGGAGGGGGTAGGGCCGGATCGATGGCGGCGGGAAAGACCCCCTCCAGCGCTTCGCGGTCCCCCTCCCCCGTCGGGGGAGGACGGCCCACCATCAGTCGGGGGCCAGCATATAGCCGACACCGCGCACGGTCTGGAGATAGCGCGGGTTCTTGGGATCGACCTCCAGCTTGCGGCGCAGGCGCGTCACCTGCACGTCGACGGCCCGGCCGGTAATGTCGGCGGTATCGGGCGACAGGCTGATCCGCTCGACCGGAGCGTGGGCGCTCAGGGCCAGGGTCTTCAGTAGCTGGGCCTCGGCCTCGGTCAGGCGCAGCGGCGCGCCGTCGCGGGTCAGTTCCAGCCGTTCCATGTCGAATACGGCCGTGCCCAGCTTGATCTCGCGGGGCGACATCGGCTTGCCGCCGGTGCGGCGCAGAATGGCCTCGATCCGCAGCGCCAGCTCCCGCGGGTCGAACGGCTTGGTCATATAGTCGTCGGCCCCGCGCGACAGACCCTCGATCCGGTCGTCGGCCTCGCCCCGCGCGGTCAGCAGCAGCACCGGCGTTTTTGAGGTGTCGGCCTTGCTGCGCACCCAGGTCGTCAGGTCCAGCCCGCTCTCGCCCGGCATCATGATGTCCAGCACCACCAGGTCGAACTCGATCAGCTCCATCAGCCGCCGCGCTGCCGCGGCATGGGCGGCGCCGGTGACGCGATAGCCCTCGCGGGCCAGATATTCCTTGAGCAGTTCGCGGATGCGATCGTCGTCGTCGGCGATCAACAGATGACGGCCGGCTCCGGCTCCGGCGATGGGACCCGAACGGCCGTGCGGGCGCGACTCATGCGCGCTCATGCCGACTCTCGACCGGCCGGGGCGTTGACCTCGGCGGCTTCGGGGGGTCTAAACCGCTCTTCTTCGCGGGAGACGTTATTCAATGGCCTTCGTTCCTTTCGACGATCGTGACGGCTGGATCTGGATGGACGGCGATTTTGTGCCCTGGCGGGAAGCGAAAACGCACGTTCTGACCCATGCCCTGCACTACGGCTCGTCGGTCTTCGAGGGTGAGCGTATGTACGGCGGTGAAATCTTCAAGCTGACCGAACACTCAGAACGCCTCCATCGCTCGGCGAACATGCTGGACTTCGACCTGCCGTACAGCGTGGCCGAGATCGACGCCGCCTGCAAGGCGACCTGCGCCCGTATGGGGCTGGAAGACTGCTATGTCCGTCCGGTCGCCTATCGTGGCCCCGAGGCCGTCAGCGTCTCGGCCAGCAACAACAAGACCCACGTCGCCATCGCCGTGTGGGAATGGCCCAGCTATTTCGACCCCGAGACCAAGGCGAAGG
>CAXBHG010000030.1:0-18591 GCA_963975385.1 uncultured Brevundimonas sp.
ATCTACGGCAATGTGAACTCGACCCACATCATGGGCTCGCGCATCCAGAACGGCATCGGCGGCTCGGGCGACTTCGCCCGCAACGCCTATCTGTCGATCTTCATGGCCGCCTCGACGGCCAGGGGCGGGGCGATCTCGACCATCGTGCCGCACGCCTCGCACGTCGATCACATCAACCAGGACGTCCAGGTCATCGTCACCGAGCAGGGGTTGGCCGACCTGCGCGGCCTGTCGCCGAAACAGCGGGCGGAGGTGATCATCGCCAACTGCGCCCATCCGGACTTCCGCCCGCAACTGGCCGACTATTACCGGCGCGCGCGCGATGGCTCCTACGGCCAGCAGACGCCGATGCTGCTGGCCGAGGCCCTGTCCTGGCATCAGAGATTCATCGACACGGGCTCGATGCGCGGCTGACCCCCCGCCGGGGTCAGGCGTCGAGGCGGCGCTCGCCGGGATCGGTCTCGGCCTGCAGCCCCATGCGCACCAGGGCGGACAGGCTGTCCGTCTCGGTCTTGACCATGATCTTGGCCCTGAACACCTCGACTGTGCGCGGGCTGATCTCGAGGTCCTGGGCGATCTCCTTGTTCGACTGACCGCGGATCAGACCGTCGAACACCTGGCTTTCCCGTGGCGTCAGACGGGCCAGGCGCTCCAGGGTCGCGGCGCGGGACTGGCGTTCGGCATTGACGTCGAGGAGCCGACGCAGACACCCCTTGACCGACTGGACCAACTGCACCGGATCGACCGGTTTCTCGATGAAGTCGACCACTCCGGCCTTCATCAGCCGCACGGCAACGGGCACATCGGCGTGGCCGGTGACCACCACGACCGGCCAGACGGGGCCACGCAGATCCATCACCCGACGGATCAACTCACTGCCGTCAATGCCGGGCATGCGCAGGTCGGTGACGACGCAGGCCATGGCGTCGTCAGGCAGGCGATCAAAAAAGTCGGCCCCACTGTCGAAGCCGCGCGCCTGCAGCCCTTCACCGCGAAACAGGACGATCAGGGAATCGCGGACACCCGGGTCATCGTCGATGACAAAGACAGACGGCATCATGTCCGCACTCCGCTTTCGGCGACCCGCGCCAGGCTGAAATGGACGCCGGCCCCACCGGACCCGACCGGCCGGACCGCGAGGTGGCTGCTGTGATTCCTGAGAATGGTCCGGGTCACTGACAGGCCGAGACCGCGGCCATCGAGGGCATTGTCCATCGACGGATGCAGGGTCAGGCTCCAAGCCTCCGGCGTGATCCCCGGGCCCGTGTCCTCGATCGCGATCTGATACTGGTCAGTGGAAATGGACCGCCCCCTGATGATCACCCGCCCGCCCCGTCCGGCGACGGATTCGATCGCGTTGCGGACGAGGTTTAGCATCGCCTGCTGAATCTGGATACCGTCGGCCAGAACCTGATCTCCATGCGGATCAATCCGCACGGCGACCGCCACACCGGCCGCAGCCCCCATCTCCGTCACGATCGGCGTCAGCGCCCGGACCAGATCCGAGACCCGTTCGGGTCGCCGCTCGCCCGCCTTTGGAATCAATCGCCTGCGCATCTCGGACAGGGTCTGGCTGGCGCGCAACAGCTGTGATCGGGCGCGATCGAGAGTTGCCCCGGGGTCGACACCGCCGGTCCGCTCCAATTGGGTCTGGCCGGCATGGAGGTAGGTCGCCGCCGCCGTCATGGGCTGGGTCAGCTCGTGGGAGAGGATGGCCGTCATTTCGCCGATGACATTGGCTCGCCAGCGTCGCTCCAGTCGGGCCGTCAGCCGCGAGGTCGGCGCGGCGCGCACCTCCCCGGCTATCGCGGCCAGCAGCAGGGCGACGGCCACCAGCAGCAGGCCCGTGATCATGCTCTCGACCGCGGCGGTCCCGGGCAGGATCAGCCAGGCCGCGAGGTTCGCCAGACCGACGGCCACCAGGACGAGCCCGGGTCCGGGAAGGGCGGCGGGAACGAGGGCCAGTCCGACCAGCGGAATCAGCCAGACCCGCTCACCGGCCCCCGGCAACAGACGGAGGGCCAGGGCCAGCCCCAGGGCCGCGAGCGCCAGACAGAGTCCGATCCATCGTCGATTGAACAGATCCTGGCCGGGCAGGCGGGCGAACATCGTCATCCGCCGAGTTTTCGGCAGTCTGGCCGATAGCACAAGGGGCAGGCCAGCGGCATTTGCCGGCCGGGCCCTGTCCCGCGAGCGCGATCACGGCATCGGCGGAATCGCGGCGCGATTCCGCCTTAACCGGTCAGGGCCTAGAACGGCATCTTCAGATTGATGCCGGCGGTGTGATTGTGAACGCTGTCGCTGAGCTCGGCGGTGTAGCCGAGCCGGACCTCCAGGCCGCTGGCCCGCGCAACCCGCAGTTCGGCCGCCAGGCGCAGAGCCTGGTCGTCGAGGGCGGTGGCGATCTGCGCCGGGTCGGCGGCCGGGTTGGACCCCAGCAACCGCATCGGCAGCACCAGCTGCTCGTCCGAACGGAACACCTGGCCGACGGTGAAGGTCACCGCCGCATAGCCGCGCGCATCGTCCTGCATCGTCGCTCCGACGCCCAGCTCCGGCGTGATCGACCCGATATACTGGGTCTCCTCCAGCACCTCGACCCCCAGGCCGTCCAGACCGGTCTCGGTCAGGCCGGCATGGCGCAGGGCCGTATAGGTGGCGGTCAGGGCCGGACGCAGGAACAGGGCCTCGTGGGTAAAGACCCGGGCCGCATGGGCCTCGATCTGCAGATAGCCGGTCTCGGGGCTGGAGCTGCCAACGCCCGGCTGGAACACATTGAGCTGACGCTCGCTCTCCAGCCACTGCCAGCCGCCGCTCAGCGACACTCCGACATCGTCGCCGGCCGGGCCGGCGCGACGCACCCCCAGGCCGGCGTGGACGCCGTCACCCTCGGTATGGGCGCGGTCACCGTCGACGTGCAGCCGGTCCAGACGATCATAGCCGACCGCCCCGGCCAGCGACCAGCGCGAGTCCAGGCGGTGTTCAAACCCGCCGCGGAACTGCATGGTCTGGCCCTCGACGCCATAGTTCTCGAAATCGCCGGTCCGATCGGTCGAGGCGGTCTCGACCCGGGCCCATGCGCAGTTGTCCTCAAGCCGCGAGACCCGGCCCGGGCAGCTGAACAGCTGCTGCGAGAAGTCCTCGGCCGCGACCAGCTGGCGATAGGTCGGGGCCACGTGCGGCTCCGGGTTCAGCTGGTCGAAGATCGCCGCATAGGTGTCTTCCTCGCCCGCCTGCAGATTGCCGATCAGGGCCATCAGCCGGCCGATCCCGCCCGAGCCGCCGACCGAAATCGCCGAGTCCATATGACCGCCCAGCGAGCGCTCATTGGCATTAAGGAAGGGCTGGCCGAAGTCGGTGGCGATGGTCAGCTGGATGCCGATGTCATTGGCGATGATGCCGAAATCGATGGCCAGGGTGTCGTCGATCTCCAGGCCGTTGTCGACCGCCGTGCCCGCCGTGGCGAACAGGGTGTAGGGATCGCTGTTCTCCAGCCAGGTCAGGATCACCTGGCCGGTGCCGTCAACGGTGGTGTTGCCGCTGACGTTGACCACATCCGAGGCATAGGGACCGAAGGCCACATCGAACACCAGATTGCCGTCGGCCGTCTGCAGATAGTGGCCGTCCAGATCCACCGTATTGGTGACCCGGGCCCCGTACAGCAGGTTGGTCTGCGGGCTGCCGTCGTCGTCGAGGTTGCCGAACACGTCGCCATTGGCCAGGTCGAGCGGGAAGCGCGGGGCCGACAGGCCCATGACGAAATTCCCCGCATTGGAGAAGGTCGCCGCCACCACCGGCAGCGGTGCGGCCAGCGGTCCCGGACCGGCGGCCAGGGCCGGCAGGACCTCGGGCTGGTTGCCGCCCTTGGCCGTGCCGCCCTCGGCCGGCAGGACCTGGGGTCCGTCGATGACCCCGGCCATGGCCGGGATTACCTCGGCGGATCCACCCTTGCCGGCCGGAGCCAGCGGGGCCGGCGGGGCGACCGGATCGCGCAGGTCGATGGTGTTGAAGGCGATGAAGGTCGCGCCGGTCTCGTTGTTGAAGGCATTGCTGCCCGCGCCGAGATCGATATTGCCGACCACCGTGCCGGTGTTGACCACCGTGTCATTGCCACCCGTGGCATTGACGGCCAGGCCCGACACCGCCGAGACCGAGCCCGAGGTGACCAGCCGGTTGTTCAGCCCGCCGTCGAACATCACCCCCATGCCCGCGCCACTGCCGCCGCGTACGGCACCGGTGACGAAGGTGGAGATATCGCCCGCGCCGTCGCGCCCCAGGCTCTGGGCCAGGACGCCGGTCGAGCCCGCCTCGGCGGCATGGATGTCGCCGGTGACGGTCAGGGTGACCGCCCCGCCGCGCCCGGCCCCGCCGGCGGTGCCGGCAAAGGCCCCGTCGACCCAGCCACCGCCGCCGCCCAGGGACTGGGCGACCAGGCCATAGGTGGCCGTTCCCGCGACCACGATGTTCCCGGTCTGGGTGAAGCTGATCGCCCCGCCGTTGCCGGTGTTCTGGTTCGACAGGGAGATGTTGCGGATCGACGTCGTCGTGACGACCGACCCGCCGCCGCCGCCGATCGACTGCAACAGGACACCGTGCGAGCGGATGCCCGCCGTTTCAATCCCGCCGACATTGGTCAGGGTGATCGCACCGCCGTTGCCGGACGCGCCGGCGCTGCCGCCCAGGGTCGCATCGAGGGCCGAGGTTCCCGATGAGCGGACATCACCGCCGCCGGCCCCGATCGACTGGGCCAGCAGACCGATCGCCCGGTCACCGGCCGTGACGATGCCGCCGCTGAAGCTGCCGCTGACCGCGCCGGCCCCCAACTGGGTGCCGCCCGCCGAACCGAGGCTGGTGTAGGTGAAGCTGCCAAGCGATCCGTCGCCGCTCACGGCCAGACCAACCGATCCCCCGCCGCCGCCGATGCTCTGCAGGTGGACGCCGGGCGACAGGTCGCCGATGGTCATCACCGCGCCGGTCTGGTCGCGGTGGACCGTGCCGCCGGTCTCATTGGTGCCGTTGGTGCCGCCGAGGGTCAGGTTCACCGTCCCGAGCAGGGAGCCGGTGGGGGCCAACACGCCAATGTTCGACCGCCCGCCGCCGCCGCCGATCGACTGCATCAGAACGCCCGGCGAATTGGTGCCGGTGGTCAGGATACTGCCGGAATGGGCGGTGCTGAGCGCAGCCCCGTGGTTGTTGACGCCGTTGACGCCCCCCAGGGCGAAGTCAAGATCAACCGGCGCAGCCGGGGCAAACATCGGACCGGCGGGCAGGGCCGACAGGGCTCCCGGCACGGGGGCCGGGGTCGGCGTCTCGACGCCCAGGGTCAGCAGCACGTCGGCCGTGCCGCCGCCGCCGCCGATCGACTGGGCCACCGCACCGGCCCCGTTGTTACCGGCCGCGCCGAAGGTGCCCGAGGAGTTTACCGTCACCTGGCCGCCGCTCATGTCGGAGACCGACTCACCGCCGAGACGGGCGCTGACCAGCGGATCCGTCGACGGACCACTGGCCGGAGGCGCGAACGGCCGGCCCGGGGCCGAGATGATGCCGTCGAAATCGAAGGTCAGCGAGCCGCCGCCCCCGTTGATGCTCTCGGCCTTGATCGCCTGGGAGCCGTCGCCGAGAACGGTGATGTCACCCGAATGGTTGACGACCACCTCGCCGCCGAGGCCGCCGTTGCCGCTGCTGACCGCGCCGACGATGGCCGAAATGGCGTTGGAGGCCACGGCCGTAACGATATTGCCGCTGGCCGAGATACCCATATTGGCATTGCCGCCGCCGCCGCCGATCGACTGCGCCACAATCCCGTGCGCCCGCACCCCGTGTGTCAGGATATTGCCGGTATTGTCGACGGTGACCGTATTGGCGTTGCCGCCGTCGCCGCCCGCGCCGCCGACCGAGATCAGCGGCGTATTGGTCGCCGCGCCGATCAGCAGGCTGCCCGCCAGGGACAGGCCGCCGTTGCCGCCGCCGCCGCCGATGCTCTGGGCGAGGATGCCGTGCGCCCCGGACCCGACGGTTTCAATGACACCGCCGTTGATCACATGGACCGTACCGGCCTGGTTGGCCGCGCCGCCGGCACCGCCGATGTTGAGGCCGAAGGTGCCGCTGTCGCTGCCGCTGGACATGGCGGTCAGTGAAATCACCGAACTGCCGTTGCCGCCGCCGCCGGACAGACTCTGGGCCAGGATACCGTAGGCATCCGCCCCGGTGGTCAGGATCGTGCCCGAATTGGCCGCCGCCGTCGTGCGGTTGGTGACAGTGACGTCGCCCGAGGTGCCGCCGGTGCCGCCGGATCCGCCGATATTGACGATGAATCGGCCGGTGGTGTTGCCCGCACCCGCCGCGCCGCCGATCGCGTCGACGACGAGACCGCCGTTGCCGCCGCCGCCGCCGATGCTGTTGGCGCTGATGCCCGCGGATTCCCGACCGGTGGTGACGATCAGGCCTTCGTTGATGACATCGACATTGCGACCCGCCCCGGCGCTGGCTCCCGAGCCGCCGACGCGGAACTCGGCCGACATGTTGTCGCCGCTGCCCTGGGCGCGGAGGCCGATGACCATGCCGCCGTCGCCGCCGCCGCCGCCGATGCTCTGGGCGCGGATGCCGAACGAGCGCTCGCCCGTGGTGGCGATGGCGCCGCGGTTGGTGACGTCGACGGCCTGGCCGGACGAACCATTGCCGCCGCTGCCGCCGACATTGACCGCCAGATTGCTGGAGCCGTTGGACGCCGCGCCGCCGACCTGGAAGGCCAGCAGGGCCGAATAGCCGCCGACGCCGCCGCCACCGCCGATGCTCTGGGCGAAGATGCCGTCAGAGGCGTCGCCTTCAGTGACCAGGGTCCCGTTCGAAACAACCGTGACCACACCGGAGTCGTTGCCGGTGCCGCCGTCGCCACCGACGCCGACCGTGAACGAGCCGGACTGGCGGATCAGGGTATTCATGGCCGAGCCGCCGACACCGCCGCCGCCGCCTGTGCTCTGGGCGTGGATGGCGTGGGAGCTGTTGCCCCCGGTCACCACATCGGCCGACGAGGTGATGTCGACCGCGCCGGCGGTCGCGCCGGTGCCGCCCGTCAGACCCACGGCGACCGAGCCCTGGTAGCCGCGTTCGCTGGTGCCGGTGCCGGAGGCGCTGGTGACCCCGACCGAGGTGGAGCCGCTGGTGCCGCCGCCGCCGCCGACGCTCTGGCCGAGGATGCCGGTGGACCGGTCTCCCAACGTGCCGATATAGCCGTCGGCATTGATGCTGACGTCGCCGCCGGTGCCGCCGGTGCCGCCCTCGCGACCGATGGCGATGTTCAGGCCGCGCGAGGACCCCAGGCCCATGGCCATGCTGAGGGCGACGCTGCCGCCGCCGCCGCCGAGACTCTGGGCGGTCAGGCCGGCGGAATCGTCACCTTCGGTCAGGATGGTGCCGACATGATCGACCGTGACCAGACCGGCATTGCCGGCCGCGCCGGTCGCGCCCCCGACCGCCAGGTTCAGGGCCGAGGCCCCTTTGACGTAGCCGAGGCCGACGTTGAAATTGGCGTTGCCGCCGCCGCCGCCGATGCTCTGGGCCAGCAGGCCGCCGCTGCTGTCGCCGTCGGTGACGATGTCGCCGTGATGCCTGACCGTGACCGTGGTGCCGACGCCGGCGCCGGCACCGCTGCCGCCGACGGCGATGATGGCCGAAACGGGATTGTCGTCGCCGGCATTGGTACCGGCCAGGACCAGATTGACCCCGGCGTTGCCGCCGCCGCCGCCGACGCTCTGCGCCAGCAGGCCGACACCCTCATTGCCGTAGGTGCGGATCAGGCGATGGTCGACGACCTCGCCCACGCCGTTGTCGACATAGCCGCGGGTGACGGTGACGTCATTGGCGTTGCCGCCCGAGCCACCCGAACCGCCGACGCCGACGGCGATGGGGCTGCCGCTGCGGGCGATCGCCCCGGTGATGTTGACCCCGCCCTGGCCGCCGCCGCCGCCGATGCTCTGGGCGATGATGCCGGCCGTGGAGGTTGCGCGATGCCGGGAATCCAGCGGCGAGGCCCCGTCAGGGATCGGGGTGCTGGTGCGGGCGTAGATATCGCCCGTGCTGTTCAGGGTGACGACACCCGCATCGGCCCCGGTCCCGCCGGAACCGCCGATGCCGATGGCGACGCCGAAGCCGTCCGAGCCGCCAAGCGCCAGATTGCCCGAGACGTTCAGGCCGCCGGATCCGCCGCCGCCGGCCACACTCTGGACCAGCAGGCCGACCGACCCCTCGCCCTCGACCGAGACCTGGCCATTGTGGCTGACGGTGACGTTACCACTGGCGTTGCCCGCCCCGCCGAAGCCGCCGAGACCGAAGACCAGCGAGGAATCGTTGCCGGTATTGGCCGTACCGGCGGCATTGATGCCGGCCGAGACATTGATACCGCCGTGACCGCCGCCGCCGCCGACGCTCTGCGCCAGCAGGCCGCGCGACAGATTGCCGGCCGCGAACAGGTCGGCGTGGATGTTAGCCGTGACCGCGCGACCCAGGCCGCCGTCACCGCCGAAGCCGCCGATGCCGGCGACCAGGTTGCCGTTGGTCGAGATGCCGCCCGAGACATTGATGCCGCCGACGCCGCCGCCGCCACCGACCGACTGGACGATGACCGCCGAGCGTTCGTCACCGATGCCCTGGACCTGGACGTGGTTGATCAGGCTGCCGAGCGTCAGATGCGCGGTGCCGGCGTCGCCGCCGCTGCCACCGAAGCCGCCGATGCCGAGGGCCACGGCGCGGCCGGAATCGCCGCCGATGGCCAGCTGGCCCGTCACATTCAGGCCGCCGACACCGCCGCCGCCGCCCTGGCTCTGGACCACGACGCCGTTGGAGCCGCCCAGCCGCTGCCGGCCGGATCCGGGAATGAGGACGTCGACTTCATTCAGCCCGCCGGCGCCGCCGCCGAAGACCGGCCCCAGATCGATCGTGACCACGATGTCGTCGACGGTCACGTCGCTGGCCAGACCGCTGGCGAGGACATGGCCCTGGATATTGGCCCTGACCGCGCCGGAATCGCCGCCGTCGCCACCGAAGCCGCCGAGGCCGAAGCCGAGGCTGGCCCCGGAATCGAGCGTCGCCGAAACGCCGGCCGAAATGTTGATGCCGCCGTTGCCGCCGCCGCCGCCCAGACTCTGGGCGGTGACCCCGTCCGAGCCGGCCCCGAGGGTGACGGTGTTTCCGGTGCGGTTCAGGACAACCTCACCCGCCGTCGAGGCTCCGGTACCACCGAAACCGCCGATACCGACCGAGCCGGCCGCGCCGTTGCCGAGGCCCAGTTGCACCGCAGCCGAGACATTGAGACCGCCGTTGCCGCCGCCGCCGGCCTGGCTCTGGGCCAGGACGCCGCCGGCATTGGCACCATGGGTGGTGTAATTGCCGTTGACCACGCCGAAGACACTGCCCGAGGCACCGCCCGCGCCGCCGAAGCCGCCGATGCCGATCCCGACGGACCCGCCGCCGTCCACCGTCGCGGCCAGTGTGCCGGTCACGTTCAAGGCCCCGTTGCCGCCGCCGCCGCCCAGGCTCTGCAGCACGGCCCCGAAGGAATCGGCCCCGTAGGTCACGACGTGGCCGGTCAGAAAGCCGTCGACCCGACGGCCGATACCGCCGTCGCCGCCGAAGCCGCCCAGGCCGAAGCCGACCGCGCCACCCGCGCCGCCCGCCAGGCTGACCGCACCCGTGACGTTGATCCCGCCGTTGCCGCCGCCGCCGCCCAGGCTCTGCAGCAGCAGGCCGTGGGCCTGGTCACCGAGGGTCTGGATTGAACCGTTGAAGGTGGCGTTGACGGTCGAGGCGTCACCACCACCGCCGGCGAAGCCGCCGATGCCGACCGCCAGGGTACCGGTGGTGCCGCCGCCGATGCTGAGGCCGCCCGCGACATTGATGGCCCCGTTGCCGCCGCCACCGCCGAGGCTCTGGAAGGTCACGGCTGACGAGCCGTGGCCGGTGATGAGGTCCGGCCCGCCGACGACCGGAGTCAGGGTGCCGGTCCAGATGTCCGAGGTGACATTGCCGACGACCGCGCCGGCATTGCCGCCGTCGCCGCCGAAGCCACCGACGCCGACCATCAGATTGCCGGAGGTGCTGGTCGAGCCGGAAATGCCCGCCGTGACATTGACGCCGCCGTTGCCGCCGCCGCCGCCCAGGCTCTGGACGAAGATGGCCGAGGAACTGTTGCCCGTGGTGACGACGTCGCCATTGAGGAAGGCCGAGGCCACGACGTCCAGCGGATTGACGCCGGAGTTGCCGCCGTCACCGCCGAAGCCGCCGACACCGACACCGATATTGGCTGCGGCGCTGGACGAGACCGACAGGGCCCCGGTCACATTGACCGCGCCGCTGCCGCCGCCACCGGCGACCGATTGCACGACGATGCCACTGGCGTTGTCGCCGGTCGTGGCGACGGCCAGCAGGGTGTTGCCGGTATCCACCACACCCTGGTTGAGATTCAGCGTCGCGGCCAGCGAGTCACCGCCACCGCCGCCGGATCCACCGACGCCCACGCCGATGGTGCCCGCCGCCGAGGTCGACAGGGCCACATTGCCGGTGACATTGACGCCACCGCCGCCACCGCCGCCGCCGACGCTCTGGACGATGATGCCGTCACTGTTGAGGCCCGCAGTCCGGGTCGTACCGGTGACGGTCAGGGTGGCGTTCGCGGCATCGCCGCCCAGGCCGCCGTTACCGCCGACGCCGACGCCGATGGCCCCCGAGGTGCCGCCGCTGACCGACAGGCCGGCGCTGACATTCAGCCCGCCGCCGCCGCCGCCGCCGCCCACGCTCTGGGCGACGATACCGTCGGAATCGGCACCGCCCGTGGTGACATCACCGATGAGGCCCGCTGTGACCTGGCCGCCGTCACCGCCGCCGCCGCCGGCCCCGCCGACACCGACAGAGATGCCCAGACTGCCCGCGCCGAGCCCCGCCGCGATATTGCCGGACACATTCATGCCCCCGGAGCCGCCGCCGCCACCGACGCTCTGCGCCAGGAAGCCGCCGGCCTGCTCGCCACGGGTGATGATGTCACGGGCCGAGGCGATGACGGTACCGCCGGCACCGCCGGTATCCCCCGAGCCGCCGACGCCGATCGAGGCGGCCACGCCGACCTGGCCGCCGCCGCCGATACTGCCGGAGATGTTGAAGCCGCCGCTGCCGCCGCCGCCGCCGACCGACTGGACGGTCACACCGGTGGACCGGTCGCCGGTCGTGTCGACCGCGCCGCCGATATGGCCGGTCGCGAAGCCGCCGGCCCCGCCGGCCCCGCCGCTGCCGCCGACCCCGACCGCGGCCCCGGCCCCGCCCACGCCGCCGATGCCGACCGCGCCCGAGACGTTGAAGCCGCCGTTGCCGCCACCGCCGCCGACCGACTGGATCACGGCCCCGCGGGCGTCATTCTCGACCGTGCGGATCGCACCGTCGAAGGTCGCATCGACCGTTCCGCCGAGACCGCCGGCCCCGCCGGATCCGCCGACGCCGACGGCGACAGCCAGACTGCCCGTGGGTGCCCCGGCCACGCTGGCCGAGACGGTGAAGCCGCCGCTGCCGCCACCACCGCCGACCGACTGGGCCAGCAGGCCCGTCGAGAACTGCCCCTCGGTGACGATCGAGCCGCCGGCATCCATGGTGACCAGGCCGCCGGCACCGCCGCCCGCGCCCGAGCCGCCGACCGCGGCCGACAGGGAGGCAGCCCCGGGACCGCCCGCGATGGCCACCGACACGCCGAAGCCGCCGGCACCGCCGCCACCACCGACCGACTGGATCAGCATGCCTTCGGAATAGTCACCGCCCGTATGGACGGCCACGTCGCCATTGACATTGACCTCGCCGCCGGTGCCGCCACCGGCTCCCGAGCCGCCGACGGCGACACTGACCGCGCCGCCGAAGCCGATCGAGGTCTGGACGGCAAAGCCGCCACTGCCTCCACCGCCGCCGACCGACTGCGCATAGACGCCGCGCGACCGTTCACCGGTGGTCTCGATCGAGGCGAGGACGGAGGTCGGAACGCCACCGATGTCGACGATGCGATCAAAGAAGTTGAGATTGACCTGACCGCCGTTGCCACCGGCGTCGCCGGCCCCGCCGATGGCCACACCGGCGAAGGCGCTGACCGATACGCTGGCCCCGCCGTTACCGCCGCCACCGCCGACCGACTGGGCAAACAGGCCGTGGGAATCATTCCCACCGGTCGTCAGATTATTGAAATTATTGACTGTTACGACGCCGGCATTGCCGCCGCCGCCGCCGTCGCCGCCGATGGTCAGGAAGACCCCGCCGGTCGTACCGCCGTCACCGCCGCCGCCGCCGATCGACTGGGCCTGGATGGCGCTGGCGATGTTCAGGGCGGTCGAGATGATGCCGTGGTTGTTGACGGTCACCGTGCCGCCGAAGCTCGCAGCCGCGCCGTCGCCGCCGAGGGCAACCAGGCCGCCGCTGTCGCCGCCGGACCCGCCGCCGCCGCCGACCGACTGGGCGAAGATACCCCGGGCGAAACTGCCGCCGGTGCTGATCGACCCGTAGTTGGTCACCGTCACCGTATTGCCGTTGCCGCCGGCACCACCGGTCCCGCCGAGGGCGACCACACCGCCGCTGGTGGAGCCCGCACCGCCGCCGCCGCCGACCGACTGGGCGAAGATGCCGTCGGCACCCCGCTGGGTGGTGGTGACAGAGCTTCCGGCCAGGGTCGATACAGTGACCACGCCGGCACCGCCGGCACCGGCACCCGAGCCCCCCAGGGCGACCAGGCCGCCGGTGCCGAGCGCGGACCCGCCGCCGCCGCCGACCGACTGGGCGAAGATGCCGCGCGCGCCGATACCGGACGTGGCCACCGTCGCACCGGATTCGACCGTGACATCGCCGCCGGTGCCGCCGCTGTTACCCTGGGCACCGACCGCGACCAGACCGCCGGTCACCCCGCCGTTGCCGCCGCCGCCGCCGATGCTCTGGGCAAAGATGGCGTGGGACGACAGATTGGTCGTGGTGACGAAACTGCCCGACTGGGTAAAGATCTGCGCGACACCCCCATTGCCGCCCGTGCCGCCCGACGAGCCGAGGGCGACGAGGCCGGCGCTGACGCCGCCACTGCCGCCGCCGCCGCCGACTGACTGCGCGAACAGGCCGAACGAGGCCGCGCCTTCGGTCCGGGTCTGCGAACCGGTCTGGGCCCGGACGACGGCGCTGCCGCCGTTACCGCCGGCCGCCCCCGCCGAGGTGAAGGTGATCAGGCCGACCGCATTGCCGGCGTCCCCGCCGATGCCGCCGATACTCTGGGCGGTAACGCCATGGGCGGCGGCCCCGAAGGTGGTGACCTGCCCGTAGTTGACAGCCAGCGCCGCGCCGCCGTCACCACCGTTGTTGCCGTTACCGCCCGAGCCGAACAGGCCATAGCTGCCGCCGCCGGAACCCGCACCCCCACCCAGACTCTGGGCGAAGACCCCATGCGCCCCGTCCCCACGGGTGGTGATGGTGCCGGTCTGGTTGGTGGCGGTGGCATTGCCACCGTCATTGCCCGCACCACCCGAACCGCCGCTCGAGAACAGAAAGCCGGAGCCGCCGGGGCCGCCGACACCACTGCGGCTCTGGGCGACCAGGCCGTGGGCCGAGGTGCCCGTGGTCGAAATCCCGGTGATATAGGAATTGATGCTGACGTTACCGCCGGCACCGCCCTCACCCCCCCTCGCGCCACTGGCCCCCAGATAGCCGTCGCCACCCGAGCCGCCATTGCCGCCGATACTGGCGACGATAACGCCCGGCAGGCCGTTGCTGACGGTGGTGATCGTGCCATAGCCGCTGCCGATGGTTACGCCGAAATTGGCACCGGGTCCCCCGGGACCGCCCGGATTGGCAGAGACGAACAGGGCCCCGTCGCGCCCGCCACCGCCGCCGCTGGCACGACGGATGTCGGAAAACTGGTTCGAATCACCCGCACCCGCCGCCAGCACCAGACTGCCCCCGGGCGGGGCCGAAGGCGCGGTCGACAGCGGGGCGACGACGTCCAGGGTGCGCGCGTCGGTGAAGACCACCCGCTCGATCAGCCCGGTGCCGACATTGGTGACCACCGAGGCGATTTCGACCGTCAGCGCGGGATTGGCCGGGTCGGGCAGGATCGCCCCGACCGTGGTCGATGTCAGGATGAAGACGTCGCCGGTCGCAATCACGCCGTTGGGCACAATGTCCGTCACCGTCAGCACCGCGCCGGTCGTCGGGTTGGTGATCGGGTCCCCGATCGCCTGGGCATGCGCCCCGCCGGCGGCGAACAGCACGCCGGACACGACCAGGGTCGCGCCCAGGGCGCTCAGCCGGCTCAGCATGGTGGAGGATTTGAGAGACCGCTTCAGCGCCCCCTCGGGGCTGGCGGAAACCGAATTCGCCCGCGTAGCGGACCCTGCGCGCTTCTTCCGAACAACTACCACGACAATCCCCCCAAGGATTTAGTGTTAACCGCCCCCTAAGAGTTTAGGTAAAGGATCAGTTAACAAAAAACGCGCGCTACACCCGGCGACGCAGCGCATTGAGCTGTTCATGACAGAGCCACGACAACCCGTAAAAGCTTAGAAAAGCGACTTACCTAAGAACCGAAAGCAAATATGCCGTCACTACTGTAAAACAGCCGCGTTTCGCAGTCACAGAACAACAGTATCAAAAAGATTGCTGACGTCAAGCAAAGCCTTAGCTTTCAGACTGTTACTCTCCCGAGAGGCGTATTCTTCCCGGGAAATTTGGTCTGCATCCTGACCATTCAAAATTCAGGCCACAACGCCACACCGGGCCGCATGTCATTCTCGCTTAACGGGAATTTTATAGCGCGTCCGCGCGCGTCGCCGTCGTCAACCGGCCGCAACCGAACCATCGCGCGCCGGGAGACGTCATCCCGGGTCAATGGCAATCATGAGGTCGGCAGGATGGAAAATGGCGCACCCGAGAGGATTCGAACCTCTGACCCCTGCCTTCGGAGGGCAGTACTCTATCCAGCTGAGCTACGGGTGCATCCGGCCGCACGACGGCGGAGGGCGGTGCTTAGCGCAGGACGGGGGCGGCCTCAATCCCCCATGCGCGGGCGCGGTCGCCTCCGGATCGATTTCGCTCTAGCGTGACCGATCCTGTTGCGGAGTTCTGCCGATGCGTGCCCTGGCCCTGTCGATCCTGATGCTGCTGACAGCCTGCGCCACCGCGCCGGCCCCGGGTCCGGCCCCGGTCGACAGTCTGGACCGGATCGCCGCCGACTATGTCGCCCTGATCCTGGAGATCGGCGAGCGCGAGCCGGGCTATGTCGACGCCTATTACGGCCCGCCGGAATGGCAGGAAGCGGCGAAGAGTCACCCGCGCGAGGTCCCGGCCCTGATCGACGGGGCCGCGGCCCTGACGGCGCGGCTGAACGCCCTAGCCGTGACCGGGTCGGATGCGGCGACGGCGCAGCGCCGTAAATATCTGCTGGCCCATGTGTCGGCGGCGGCGGCGCGGCTACGCATGCTGTCGGGCGAAACCATGAGCTTCGCCGACGAGGCCGAGGCCCTGTTCGGCATCCGCCCGGACCTGGCCCCGCTGTCGACCTATGACCCGGTGCTGGCCGAGATCGACGCGCTTGTGCCCGGCCCGGGACCGCTGACCGACCGGGTCACGGCCTTCAAGGCCGATTTTGTCATTCCGAAGGACCGGCTGGAACCGGTGATCAGCGCCGCCATCGCCGAATGCCGCGCCCGCACCGCCGACCGCATCACCCTGCCCGCCAATGAGCGTTTCACCCTGGGCTTCGTCGGCGACAAGCCGTGGTCGGGCTATAATTATTATCTGGGCGACGCCGCCAGCCGGATCGAGATCAATGCCGACTTTCCGATCCATACCGAACGGGCCGTCGATCTGGGCTGCCACGAGGGCTATCCCGGCCACCATGTCTACAATGCCCTGCTGGAGCAGACCTTCGTGCGCGAGCGCGGCTGGGTCGAGATGAGCGTCTACCCGCTGTTCAGCCCCATGTCGTTCGTGGCCGAGGGCAGCGCCAACTACGGCATCGACCTGGCCTTCCCCGGCGACGAGGGCACGCGGTTCGAGGCGGAGGTGCTGGCCCCGCTGACCGGGATCACGGACGCCGACTTCGCCGGAAAAGCCCGGCTGGGGGCGCTGATGCGGCGGCTGGCGCGGGCGGAATACACGATCGCCGACGACTTCCTGTCCGGTCGCGTGGATCGCGACACGACGATAAGCCGGCTGGCCAAATATTCGCTGACGACCCCGGACAAGGCGGCCCAGCGCCTGCGTTTCATCGAGACCTACCGCAGCTACATCATCAACTACGGTCTCGGCCGCGACACGGTCCAGGCCTGGGTCGAGGCCCAGGGCGCGGATCACTGGGCGGCGATGGAGACGTTGCTGTCGAGCCAGATCCTGCCGGTGGACCTTCTCTAGTGGGCCGCGGTCAAAAGGCTCCGCCTTTTCGACCCTACGCGGCCTGGCGCTTCGCGCAGGACCTGCGCTCAAGCAGCGAGCGACCGCGTCGCGAGCGTTAGTGCAAAAAAGCAGTGAGCCCCACAGGGCTCACTGCGCCAGCATGCCGCCGTCGATCCTGAACTCGGCTCCGGTGACGAATTTGGACTCGTCGGACGCGAGGTAGAGGACGCAGTACGCCACGTCGTCAGGCTCGCCGATCCGCTTCAGCGGGATGCCGCGGGCCAGTTTCTGGTGGGCGGTGGCCTCGTCGCCGCCGGCCATGGCGACGAAGGGGTCGAGGATCGGGGTCTTGATGAAGACCGGGTGCACCGAGTTGCAGCGCACGTTCCAGTCCTGTTTGGCCGCCTCGAGGGCCACGGTCTTGGTATACATCCACACTGCCGCCTTGGTGGCGTTATAGGCCCCCATGCCGGGGGCTGCGGCGAGGCCGGCCACGGAAGAGATGTTTATGATCGAGGCCGGGGCGGCGGCACGCAGGTGCGGCATCGCGTGTTTGCAGCCCAACATCACGCTGTCGACATTGACCGCCTGGACCCGGTGCCAGTTGTCCAGCGTATCGTTTTCAGCATAGCGCAGTTCGCCGCCGATGCCGGCGTTGTTGACCAGGATCGACAGCCCGCCCATCGCGGCGACGGCGGATTCGACCACGGCGATCCAGTCGGCCTCGCTGGTCACGTCATGGGCAAAGGCGAAGGCCGCGTCCGGCACCTCGGCATTGATGGCCGCGGCCAGGGCCTGGACCCCGTCCAGATTGACGTCGGTCAGGGCCACCCTGGCCCCCTCGCGCGCCAGCATCCAGGCCATGGCCACGCCCAGCCCCCCGGCCGCGCCGGTGATCAGTGCCCGTTTGCCGCTGACGCGGCCGCATCCTGTCGTACGCATCTCACTGCCCTCCCAGGCGGGCGGCGGTCGCGTCGATGAACCGGGCCATGCGGATATCATTGTCGGTGACGCCATCAGCGTCATGGGTGGTCAGCAGGATCTCGACGCGGTTGTAGACATTGGACCATTCCGGATGGTGATCCATCTTGTCGGCCAGCAGGGCCACGGCGGTCATGAAGGCGAAGGCCCCGTTGAAGTCGGCGAATTTCAGCGTGCGCGCGATGGCCGGGCGGTCGCCCGGCGCGGCGGTCCAGTCCGGTAGACCGGCAAGGACTTCCGTAAGGTCAAGGGCTTGAAGCGTCATCGGCCGTCTCCTTGTTCAGTCTCTGCCGTATAGCGCCCGCCCCGCCATCACAAGCGTTGGCGGCCCCGGAACACACCAGACGTACCGCGACGACGCGGCCCGGTGACGGCGTCGCCACAAACGGCTAAACCGCGCGGATGACCGACCAGGCCACCTCATCCGGCAAGACCTCATCCTTCGGATATCGCGACGTCGACGCGACCGAGAAGGTGCGCATGGTGCGCGGCGTCTTCGACAGCGTCGCCTCCAGCTACGACCTGATGAACGACGTGATGAGCGTGGGCGTCCATCGGCTCTGGAAGGACGCGGCGGCGGCGAAGCTGAACCCCCGCCCGGGCGAGACCATCCTCGACGTGGCCGGCGGCACCGGCGACATGGCCCGGCGCTACTCCAGGATGGCGCGCGCGGCCCAGGAGCGGCGCGGCGGTGACGACGCCTCGGTCATCGTGCTGGACTACAATGCCGAAATGATCATGGCCGGGGTCGACAAGGGCGGCGAGCCCGAGATGTCCTGGACCGTCGGCGACGCCATGGCCCTGCCCCTGCCCGACGCCTCGGTCGACGCCTATTCGATCAGTTTCGGCATCCGCAACGTGGCCGACATCCCCCAGGCCCTGGCCGAGGCGCGGCGGGTGCTGAAACCGGGCGGCCGCTTCCTGTGCCTGGAGTTCTCGCGCCCGACCACGGCCCCGGTGCGTTCGGTCTATGACGCCTGGTCGTTCAAGGCCATTCCGCGCATCGGCGGCTGGATCGCCGGCGACCGCGACAGCTATCAGTATCTGGTCGAGAGCATCCGCCGCTTCCCCGACCAGAAGACCTTCAAGGCGATGATCGAGGCCGCCGGTTTCAGCCGGGTGTCGGTGACCAACCTGTCCGGCGGTATCGCCGCCATCCACCACGGGTGGGCGATCTGACCGGCACGACCCGCTACCGGACGGCCCCGACGCCGCCTGTCGCCC